>CALANW010000164.1 GCA_937926145.1 uncultured Ruminococcus sp. | reverse complement strand
TGATATAATTGATACAATAATAATGTTTTAAAAAACAGGGACAGAAATTACCATTTTTTATATTATGAAAGGACGATACTATGCGATCTATGCGATTCAAACGACTGACGGCTGCGATATGCGCGCTTTCCATTGCCTTTACGCAGACGGCTATACTGCCGATAAGCGCTTATGCGGCTGATACGGACAGCACTTCATTTACGCAGACAATTGATGATGACAGCAACGACCCCGAGAACACCTCCGACACCAACGGAGATGGCAATAATGATAACGACGGCAATGGCAACGGCTCGGACGATGACAATGGCGGTGATGGCTCAAATAATGCTGGCCCCTCCGACGATAATGGCGATGATGCAAACAATACTGACGACACGGGCGATAACGACGACTCTAACGACAGCAATGATGCAGACGACTCCGACGGTGACGGCGGTGATGAAACCGATACCGACGGCATTGCTGTTGATAACACTCACTTTCCCGATGATTTATTCCGCGGCTATGTTTCGAATAATTTCGATACCGACAATGACTGTATGCTTTCGGAAAGCGAGATTGCTGCTGTCAAGGATGTTGAATTCCTTGATCAGAAATTTGAGAATATGGAAGGCATTGAGTATTTCACTCAGCTTGATACTTTGCGCATATCGGATCTCGGATATATCAAAGAGATCGATGTTTCCAAGAATACAAATCTCCATTCTTTTCATGCAGTCAATTCCGATATGCTGAAACGTGTGGTTCTTCCCGAGGGGTTGGCGATCCTGTCTATCGATTACTGCCCTGTTTCGGAAATGGATCTGACATCGCTTACAGATCTTGAATCTCTCGCTGTCAATAGTATAGATATCCATTCCTTTGATCTTAGCAACAATACTAAGCTGACTACCCTTGATATCAGAAATACGACACTTACGAATGGCATTGATATTTCGGCAAATACTGCCCTTAAGACCCTCGTTCTCAGTAGCTGCGGTCTTACTTCTATTGATCTTTCAGCTAACAAGGCGCTTACAAATGTTAATCTTAGCAAGAACAGCCTTGCTGCTGTTGATCTGACTAACTGCACTGCGTCTTCTGTTACTCTGGCAACACACGGCAATACGATGAATATCGGCGTTGTCGACGGCGAATATGACCTCAAAAAGCTCGCTGACTACGGACTTGATGTATCCCGTATGCTGCATATCAGCGGCGCAAAGCTCAAAGACAGCACCCTTTATGATTTTGAAGGGGACACTGTGATCTATAACTATGATACAGGCAGGGGAGAAGCAACATTCAACCTTAAGGCAGAAAAGGTCTTAAACAACGTCTACTATGTTTACCCCGACTATGATTCATATACAAACAATGAAAACGGTGTTTCCTGTGCAGCGTGGAGCGATGTTGTCAAGGCTATGACTGACAGAAACAGCGATTATTATATCGTTCTTCGCCGTGATGTTGCCGAGCAGAACATCACTTTCCCGACAACGGCAAAGAGCTTTACTCTTGTATCAAGCGAAAGCGGTGAAGCTAAGACTCTCACTATCTCTGATTCTGCTCTTACACTTCCCGTAAACACTTCGTTTGTGAATGTAAAGATCGAATCCACGGCTGCAAAAGGTTTTACTGTTACAGCGAAAAAAGATCTTGAAGTCAACGGATTTTTCTCCGATACGCTCACTGCTCTGAACGGCACAGCTTCCTCAAAGCTCACTATCAGGAAGTATGAAAATAACGAGAATGAAATACGCTACAACATCAGCTATGCAATAAGCAAATTCGGCAGTCTCCTGATAGATGGATTGATCGTATTCCGTGAAGATGTTGATGCGACTGATCTTGAATTTGAGTCTCAGGCGACAGCGAATATAACAGACGGCACATTTACCGTAACGAATATCCGGACAAACGGAATAGCTTATATTGCCTATATTGGCGAAAATTTTACACCTATTACAGTAAACGGAAATGTTACACTCAGCCACGCAAATTCGCCGATACTTTTCGCAAACTACACGGACGATCAGAGTTTTGATGACGGCGAATTTATAAACGGTGCGGTTCTCGCCAATGCAAAGATAGCTGATGCTTCGGTATTCGGCATACTTGGCTCCAGCCGCCCGTCAGAGGACAGCACTCTTGTCAAGTCGGGTTCGCAGATAAAGGTCGGAGAGCCGACATTTGAGCTTAAATACGGCGATAAGACCGAGACATTCTCATTCTGGGACGATCTTATTGCTTATATCAATGCAAATCCCTATAAAGCAGGCTCCCATATTATAACGGTTCTTAAAGACGCTGATATAGGCAGCTTCACGATGCCGCAAAACGGCAAATACAACGAACTTTTATTACAAGTTGAAGATCAGTTTTCACCAAAGCAGCTGACGTTTTCGGGGGATATTGAACTTACAGGCGATCTGCAGCTAAGACACGGCATTCGTTTTGCATCAAAAAATGATAATGGATATAGGATCAAACTGAACGGTCGTACACTTACGTTGTTTGAAGATGAAACATTATCGGATGCGATCACAGAAGTTTACGATGATAATAAGGGCGCAGCAAGTTCTATACTTACTCTTGAACAGAGTGAAATTACATCCATTGATTATGCTGTTAACAATATAGGCATTCTCACTATAAAGGGAAATACTGAATTAAATAATACCGTAAATGTTAGAGAGCTTGATGCGGGAACACCTATATATATAGGCAATAAAGCGGTAACAGTACAGGATATCAGATTTAGCGGTACAGACGACAAGGTCATTGCCTATACCACTGATGATTTTGTACCTCTTACCATAACGGGAAAAACGGATAATATTTTAAAATTTGCTCTTGTGGACAGCAGCGACCATTCCGTTTACAAAAAATTTGAGGTTGGCAAAACCTTGCTCATTTCCAACAATATCGATCTGATCGACTTGCGTCTTGCTGACGAGTGCAAGCCATCGGAGAACACTGCTTTTGTAAAGAACGGTTCGGAAATCAAGCTTTCCGAAACCAAATATACTATTACAAGCAAGAACGGCGGCCGAACATATTCATTTGTATTTTGGTTCGATGTTCTCAATTATATCAACGGCAAAGCAGACCCGACCGAAGAATACAATATCTCTGTTCTGAACAATGATAATATCGGCGGCACTTTCGTTATGCCTAAAGCAGGCACATACAGCCAGCTGACCTTCTCAGGCTTTAACAAGGTGATCAGATTTACGGGCAATCTCACCCTCACGGGCAAAACAGTTTTCCACAATATAGCCCTTGAATCAAACAAGAATTTCACAATAACGACAAACTATGAGCTTGGTATCGTGGGTCTTGCTTCCTCAACGCTCACATCCGTAAACGGTTCGGGCAAAAACGATCTCTATCTTTACGGAACTACTTTCGTAAATCCCGATAATATTAAATTTGCAATAAACAAATTCAACAATGTAAATATTGAAAATAAAGTTGAACTAACAAATGCATTAAATGCAGTAAATCTTGTCTTTGGTGACAACTCTACGTTATACACGGGCGAAAACGCTGTGACCGTAACAAATATTGTCAATAACGGCGGTTTGATCAGTTATCAAGGTGATTTTAAGCCTGTCAGTGTAACGGAAAATATCATTCTTGCGAACAACTCTGATCCTCTGAAAATAGGAAGACCATTCACAGGTCTTGAGAACAATATGACGGTTCTCATATCAAAAAAAGCTGATCTTTCAGCAATAACTCTCATTAAGAATAATGTACCTGCTAACAGCGTTCTTGCAAGGGTCGGTTCTGAAATAAAGGTGATGACTCAGGCGTTCAAGGTCAGCCACATGAACTCCGAAAAGAAGAGCATCGACGACGGAAAATTTGCACTCTGGAGCGATGTTCTCGCAGTGATAAATGACAGTACAGCCGATTATGAGATAGAGCTTCTTGACAATGCCAATATAAACGGCGCGTTCACAATGCCTAAGACAGGCACTTTCGGTTCACTGATGATATCGGGCGGCGTATTCAGCGACCATACGCTCACATTCACGGGAAATATTGTCCTCACAGGCGAAACAAGATTTTATAATATCGGTCTTGAATCAACAAAGAACGGCAAACCCGCAAACTTCACTATCACCGCAAATTATGACCTTTATGTTACTTCGTTAGAGTCAAACACTCTCACCGCTATAAATGGTACGGCTAAATCCTCGCTTTCACTATACGGAAATGACAACGCCAATTATCCTACCGAAGTAAAAGCGCAGATCAACGGCTTCGGCAAGGTAAAATTGTACGGTCACACTGCCCTCACAAACACAGTAAAGGCGACCGAGCTTGTGCTTGACGACGATTCATCGATACAGATACTCAACAACGCCGTTTCCTTTACAAACGTAACAGCCGACGGCAGCGCACAGATCATTTACAGAAATGACAGCGGTGACTTCAAGCCGATGACCGTAACCGGCGATATTATCGGCGGCGATAACAGCAGTATCACCATTGCTTATTACAGCGGCGACAAGGCTCTTAGATTTGACAACAATACAACTGTCCTCACGGCTAAGATTGCCGACCTTTCAAAGCTTAAGGTAAGCAATAACTGCGTTCCCGATACACAGGATTCTGTTGAATATATCTTTGTAAGAGTCGGCTCTGATGTAAAGGTTATGCCTGCGGCATTTGAGCTTATGCAGTATGACCCGACAAGTTTAGATCCTAATAATGGCGTTTATCACGGCAAATTTGCACTCTGGTCGGACGTTATAGCAACGATCAACGCAAATAAAAATAAAAACCTGCGTTTTAACGTTGAGGTTCTTACCGATGCCGATATCGGCGGTCCGCTTACAATGCCGAAAGCAGGCACATACAAACAACTTGATATATCTTCTTCGTCAAATGAAAATGTGCCGACTGTCAAATTTACCGGAAATATTACTCTTACAGGAGATACATATTTCTCTTATATCAAGCTCGAATCGCAGAAAAAAGTCAAAAATGCCTTTGAGCCTGCAAATTATACGATAACAGCAGGTAATAATTATGTACTTTCTGTCAATGGTTTCAGCTCCGATACGCTCACGGCTATTAACGGTTCGGCTAAATCAAAGCTTGAGATAATGAACGGACAAAAAGCCGTTGACTTTGCGGTAAACAAATTCGGCACTGTACAGCTAAATAATGATACAGATATTGAATTCAAGAATACCGTAACTGCCGATGTTCTTGATCTTAAGAATTCAAAAAAAGTGTATATAGGCACAGCTCCGATGACCGTAAAGAATATCATCAATGCGAACGGTCAGACGATCTATTATACAACAAGGGACTTCAAGCCGCTCAATATAACCGGGGATATCACGCTCACTGACGGCGGCTCACCGATCGAAATGATCATTGGAAGCAGCGCTTCATATTATAAGTTTGAGTCTGGCGAAACTGTCCTCACATCAAAGACGGTTGATCTTTCCAAGATCAAGGCAGCAGATGAAGGTATTCCCGAAACGCAAGGTTCTGCTGAATATACCCTCACAAGAGTTGGCTCTGACGTTAAGATAATGCCTGCGGCGTTCAAGCTTGAATATTATGACTACAACGCACAGGAAAGCACCATAGAAGTATTTACGCTTTGGTCTGATGTAATCGGCAGGATCAACGAGCTTGCAAAGGCAAATAAGGACAATGCATACGCAGTTACACTTCTTGCCGATGCCGATGCAAATGGTGCACTCACCATGCCTAAAGCAGGAACATTCAGTGAGTTCAGCCTCAAAAGTGAGTATGGCAAGATCTACACTCTTAAATTTACGGGAAATATCACCATTACAGGTTCAACAGGTCTTAGCTCGCTCAGACTTGTATCGCAGAAAATGGGCAAAAACGGCTATGAGCCTGCCAACTTCAGGATCACAGCAGCAATAAAAGGTTATGTTAATTTTTGCGACGTATATTCCGACACGCTCACCGAAGTCAACGGTTCAAAGGGTGCTAATATCTCATTTACAGGCTCAACTACTGCAGACACTCCGCATGTCATTGACTATGCGGTAAACTGCACCGATTTTGTTTCGATGGGTTGGGCAGTCGAGTTCAGAAACACCGTAAAAGCAAAAACTCTCAACCTCGCACCGACTGCGACCGTATATGTTGGTGAAAGCACTGTTTCCACGGAAAATATCCAAATAATGAAAGGCGCAAAGCTCGTTTACAAGACAAAGGACTTCACGCCTGTTAATATGACGGGAGATATCATTCAGTTGGACGATGGTGCAATGTTCACGATCGCACTTGCTGATGACGGCAACATTAAATCGTATCAGAAGTTTGAAAGCGGCGCAACTGTCCTCACATCAAAGACAGCCGACCTTTCCAAGATAAAGATCGCAGACGAAAGCATTCCCGAAAAGCAGGGTTCTGCTGAGTATACCCTCACAAGAATTGGCTCTGACGTTAAGATCATGCCTGCGGCATTCGAGCTTTCTCATTTTGACACGGCAACGATGAACCACATTAACGACGGTACATTTGCGCTCTGGTCAGATGTTATTGCCAAAATTGAAGAAAATGCAAAGACAGACAAAACCATTGGCTACAATGTTTTTCTTTCAGACGATGTTGATCTGAACGGTGCGTTCACAATGCCTAAAGCAGGGACATACGAAGTGCTGAATATCTGCGGTGATAACCACGGTGAGTCTGTTCTGAGAACAATTCATTTCACGGGAAATATCAACGCTACAGGCAAATTGATCTTCCAAAACACCAAACTTGAATCACAAAAAATTGGTAAAAATGGTTATGAGCCGTCCAACTTCAAACTCACGACCAATTACGATTTGACATTCAGCGGAATTTGTTCTGATACGCTCACAGCTGTCAACGGCTCGGCAAAATCAAAGTTTAGAATTGGCAGCGGCGTTGCTATAAATTATTCGATCAACAACTTTGGAACTGTTAATACAGTAAATTTCATTGAATTTAACAACACAGTAAAAACCAAAAATCTCTTTATAGAGACAGGTATGGTATATGTAGGCGAAAACTCCATAACAGCAGAAAATATCACAGCAATGGGAGGTTGTATCGTTTACACAATGCCTGAATTTACGCCTGTTACCGTAACGGGAGAGATAATTGCAGACAGCAGTTCACCACTTGTAATATCACTTGTTGACGGTGATAATAAACTCTCGTATCAGAAGTTTGAGCCGAACACGACTGTCCTTACTGCTAAAAAAGCGGACATCTCCAACATCAAGATCGCAGACAGCAGCATTCCCGAAAAGCAGGGTTCTGCTGAGTATACCCTCACAAGAGTTGGTTCTGATGTAAAGATCATGCCTGCGGCATTCAAGCTTTCTCATTATAAGACGAAGACTGTCGATGACGGCACTTATGCGCTCTGGTCGGATGTTCTCGCCAAGATCGACGAAATATCAAAAACGGATAAGGAATGTATCTATACAATCGATCTTCTTTCCGATGCCGATATCGGCGGTGCATTCACAATGCCAAAGGCAGGAACATACAAATCGTTTTATATAGATGGCACAAGAGACGGCAATATGCCGACCCTTAAATTTACGGGAAATGTTGCCCTTACAGGTAATACAGCTTTCAATTGGATCAGGATCGAATCACAGAAAAAGGTCAAAGATGCCTTTGAACCTGCAAATTACACAATAACAGTCGGCAACGATTATGCGTTACGTCTCGGTGTACGATCCGATACGCTCACGGCGATCAACGGTTCGGCTAAATCAACACTCGTATTGCTTAGTGTAAATTCGAATAACGAAGATCCGAACGAAGTAAATGATGTAAATTTTGCGATAAACAAATTCGGTAAATTAATACCAACGATTGGGAGCAAATTTAAGAATACCGTAAATGTCGATACCCTTGAACTTAGGGGAGTGGCACAAAAAATATATATAGGCACAGCTCCTGTGACCGTAAAGAATATCAATAATAGAAAAGCAACGATCTATTACACAACAAATGACTTCAAACCGCTCAATGTAACGGGGAATATCACGCTTGAAGACGCACCGCTCGAATTTGCACTCGTTGACGGTGATGACCACACTTCGTATCAGAAGTTTGAGTCGGGCGCAACTGTCCTCACATCAAAGACAGTCGACCTTTCCACGATCAAGGTGGCTGATGAAAGCGTTCCCGAAAAGCAGGTTTTAGCTGATCACACCCTCGCAAGGGTAGGCTCTGACGTTAAGATCATGCCTGCGGCATTCAAGCTTTCTCATCAGAATAATACGAAGGTTGTCGATGACGGCACTTATGCACTTTGGTCTGATGTTCTCGCAAAGATCGCCGAAACAGCAAAGACGGATAAGGAATGTATCTATACAATCGATCTTCTTTCCGATGCAGATATCGGCGGCGCGTTCACAATGCCAAAGGCAGGAACATACAAAAGAATAGATTTTGACAGCTATTACAATACATTCACGCTGAAGTTCACGGGTAATATTACTGCTACGGGCGACATGAATTTCTATGATATAAAGCTTGAGTCGCAGAAAAACGGCAGTCCTGCCAATTTCACTATCACGACCAAGTATGATATGACGGTTTCCGAACTCAGTTCCGATACGCTCACAGCCATTAACGGCTCGACTAAATCGACGATCGTATTTTATGCACCTACCTTAGGTACCAGTATGGTGTATACTGCCAATTATGCGGTAAATAATTTTGAAAATGTTGATATAAAATGTACTGTTAAGTTTAATAATACTGCAAAAAATAAAAATCTTATTTTTGAAAATGCCGCACTCTTGTTAACAGGCAAAAATTCCATAACTGCCGAAAATATTATCGCTGAAAATACATGGAATACATCGAATATTTTTTACACAACGCCCGATTTCACACCTGTGACTGTAACAGGTGAGATAATTGAAACACTTGGTATAAGCCTTATTGACGGTGACAATTGGTATTCCCCTCAGAAGTTTGAGCCGAACACAACTGTCCTTACTGCTAAGAAAGCGGATATCTCCCATATCGAGATCCCGGATGCCTACGCTCCCGGAGACGGTTATACCCTCGCAAGAGTAGGCTCTGATGTTAAGATAATGCCTGCGGCGTTCAAGCTTTTCCATTATGACAATGGAATTGTCAACGATGGCAATTATGCGCTCTGGTCGAACGTTCTCGCCAAGATCGCCGAAACAGCAAAGACGAATAAAGAACTGATCTATTCAGTCGAGCTTCTTTCCGATGCCGATATTGGCGGTGCATTCACAATGCCAAAGGCAGGAACATACAAGGGATTAGAACTCGACAGTGTGGACGGCAATAACTATACGCTGAATTTTACGGGCAATGTAACCACTACGGGCTATACATATTTCGGCAATATAAGACTTGAATCGCAGAAAAACGGCAGTCCTGCCAACTTCACGATTTCTACCAAATATAACATGTCGATTGACCGACTGCGTTCCGAAACGCTCACAGCCATTAACGGCTCGTCTAAATCAACAATCTATTTTGACTCAAGGGGCAGCGAACCGTATGTTGCTGATTATGCGGTAAATAACTTTGGCAATGTTGATATAAGAAGGAGTGTTAAGTTTAATAATACCGTAAAAACGAGATATCTTCTTCTGACAAGCGATTCGGCTTTGATAACAGGCAAAAATTCCATAACTACCGAAAATATCAGTGTCGCAAACAGAGCATTTATTGCTTACACAACACCCGATTTTACACCTGTTAGCGTAACCGGAGAGAAGATTGCCACAAGATCAAGCAGACTTGAAATAGCACTTTTTGACAGCGATTTCACTGTATATCAGAAGTTTGAACCGAATACTACTGTCCTTATTGCTGAGAATGCTGATATCTCCCATGTCAAGATCGCAGATAACAGCGCTCCCGAAAATCAGGATCCTTCCGGTTATGCCCTTGCAAAAGTTGGTTCTGATGTAAAGATAATGCCTACTGCATTTGAACTTACAGCATCCAATGGCTATGGATATGCCCTTGCGCTTTGGTCTGATGCTGTAAATGCCATTGCCGAAAATGCCAAGGAAGGATACGAATATCTTGACTACACAGTAACTCTTGTCGAGGACTATGATATTGGCGGCACATTCAAGATGCCTGCCGCAAACACCTACGGTTCTCTCCTCTTCACGAGCAAGGGCAATCAGAAAAACCTCAGCTTCACGGGAAATATCTCCCTCACAGGCACAACAACATTCAGCAATATCTGCCTTGATCCGCAGAAGAAAGTCGGAAATGCGATGCAGTCTGTTCCATTCTCGATCTCGGCAGGCAGAAACAAGCTTGAACTTTACAACACAAACGCAAACATCAAGAACATAACTTCAAACGGCGATGTTCTGCTTGCGAACGTTACTGTCGGCACTTTGACGGCAAACAATGTTTATATTTGCAAGATGAACGCAAACGGCACTTCACTCAACGCTATGGCAGATGTATGGGAGGGCAAAGAAGTTCCGCCGACCGATGTAAATATCACGGGCAATCTCACCGTAAGATCGCGCCTTACTTTCAATGCCCCCGACAGCAGCCTTTATGTCGGCGGAGTTCTCAACGCAGTCGGCATTTATTCCGACAACTCCTGCACACTTGCGGCTGCTAAGCAGGCTAATGGCAGAAAAGCTCTCATCATCGGCAAGGACGGCTTCGGAGGCAGCAAAAAGATCAGCTTTGTTCTCGTTGACCCCGAAACGGGCAAGACTGCGGAAATAACCGAAGATACCGTTCTCGGCACTATCACGGGCAGTTATGCTGACAACCTTGTCCCATCTGACCTCAGCCTTGATGAAGATGACAGCTACTGCATCGTCAAGGAAAACAGAAAGCTTATCGCAAGATCCAAAACAGCTGTAAAGGATAAGTAAGGATCACCGACACTATCGCACGTTACGAAATCTTTGACAAAACCGTTAAGGACATTTCCGAAACGGGCAAGCCGACCGACGGGACGATCATTGAAAAAGCCAACGGAAAGGCAATAAATGTCACTTCCCCGAAGAATACAGACGGCTCGCCCATTTACAAGTTTGATGTAGAAAATGAAGCCGTTATAACTGCAATTGTTTCCTAACATCGATCAAAATAATTTTATCGAACCGAGCAGTCTTTCAAAGACTGCTCGGTTTTTCGCTGCTTTCATACAAAGAAAACATCTCTCCCGAAAATAAAATAAAATAGTATCGACAGACATCTCTTGAATGGGATGTCTGCTTTTTTGCACAAGATATAACCTAATTTTATATACCATATAACATATTTTTATAGAAACGCTGTACAAATGCTTCCTGCCGTGGTATAATAAAAACATTATTGTATTGAAACGGAGAGAATTCAAATGGAACATCATAAAAATCGAAGCACCTTTTCGGGAAAGCTCGGGTTCGTGCTCTCGGCGGCAGGCGCTTCGGTCGGTCTGGGAAATATATGGCGCTTCCCCTATCTTGCGGCGAAATACGGCGGTGGTATATTCCTGCTCGTGTATATAATCCTTGCGCTGACGTTCGGCTACACGATGATAACTGCCGAAACAGCACTCGGACGAATGACGCAGAAAAGTCCCGTCGGTGCTTATCACTCATTCGGAAAGTCAAAGTGGCTTTCGCTCGGCGGCTGGATAAATGCGGTCATTCCTATACTCATCGTGCCGTACTATTCCGTTATCGGCGGCTGGGTAATTAAATACCTCGCCGAATACATTATGGGACACGGCGAACAGCTCGCTGAGGACGGCTATTTCGGAAGCTTTATTTCAAGCGGAGCTTCGACCGAGATCTGCTTCGTACTGTTTACATTTTTCACGGTGGCGGTCATTTTCGGCGGCGTTCGCAACGGCGTTGAGCGCGTTTCAAAGTTTATGATGCCGATACTTGTCGTGCTGTCGCTGTTCATTGCGATATACTCGATAAGTCTGCCCGGCGCTGCAGAGGGCGTGAAGTATTTCCTTATCCCGAACTTTGCAAACTTCTCGTGGATGACGGTCGTTTCCGCAATGGGTCAGATGTTTTATTCGCTGTCGATTGCAATGGGCATACTGATAACATTCGGTTCGTATATGAAAAAAGACGTTTCCATTGAAGCTTCGACCGAGAATGTCGAGGTTTTCGACACAGGCATCGCAATAATGGCAGGACTTATGATAATCCCCGCAGTGTTCGCATTTTCGGGCGGAGATGCAAACTCGCTCCAAGCAGGCCCGTCACTTATGTTTATCACGATACCCAAAGTCTTTGCGAGCATCAAAATGGGTTCGTTCGTCGGAATACTCTTTTTCTTCCTCGTTTTATGCGCCGCAGTTACAAGCTCTATCGCGCTGACGGAAAGCGCAGTTTCGACCTTTCAGGACGAGCTTGGCTGGGGAAGGAAAAAATCGACCGTTGTTATCACACTGATAATGCTCGTCCTCGGAACGCTCTCGTGTATGGGTTACGGTCCTCTCGCCTCGGTCGAGATACTCGGTATGCAGCTGCTCGACTTCTTCGACTTCCTTACGAATTCGGTGATGATGCCGATAGCCGCAATAGCTACCTGTCTGCTCGTTTCGCGCAAAATGGGCGTTGAGAAAATAGAAGAAGAAATGACGCTCGAAAACGGAAAATTCAAGCGCAAACACATCTTCAATTTTATGATAAAGTACCTCTGCCCTATCTTTGCGGCAATAATCCTTGTAAGCTCGGTAGCGAACGCTTTCGGGTTGATATCGATGTAAAGTCAAAGTTTACGTTAATTCTGAAAGAATTTCGCTTTGTTTAAAGGGTGGCAGGGGTCAAGGGGGCAGCGCCACCTTGACGCTCTCCGCAGAGAGCGAAATCTCCTAAACTAACAGTATAATGTCAATTGCCACAGCATAATTATCAACAGCTAAAAAGCGCAATTCACACCAAAAAGGTAAAACGAAATATGAGAAATTAGTTTCGTAAACCTGAAAATGTGAATTGCGCTTATTCTTTATGTTCTGAACAACTATCCTCGGCAGATAAACGTTAGGAGCAATGCGACGAGCGTTTATCTCCGACAGGATATGAATAGCGTTTTTTATTTAATAACCAGTTTTTTCGGAAACATCGCAAAAGCCTTGCTCATCGCTTTGCAGAGATCACCGTAATAGTTCTCGCATAAAAGCGACGAACCGAGCCAGTATTTATGTACCTTTCCGCCGTCCTTGATTTTCAGGTAATACTGAACGGGATATATCGAATCGCTCTTTTTCCTCGGCGAAGTCAGCACTGCACAGTCTATCCCCGTGAGCGTGAAATGTTCCTCACCGATGTAAAGATGCTCACCGCTTATCTCTATCTTTTCGGGAAAAAGCTTCGCCTTTTTGAAGCAGCCTATAAGCAGGAACGGGCAGGATATCGCCATACAAGCGGCTATGATAAGCGCAATCATCTCCTTGAAACCAACTCCGTCCAAGCCGATAAAAACAAGCACCGCCGCAATTGCAATGCTTATAGCGGCAATTTTGCCGATAAGCTTCTTTTCCTCGTGAATTATCTTTTCACGCGCAACAAAGTATTCGCCGTCCGAACTGTCCGCCGAGAGCAGGACTATCGGTTCATAAAGCGACTGCGTTTCCGCCGATACTTTTTCTTCGAGCGGTATGTTTTCCGCCTGCATACAGCGGATATCGTCTGCGATGCGCTCAAAAGCTTTTTCTCCGAAGCCGTAAAGCCGCACATACCGACCGTTCAGTTTCAAACCGCATTTATACGAAGTTATTTTCAGCATTTCGACCGTTGATGAGCTTATTTCCGACTTTGGCTCGATGCTTTCCGATGCCGAACAGCGTAGGTTCACTCCTGCCCTTTTTACAGTTATGTATTCAGCGCCTATCTCTACCGATGTTCGGCGAAGCAAGACCGACAGCACCGCCGCAAAAACACCTGCACCGATGCTCACCGCTGTTTTATGCAGGCTTATCCAAGCAAAACCGCCGATAAAAATCCCGCCGAAATACAAAACCGCATAAACTGCCGCGCACACCACCGCTCCGCAGACAGCGCCGAAACCTAAAAGCCTTCCCCATTCGCTTTTGTGAACCGTTTTTTCCTCCATAACTCCCCCTGTTTCCCATTGTGCAAAACTTTATCCAAAATCGCGTTATATATAATAGTATAGCAAAAGCCGAATTTTGTCAACCACGCTTCGACAAAACTTTACTGCTCAAATCAGCACAATTGTGCAACGAGAACATATTTTTATACTGTAAAATTCACAAAAAGTACAAATATTTGCTTTTACATTCATATTAAATGTGAATTGAATCCCAAAGAGAATAATGATATAATTTATTGTGTAAATGAGTGCAAAAAGTTTAAATATTCGGCAACTTTAATATAAAATAATATTAACTGTTTTGTAACATAAGCAGTTACACTTTTTGCCGAATACACACGCAAAAAGCTTTGCACAGGCAATTTTTTATTATGGAAGGATGATCGTATGCAATTAAAACGATTTGTATCGGGCGTATGCGCCGCTTCGATAGCTGTCACTCAAACTGCTGTCGTACCGATAAGCGTCAGCGCGACCGAATACAATTACAAGGAAGTCCCGGGGTTCACCGACCAATACAAGGTAACTCTCGGCAGTTTCTCGACTACCGGAACAACGGACAAGGAAAATGAAGCGTGGGACGGCATTTCCCCCGTTGCCCCGTCAGTCGGAAAAGCAACATTCAACAGCTCGACACACGTTGTCAATGAAGGTCCAACTCCCGATGAAGCAAAGAATGTAGGATTCTATTTTTCCTGCGATATTGATGACGGCTATTATCAGGCAGGCGATAAGTTTGATTTCACCGTCTATGACCTCACTCTCAGTCTGAGCAAAAATGTCAGCGAATCAGTCGCAGCTTCGGAAGAATCCGTTTCAAACGGAGATCTTCTCTCCAATTCTTCGCCTATAAAGATCAGCGCTTATCCAAAGGCTATAAAGGACAGCAGGATCATTGTGACATACGCCATTGCTGATATTTCCGTAGGTTCTGAGGCTGAACTTTCCCCTGCACTTGATATCACAAACACAGACGGCGAATCTATCGCAGGCGGCACAGTTTTCGATCCGACTCAAACAACTTTTGAAGCAACACTGGACGAAAGCACAGCAAAAGCTGTTGCCGAAAGCGGCTTTATCATTAAAGGCAATCACATTAACGTTATCGATGTTACTATCTCCGTGCCTGAGCACACTGTTTCGGACACGCAGAACGAGATACTTTCCAACGGCGGAAAGTATACATGGACAGTAGAATGTGCCGACGACCGCTTCAACGGCAATCTCGAATTTAGCCCCTCCGAAATAACATTCTCCGATTTCAAGGACTTTATCGACAACGGTTCTGTTACCGCAGAATGGTCAAAGATCGAATGTAAGTCCCAGAGAATATCCTTCGATTCAATAAACTCAGAGCTTTGGAGCGGCGAAGAGTCCCTTGACAGCCAAAGCTACCTTATCAAGCTCCCACGCTTTGGTTTAGCTGAGAAATACAGCCGTCTTATTATTGAATATACTCCCGAAACATCTGCCGACACTGACAGCGATGCAGCAGCATCTTCAATAAAGTTTGTCAGCACATCAGGTGCAAGCGACCGAAACAATATCCCCGTTCTGCACGAAGACGCAGACGAGGAAGGCGTTATCACACTGGATAAGGATTCCTCTAAGATAACCGTTACACTCACACAGGCGGCAGCAGACGAACTGAATAACGGAACATTGGCTATCGGCGGCGAAAATGTCTGCGTAACAAAGGTAACGAGCCTTGAAGCTGACCCAAACACTCCTGCGGATATTGAACTCAATGAAGATAACTTCCCGAATCGGACTTTCCGCGAGTACATTTCAGAGAACTGCGACAAGAACAATGATGGCAAACTGACTTATTTTGAACTCGAAAAGCTCAGTTTCATTAACTTTGACGAGGAAAAATACCATAATATCGATGATCTAACGGGCATTGGTTATCTTTCCAACCTTAAATATCTTAACATCTGCGGAAACAGCGCGTTAAAAACAATTGATGTTTCCAACTGCTCAAAGCTCGAATGTTTGTATGCAGGCAACTGCATAAATCTTGCAAATGCAGTTCTTCCCGACGGAATAAAGGAAATATCTATTTTCAACACCTCCATAAAAGAGATCAGCACAGAAAAATTCAAGGATCTCGAGAAGCTTACAGTATCCAATTCAAAGATCAAGGGTCTTGATCTAAGCAAAAACACAAAGCTCAAAGAACTTGATATCAGCAACAATAAGTTTGAAAGCGGCATTGATATCTCAAACTGCCGTGATCTCGTTGAATTTTCGGCTACCAGCTGTGGTCTTAAAAAGCTTGATGTTTCCAAAAACACAAATCTTGGATCATTGGAAATCAGCTATAATTCTATCGCTGCTATCGATCTCACCGGGCTTGACAACCTTACCACATTCTATGCAGCCAACCAGGTATATGATATCACCCTTATCAACAACACATTTAACCTTACCAAATTAGACGACTACGGATTTGATATTTCAAAAATGACCCTTAATGCAGATGATGATGGTGTGACCCGCAGCGGAAATATTCTTACATTCGATGAAAATACTGAAAACGTTGGCTATATCTACAATACGGGCATCGAAGATAAACCGCTCTATGTAACACTCAGCGTAGATGAAAGGATCGAATCGAACTATACTGTTTCCTATGTTGACGGCGACACGCCAATGACTGTCGCAGCCGATGAATGGTCTGATGTTCTCAAAGCAATGAACAACAAGAACACCGACTACGTTGTATTTCTTAACAACGATGTTGAGGTCGCAAGGCTCACATTCCCGACAGCTGCAAAGTCTAAGAGCATAGCTGTTTACAGCACAAGCGGAAAGACCATCACAACAGATGCTGCTTCCGTTACACTTCCTATCGATACAACATTCGGCAATATCAACATCGAATCTACAGCGAAGAACTTCACTATCACAGCAAGCAAGAACCTCTACCTGAGCGACTTTCAGTCCGATACACTCAAAACCTTAAAGGGCGGCACAAAATCTGTTCTTATATTCATGGAAGGTTTAGACAACACCATAAAAGCCGACATCAGCGGCTTTGGTACGATCGTGGTCGAAAAGGGCTCTGAAGCTGAACTGCTGGGTACAGTCAAGGCAACAACACTTAAGTTAAATGAAGACGCTACTGTAGTTGTCAAGAACAACTCCGTGACATTCACAAACATTGAAATTGCCGGAAAAAGGGCATTTATATGCTACAGCACGGATAATTTCAAGCCCGTTACAGTAACAGGCAATATCACGGCAGCAAACAGCGCAAGCAAGCTTTATATTTACCGGCGTGATGAAAATAACAATGTATCATTCTCCGCAGAACAGACCGTTCTCACTGCAAAGACAGCAAGCCCTGCAAATGTCAGCGTATATGAAGACAGTATGCCTGAGGGCGATGTCAGCTACACTCTCGCAAGAGTAGGCTCGGATATCAAGCTGCTTGCAGAAAAGATCCAGGTCACAACTTGGTTCCACCCCGATTTTGGTGAAGCTGCTTATGCACAGTGGAGCGATGTCCTCAGCACTATCGCTGCAAATGCAAAGGCAGGTCATAAAGACTATAGTTATACCATAATTCTTCTTGACGATTACGATATAAACGGCGCTTTCAAGATGCCTGCAGCCAATACATACAGTGACATTACTTTCACAAGCAAGAATGGTGAAGCAGCCAAGACTCTCAGCTTTACGGGAAATATCACTCTCACAGGTCCTACAACATTCGGGAACATCAAGCTTGACTCACGGAAAAAGGTAAATAATGAGCTTCGGTCAGTTGAATTCACAATTGCAGCAGGCAGGAATACTCTTTACCTTGGGGATGTAGACGCAAATATCAAGAGCGTAACTTCAAGCACAATTGTTACACTCCAAAATGTTATCGTCGGTACGCTGACTGCAAATGTAGTAGTTGTTCGTGCCGATGAAACTGCAACTTTATCAGCTATGGGAGCAGCATGGGACGGAAAGACTGCTCCGAAGACCACTGTAAATATTACGGGCAACCTTACCGCAAAAACACTGCTTGTAATGAATGGCCGCAGCTCTCTCTCCGTAGGCGGTATCATCAATGCAGGCGGAATATATGGATACGGAAATGCCGTACTCGTTGTTAAACAGCAGGCTAAGGGCAAAAATGCTTTTGTTATCGGCAAGAACGGTATTGACAACGGCTCCGAAAAGATCCGCTTTGTTCTTGTTGACCCTGAAACCGGCTTGACAGCAGAGATCACTGAGGATCTTATCCTCGGTACTATCGCAGGTCCATACGCAGACCAGCTCGTCCCCTCGAATGACAATCTCACAGAGGCAGACAGCTACTATATCATCAAGAGCGGCAAGAACCTTATCGCAAAGCCAAAGGCAACAGCAGGTCTTGTTACCGTTGAAGTAAACGGCAAGACAGCCCACTACAAGAACCTTAATGAAGCTATCGCTGACATCAACGCTTCGGGCAGCAAGGAAGACAATGTTGTTATCTATCTGACAACTGATATGTTCCCCAAGGCTGTTGCAAAGCTTCCGCTTCCGTCAGCAGGCAAGTATGATACACTTACCTACAAGAGCGCAGATGAGGATAACCTGGTCAATATCGCTATGACAGGCGACCTCACACTCACAGGTGATCTCATTCTGGACAAATCTGTCGTTCTCAACAAGGTCAAGGGTGAAGATGTTGTTGCTCTCGGCGTAAATGTTGGCAAATACTCACTGACAGTTAACGGCTCTGTTTCTGCAAAGGGCGTAAGGGATGGCGAATTATCAAGGATCGTAAACCGATTTGCAAATATCAGCGGCGCAGGTCAGTTATTCATCAACTCCGATACTGAAATTTCAGGCAAGGTAAGCGGCACAACGCTCGTCCTCACCAATGGCAGCAATGTAACGCTTGGTTCAAAGGCATCATTTGCAGGCAGCATTGAGTCCTTGAACGGCAAGCTTATTTATGACAAGTCCATCGCTAAGAACGTTAAGTTCACCAACATCACAGGCGAGCTTATGCTCACTGTCAAGGACGGTGAAAAGACTGCCGAACTTGCAGAAAACACGATCGTTGCTTCTGTCACAGACGACTACACCGAGGATGCAATAGTTATCAGCGACAGCGACCTCAAAGTTGTCCGTTCGGGCAATGACCTTAAGGCTGTCAAGGAAGAAAATGTTGTGACAATTACGGCTTCCAACAATGACTATTCTTCTATCAAAAGAGCTTATGATTCACTTGCAAGTGCAGTGAACGACATTTCAAGAATAAAGGACACCTCCTTCGTATATGAAGTTAAAGTGACCAAGGACAATACCTTCGTTCTTCCAAAGGCAAATACCTACGCAGGGATCAGCTATGTTGGAGAAAGCAGCGGTTCTGCTCCTATAACGCTTACCACAACCAGAGATCTTAACCTCACAGGCAATCTTTCACTCGAAAATATCATCTTGAACAAGGTAGATAGGTCCGGAAATCCTGTTGCTATGAGCGTAAATCTTGGCACCTATTCTCTCAACGCTGAAAATGTACATATCTCCTACAATGGCAAGGTAAGCCAGTTTGCCAACATCAACGGCAAGGGTTCTGTTCAGATCAATGACCCAATGACTGTAAGCGGAAAGATCAATGTAAACATCTTCCACGTTGCTGATGAAGTAACTCTGAGCAGTAAGTCGGGATTCACAGCTGTATATGCTTATGATGACGGCGGTTCGCTCAGCTATCCTCTTTCCATCGCAAGAAATGTTATCTTTAACAACATCACAGGAAAAATCGCACTGAAACTCGACGGAGTTAAGGCAGGCGACCAGATCGCAACTATCAAGGGCGACTACATTAATAATTCAATTATCATCAATGACGGAAAAGTTCTTGCGGCAGTTCGCTCGGGCAATAAGCTCGTTGCAGCTGACAGATCATCGACCAATTATATTGCGGTTCGTGAATACAACAGCAATATCATCCGTTCTTATGATTCTATCGCAAGCGCAATTACCGATATTACAAGACTGAATGACGCAAAGGGATATTACATTTTTGATCTAAATGCAGGAGAATACAACATTCCGAGGCTTACACTCCCCGCAAAGGGCAAGTGCGATATTATAAACATTTCAACAGGTCTGGGAACTGTGGTAACTATTACAGTATCAAGCGATATCGCTCTTACCTGTGATCTTAGATTTGGCGGAGATTTGACTATCCAAAAGGAAGGTCAAAAGGCACTTAAATTTACTTCTCCCAAAGACAAGAACGGTTCACCGGTTTACAGAGTATATGTAGATTCATACGCATCTGTCATAAACGGTACACTTAACGGTGAACCTATAACCGCTACTACCCCGTAAATCCCCATATATCGCAAAATAACATTGAACCGAGCAGTTCATTTTCGGACTGCTCGGTTCTTTTGCATAAATAAGGCTCTGTTTTATCGGAAAAAAGCCGAATTTTGCGCCGTTTGCTTGACATAACCGCGAATAAATAGTATCATATAAAACAGTATGCGCCCAAATAAGGGCAATAATCGCCAAAAGGATATGCGCAGCCGAAAGGGAGCGGCTGCGCGTTCATTCCAACGGCAGAAAAATATTTCGGAGGTCAAAATTCAATGAACAGGGAAAAACTCGGCAGCCGACTTGGATTTATTCTTTTAAGTGCAGGCTGCGCAATCGGAATAGGAAACGTGTGGAAATTTCCTTACGTTGTCGGTGAAAACGGCGGCGGTGTTTTCGTTATCATCTATCTTATATTCCTCGCAATACTCGGAATACCCGTACTTACAATGGAATTTTCCATCGGCAGAGCGGCGCAAAAAAGCCCCGTAAAAATGTATCAGGAGCTTGAACCGAAAGGCTCGGTCTGGCATATCCACGGCAAGGTCGCAATGATCGGCGCTTATATGCTGATGATGTTCTATACGACCGTTGCGGGCTGGATGGTGCGCTATTTCGTATCAACTGCGAGCGGCAAGCTGACGGGACTCGATTCCGCAGGCGTTGCGGAGCATTTCAGCTCGATGCTCTCCAATGCGCCCGTAATGGTATTCTATCTTGCTGTCGTTATCGTCGCAGCAGTGCTTGTATGCTCTATCGGTCTGCAAAACGGACTTGAACGCGTTACAAAGGTTATGATGCTCGCCCTGCTTGCAATAATGGTCATACTCGCGATAAACAGCTTCTTTATGGAGGGCGGCAAGGCAGGACTTGCGTTCTACCTCAAACCTAATTTTGAGGAAGTAAAGAATGTCGGCATCGGCAGCATTGTCGTAAACGCAATGAATCAGGCGTTCTTCACACTCAGCCTCGGCATCGGCGCAATGGCTATCTTCGGAAGCTATATCGGCAAGGAACGTGCGCTCCTGAGCGAATCGATAAACGTTGCAATCCTCGATACAGTCGTTGCGATATCATCGGGACTTATCATCTTCCCCGCCTGCTTTGCTTACGGCGTTGACGTTGACAGCGGCCCGAGCCTTATCTTCATCACCCTGCCGAACATCTTCAATAATATCCCCCTCGGCAGACTTTGGGGAAGCCTTTTCTTCGTATTTATGTCATTTGCAGCACTTTCAACCGTCCTCGCAGTGTTTGAGGAGATAATCGCCTGCACGGTAGACCTCTTCGGCTGGAGCAGAAAAAAAGCAAGCCTTATAAACGGTATACTGCTTTTCGTGCTTTCACTCCCCTGCTGCCTCGGCTTCAACATTCTGAGCGGAGTACAGCCAATGGGCGAGGGTTCGTCGATAATGGATCTTGAGGACTTCATCGTCAGCAACCTTATCCTCCCGTTAGGTTCGCTCGTGACAATACTTTTCTGTACCTCGAAAAAAGGCTGGGGCTGGGATAATTACCTCAGCGAAGCCAACGAGGGCAAGGGTCTGAAAATGCAGAAGTTTATGAAAGGTTATATGACCTACGTTCTTCCCGTAATGGTCATCGTGCTGTTTGTAATAGGCATTGTAAGAACCTTTGCGAAGTAAAATAAAGCGAAGCGATGCAAAAAAAGCAAAGTTTAGGTCAAGCCTTTTCAAAGGCTTGCAGGGGTCAAGGGGGCAGCGCCACCTTGTCGCACTCCGCAGAGTGCGAAACTCTCTAAACTGACAGTCAAAACTTGCCGCAAAAGCGAAATATATAACAGCTAAAAAGGCGCAATTCACACTAAAAAGGTAAAACGAAATATGAAAAATCAAGTTTCGTAAAGCCATAATAGTGAATTGCGCCTATTCTTATGTACGGAACAACTATCCTCTGCAAGCAAATATGCGAACGAAGTGAGTATATTTGCTTGTAGACGTAATATGAACAGCTATGGGATATGAACGTGAAAACAATGAACTCCGCTCATACTACAAAATTACTACTTTACTGACATATTCACCGCCGCTCAAATGCTGTCGGCTCAAAATGCTTATCGCTTCGCTCTGCGCATTTTACGCCGAGGATAGTTGGTTTAAGGAAAATAGAATTGGCGCAATTCACATTTTTTAGGTTTACAAAACTGATTTCTCACGTTCTGTTTTACCTTTTTGAATGTGAATTGCGCCTTTTGATTTGACAGTGATTTCGCTTTTTCAGCGAGCTTTGACTGTTAGTTTAGGGTATTTCGCACTCTGCGGAGTGCGCCAAGGGGCGCTGACCCCTTGACCCCTGCAAGCCTTTGAAAAGGCTTGACCTAAACTTTGCTTTTTGTGCGTTTCAACTTTTACTTTTCTTTCGGCAGCCATTCTTTCAAGACTGCTGCAAGTTTACTGATATCGAGCGGTTTTGCGATATGCTCGTTCATTCCTGCGTTATGCGCTTTCTTTACGTCTTCTGCAAATGCGTCTGCCGTCATTGCGATTATTGGGACGGTCTTTGCGTCGGGACGGTCGAGCTTTCTTATCGCTTCTGCGGCTTCATATCCGTTCATCACAGGCATCTGTATATCCATAAATACAAGTTTATAGAATCCCTGCTCTGAGTTTCTGAACTTTTCGACCGCTTCAAGTCCATTCGTGGCTTCATCTATGGTGAGTCCTGTCATTTCGAGAAGCTCTTCCGCGATCTCGAGGTTGAGCTCGTTATCATCGACGAGGAGTATTCTTTCGCCACTGTAATCTGCGCTTTGGAGTTCCTTTACTCCGTTATCGGAGGAGGTCGAAACCTGCTCCTCTGCGCCGCTTCCTATTTTAAAGAAGATAGTAACAGTGAACACCGATCCCTCGCCGAGCTTACTGTCAACGTGTATCTCGCCGTTCATCATCTTGACGAGGTTATAGGTTATCGCCATTCCAAGACCTGTACCCTGCTGTTTGCCGACGCGTTCGTCCTCGGCACGCTCAAACGGCTCGAAGATATTTTTCAGGAACTCTTCCGACATTCCTATGCCGTTATCCCTGAACACGAATTCATAACAGCCGACGTTCTTGTTTCCGACCGCTTTTTCGGTGACATCTACAGTGATATTTCCGCCGTCGTTGGTGTATTTTATCGAGTTGCTGACGATATTTACGAACATCTGCTGCAAACGCAGGCTGTCGCCGATGATATTTTCGTGTACGATATCGTGCTTGTTAAGCGTGAGCGTATGATGCTTTTCCTTTGCCGCAGGCTTAACGATCTCCATAAAGCCGTCAAGCATTTTACAGAGGTTGATATTCTCCTCGTTGAGGGTGAATTTTCCCGATTCTATCTTGCTCATATCGAGGACATCGTTTATTATCGAAAGCAGATAGTTGCCCGAAACGGAGATCTTGTCAAGGCAGTCTTCGACCTTTTCCTTATCGTCAATATGCGAGTTCGCGATAACGGTCATACCGATGATGGCGTTCATCGGGGTTCGGATATCGTGGCTCATTCTTGAAAGGAAGTCCGTCTTTGCGTTATCGGCTCTCTTGGCGTTGAAATATGCATCGCGGAGCGCCTTGTTCGCCTTGACGAGCTTTTCTGTGTATTCATCGTCCTTATGCTGTGCGATCTGCTTTTTCTCGGTGACGTTCTCGGTTATATCCTGAACAAGACCGATGATATCATCGTTGAGAACGGATATCGTGAACTTGAACCAAGTTTCCACGCCGTCCCTTTCGCTTCTTATCTCAATGCTTTTTCCCGATTTGAGATTTTTCATAGCCTCGGGCGAATAGGTATCGAAGTCAAGTTCAAAAGCTTTCTGCTCTTTGTCGATCCACCTTAGCTGTTCGTGAAATTTTTCCTCCGAAATGACAATATCCTTGTGCGGGATATCATCAAAGCCGAGAATGTCGGTAAGGCTCTCGCTGACATAGACGGTATGATCGTTCAAATGGAGCATAAAGATACCGATACTGCTGTCGGTGAGGGTGATTATCTTCGAGATTCGCGAAGCATACTCGCTCGCATTGACCTGAAGTCGGATTATGGAGAGCGCAAGCTTGTCTATCTCGGAAATTCCCGTCTGACCGAACGTGAGAACGGAATCCATATCGTTCTGCGCATTGTCGAGGGTCGTAATCATCTTCGTAACAGGGTCGCTTATCCTTTTGCCCGTGTAAACGGAGAAGATTATACAGCAGGTGATCGTTATGATAACGGAAACGATAAAGACTTTCATAAGGAAGTCGTAAATGCTCATAACGCTCGAGGTTCGTGCCGCCGAAACGAGCGCCCAGTGCTGATTTATATACGGCGAACCCGAGTTGTAGAGCGTCATTCTGTGTATCGAACCGAGCGAATAGCTCTTCCCGTCAATATTGAAGCAGTAAACGCCGTTATCCGATCCGGCGTTTTCGTCAAAGACGGTTTGCGAAGTGACAAGTCGGTTGTATATCGCGCCCGAATGGATTATCGGCTCATAAATGCCGTCACCCTCGATATCCTTTCCTATCATATAGCAGGCGGAGGTGCTGAAGAAGCCGTTCGCAGGCATATTCGCGAGGAGATTTTTCTCCATAAGTCCAATGCCGATAACGCCGTAGACCTCGCCGTCCGAAGTGACGAGCGGAAGCGTATATTTAAGGCTCTTGCTTGCTGAAAACGATATCTTCGACAGACCGCTCCAGTAGCCGAGGTTATATATCGGCTGTCGTGAATTTGCCGAATAGGTTTCCATCGGCACTGTATAGAAGCTGTGGTCATTGTCCGAATTTATCGTCAGATGCGGCGACCACTCGGAATCGAGCGGCGTTCCGAGCGAATACGCAAGCTCGGAGCTGCCCATTTCAAGGTAGATATCCTTGTAGTCATTGGTGCTGTTCGTATAAACATCGGTATCGCGGAGATAAATGCCTGCGCGGACTTCTCCGTTGTCACTGCTGTAAAGCTCGCCGGTATCGAGGATAATGAACGCGTCATTCACCATATCTCGCCTTATGAGCGAGATAAGCGTTTCAGCCGAACGCGCCGATATTTCCTTATTGACATTTTTATCGGTTTTAAGAGCATCGAGCGAAAGACCGCTCTCATCGAGATAGCTCTCCGTGATTTCGTTTATCTTCAGCGCCGCTTCGTAAACGAGCGGGGTCTTCTGCGTGAGCATGTTTTCCACATAGCTCGCGCGGTTCTCTGTCTTTTCCGTGAGCAGATTATAGCAGTATTTTCTTATATAGCTAAGCTCTCCGCTCGCGAGCATTATTATCCCGAATATCGTTACCTCAAGCAGTCCGAGCAGTATCATCGACAGCATTATCTTCGATATCAGCGGACGCTCTTTCACACGTTTATCCCGTGATAAGGCTTTATTTTTATTCATATATATCAATTCCCTGTGATCGCATTAAGACCGTTTTCAAAGTCTGCATACCATTTTTCAAAAGCTTCATCGCTTGTATATTCCGCAGTGACATCGGCATAAGTTTCACCTGCGTTTATTCTGTTCCAAGCCTCTGTGCAGGCGCTTTCGGCGGTATCGGTGACTGCGCTTTCGATATATGCGCGGACATCTGCCGAATCCTCATACGGAGGTGCGGTATAGAGTGAATAGCTGTTGATCTCGCTGATAGCGGTTTCAAACGTGTCTTTCATTCTTTCATTTATATCGCTGTTGTAGGAAAGTATCTTGTCGATATCGTTCGCGCTCTTTTTAACGGGAAGATATCCCGAATTTACGGCAAATTCGATATTTCTCTGCTCATCGGTGAACCATTTGAGGAATACCGAGCAGGCATATTCGGTCTTTTCGTCCGACTTTGCAACAGCCATTCCTGCACCCTGCTGAACGATGCATGGGTCACTGCCCTCGAAGTTCGGCACGTTCAGAACGGTGACATCGATAGGATATGTGGTATCATCATTGACAGTCACTTCATCGGGGCAGTAGGAAGCCGCCGAATTCGAGCATACCATTGCGATTATTGCGCCCGTTTTCATATCGTCACTGCGGAAACGGCTCTTTGCGGCATAATATCCCTTTACATAAGGAACAAAGTAGTTGTCCCAAAGTCTGCGGAGGGTGTCCTTGTCGGCTTCGACAGTGACTTTTCCGTCATCGCCGACCTTGGCGAACTCGTGACCGAGCTGCTTTGCGCCTATTACCATATAATTTGCAATGGAATCACGTCCGAAGAATGCTTTTCCGTCATTCGGGACATCGGGTGTGAGCGCATCTGTATAGTTATAATATTTTTCCGCTACCTTGGCAACGCCCTCCCAAGTCGAGAGATCGTCGTAGGAAACATTCTCCGAATCGGCAAATTTCTGCCAGTCGGTAACGTTTATCATCATTATTTCCGTGCTTTTGGCAACGGGGAAAATTTTCAGAACGTCTTTCTGAGCAATTCTTCCCTCGTCTATGTAGGCATCGACATATTCGCTCAGCTCTTCATCGGTGAAATACGGAGAAAGATCGGCAAGCTGACCCTTTTCGTCAACGATATATGCCGTTTCGGCATAAGTTCCGAAGATGTTCGGGAGCTTTTCTGCGCCTGCATCGCCGTTCACCGAGGCAACAACGCTGTCGGAAAGCTCTCTTACGGAGTTTTTGGAAAGCGCCTCAACGACTATGCCCTTTTCAACACCGACCGTGTTGTTGAATTCCAGCACCATTTCGTCAAACTGCGTCTGCTGAATGCCCGTATAGTAGTGCCAGATAGTTATTTCGGCAGGTGAATCCTTGTCGAGAAGCCTGTCATAGTTCTTTGCTCCGCCCGATGCACAGCCTGTGAGAAGTGCGGCAAAAACAACTGCCGCTGCGGCTTTTTTACTGAGATCTTTCATAATACTTCCCCTTTTTAAAATAGAAACTCCGCATAAGTTTGTATTATGCGGAGGTAGTGTTAGTTCTGTTGTTCCTGCTGACCCGAAAGAGCATACAATGCTTCAAGCTTTTCTCTGCTCTTGGAAAGGCAGTCAAGAATAACAGATGAAAATGCGCCGCATTCGCCGTCCATTATCATATTGTATGCTTTCGTTACGTCATAAGCGTTCTTGTAAACACGCTTGCTGACGAGCGAATCATAAACATCGGCGATAGAAACGATCTGAGCGGAAAGCGGTATCTCATCGCCTTTCAAACCATCGGGATATCCGCTTCCGTCATATTTCTCATGGTGGTGGCGGCATATCTGGCGGCTCGCTTCGGAGTATTTCTCGTCCTGAATGTCCTGCATCTGGGCAAGTATCTCGCAGCCTTTTGTCGTATGCGATTTTATGAGTTCAAATTCCTTTTCGGAAAGTCGTCCGGCTTTGAGCAGGATATTGTCGGGAATACATATCTTTCCGATATCGTGGAGCGCCGAAGCCTGAACGATAATGTCGATCTCCTCGTCCGTGAGGTCGTAGATCGGGTAGTTTTCCTTTATGCACTCGGCGATAATTCGAGTGATGTTCTTGATGTTGCAAACGTGCGCCGTCGATTCAAGGTTACGGAACTCGACGATATTGCTGAGCGTTTCGATAAGCTTTTCGTTGAAATATTCAAGCTTTTCGTTCTGCTCGCTTATCTTTTCGGTCTGAACGTTCAGCTTCTGTTCGAGTGCCTTTTTGCTCATATAAAGCTCAACTATGTTTTCGACACGCCTGCGTACGATCTCCTCAACGAACGGTTTCGAGATAAAGTCCACCGCACCGAGCTGATAGCACTCAATGGCGTCCTCGGTCTTGTTCGTATCGGAAAGCACGATAACAGGCATCTTGTCGAGCATTCCCTTGCTGCTCATCGCTTTGAGCAGGGTCTTTCCGTCAACTATCGGCAGTTCAAGCTTCAGAAGCATTATCGCGATAGTTTTATAGTTCACGATGAGATACTGTAGCGCTTCCTTGCCCGTTGCGAGTGCAGCGACCTTGTATTTTCCCATAAACATATTCGCAAAAAAATCTCTCGAAGCGCTGTCGTCTTCAACAATAACTATCGTATTTCTTTTCATTGCAGTCACCTCACACAATAAGTCTTTATCTTCCGCATTGTTTCGTTATAATTACATTGTCCGCCTGAATAAATGATACGTTGAACATATTTGAATCGAGCAGACGGGTAACTTCGTTTATATTTATCTCCGTATTCGGATAAGCCGTGCCGAAGACATTCACCGATGCACGGTCGGAGCTTTGTATCCAGCTTTCGACCTCGGCTATATCATCGTTCACGCGCTTGAGCGACTGCTCCTTCATCTGAACGGCGATGCCGAGCTTTATGTACATATCATTTGCAGGAAGCTGATCTGCAGGAACAGTGTGCCTGAGGTACTCCTCGCCCTTTCTGAGCGTGTTGATATCGCGCTTGATCTCCGCCATGAACGACTTTGCAGCGGTGATCCTTTCACTCATCGAAGCATTCTTTCCGACAACAACGACAGTTTTTACAAAGCTTCGGTTTCCGACCGTCTGAACATTGACCCTGTAGCCTGCGGAAAGCGTTCCGCCGCAGACAACGCCCTTTGAACCCTTGACGGTTATCTCCGTTCCTGCCGTGACATTGCTGTTGAGAATGTAGTTCGCCTGAACCTCTTCCCCGGCAAAGATGTTGGAGTTTTCGATATATTCGGCGTAAACTCCGCCCTGAGCGCAGATATATCCCGAATCGTTTGCGTTTATTCCGCCAATAGCAACTACCTTGTTTCCTGCGGAGATATACGAGCTTTGGACATATCCTGTAACGATAACATCTCCCTTTGCGCTTATTATCGCACCCTCGCCGACGTTTCCGTTTACTCTTACCGTTCCGTCATAGAAAACATTTCCGTAAAGTCGGTTGATGTTTCCGTTTATGACAAGAACGTCCTGAATATCTATCCTGTATTTTGATTCATCGAAGATTATGTAGCCGTCTTTTTTCGCAACATAAGTAACGCCGTCGGGACGCACCGCGAGGAACTTGCCCGTAAGCTTAGGCAGGTCTTTGCCCGATTTTTCCTCGATTATAAGTCCCGTGACCGTTCTGCCGTCAACGCCCTTTACCGCAGGCGTATATACTGCAACGGGCTGACCCGTTTTTACCATATCGACGAAATCGACGGTCGCGAAGTCCATAGTTCCGTCCGTGCGCTCATACGGCGTAGGCGGTTCGTATTTTCTCCACTTCATCTCATAGCTGCCGTCGCAGCCTTTTTCAAGCTGCACACCCTTTGCTATGAGGACTTCGCCCGCTTCACTGCCCTTTTCGGCAAGAAGCTCTATATTTTCATCTATCAGACCATACTCGATGTCATTATCTTTAAGCATGGCATAGATCTCGTTTTTATTTAATTTATTATCCTTTGGAAGTGTGACATAAGCCGATAAAAGATCATCGCCGAAACGGATAACTGCGCCCGTTTCAGCGTCTTTTATCTTTCTGCCGAAGCTTTGCGGATCAAGATAATACTTGTCGGCGAAAAACTCCGTTCTTTTCTTATGCATATCCGTTTTGCTGTAGACAAGCTTTGCATAAAGGTCAGCTGGCAGTCCGTCTGCAAGTCCGAGGCGTATCTCACGCATCTGCGCATCAGAATAGAGCGCATCTGCATATATCGCAACATCGACACCCTCTTCAAGACCCTTTCTTATTTGGCGCATCTGCTCCCAAGAGAAAGCAATATCGTCATAAAGCTTGACATTGACCTTGCTTTCCAGTCCGAGGCGTATCTCGTGGAGCTGGAAGCCCGTGTATTCGTTGCTTTCATACTGCGAAAGGTCAACGCCGCTTTTTTTCGCAAGCTTGAACTCCTTGTCGCGCTCCTTTGTACATTCATCGACAACATAGTTCTCCTCGGGAACAATGTTCTCGCATTTTGCAAGAAGCTCTTTCAGTTCGTCCTCGAATAAAACGTCCAGCATTTCGGATACCCTCCTCTGTTAAGTCATGGCTCGCTCATATTAGCCGTTTTCGCTTTCAAACTTGGTCAAAGCGGCAATAGTTATGTCGTACTGTTCCTTTACCTTTTCAAAAAGCTCCTCCGAACCCTCAGTGCTTCTTCCTCTGAGCTTTTCGGTAAGCTCAGTCGCAGCTGTGTAGAGGGCGCTGAAGCCGAGGTTCGCGCAAGTTCCTTTGAGTGTATGAGCCGCACGGAAAGCTTCCTCTCCGTTATTTTCCGCAAATCCGCTGCACAAATTCGCATAAGAAGAATCCTTGAGGAACTTAACGGCGAATTTCTTCACCATAGCCTCACTTCCGAATCTTCTTGCCACCTCTTCAAAATCGGCGTTCATTTCCGCATAACATTCCCTGATATCCATTAGTTTTCTCCTTTAAATTAAGTCAGAGTCCGACCGGCTGCGGTTCCCCTGCTTTGTCGGAAAGCAGCTCTCTCTTTACATCTTCCTGAATATCGACAAGACATTCGATAAGTATCGGATTGAACACACCGCACTGACCTGCCTGTATCATTTCCATTGTTTTTTCGTGAGAGAAGGCTTTCTTATAAACACGCTCGCTTGTAAGAGCGTCATAAACATCTGCGAGTGAAACTATCTGAGCCGAAATGGGTATTTCGTCCCCTTTAAGTCCGTCAGGATAGCCTCTTCCGTCGTATCTTTCGTGGTGCCACCTACATATCTGGCTTGCGACCTTTATCAGCGGTTCGTTCAGATTTGCGGCAGTGCTGGTGAGGATAGATTCACCGATGACCGAGTGCTTCTTCATTATCTCGAATTCCTCGGGAGTGAGCTTGCCCGGCTTATTGAGTATCTTTTCCTCGATGCCGATCTTGCCGATATCGTGGAGCGCCGAAGCTGTCGGGATAAGCTCCTGCATCTGCGGATCGATCTGATACTTGTCCGTTTTGCGGAGAAGCTGCTTCATGAGCATCTCGGTGAGCTTTTCGATATGAAGAACATGGCTTCCGCTCTCGCCGTTTCGGAATTCAACGATCTGGCTGAGGATACGGATCATCATTCGGTTGTTCTTTTCCTTTTCGTTTACCTGCTCGGTAACGAGTTTTGTGAGGTTTTTCTGCTTCGAGTAAAGCTTTATCGTGTTCGCAACACGCTGGCAGACAACTCTTGCGTCGAAAGGACGGCTTATATAGTCGGAAACGCCGAGCTCATACGCCTTTCTGATAGTCGCCTCGGAGTTTTCGCTCGAGATCATAATTACGGGGATATCCTCTATCCTGTGCGTTGAGGTCATATAATCAAGTACATCGAATCCGTCCGCAACAGGCATCACGATATCGAGAAGAATGAGCGAAATGCCCGTTCCGCGCTGTTTGAGTGCAGCCATACACTCCTCGCCGTTCTCGGCTTCAGTTATTTTATATTCACTTCCGAGCATTTCGGAAAGTATCTCTCGGTTCATCTCCGAATCGTCAACGATCAGCACTTCGGGCTTGCCCTCGAGGATAGATGAATCGTTTGATTTATCGGTAAGAACGATATCCTTGCGGTTCTTCGCGCGGATCATAAGGCTTTCCGCTGTAAGAACGGAATTTCCGAGCGATTCGCCGTCCGAGATAAGTCCGCCGATGCTTGCCGTGATATGTATCCACGAATAGTTCGGGACATTGGCGGTCTTGATGCGCTCTCTGATATTTTCGAGTATTCCCGTGAAAGCTTCTTCGTTCGCATCGGGGATAATGAGCAGGAACTCATCTCCGCCGTAACGGATAAGCGTATCATCGGGCGAGATGCAGTCCTCTATCGTTGCAGCAACCGATGCAAGCACAAGATCTCCCGTATCGTGACCGTAGGTGTTGTTATAAAGGTCAAAGCCGTCAAGGTCAACGACCGCAACGCCTGCCGACATGCGGTTGGATTTAAGCTGTTCCTCATAATAACGTCGGTTATAGACATTCGTGAGGATATCTTTATACATATTTTCGTGATATGATGCCAATTTTCCCGCAAAACCGCTGTGAGTTTCGTCGTCAAGCACAAGGCTGTCGCTCGGGTCGATGGACTTTACCATACCGATTATATACGGTTTGCCGTCCGCGGTGATATATCTTGCAGTGATCTGGTAGATCTCAGTATCGGAAAAAACAAGCTTTGAAAGCACAGCTTCGCCTTTGAGCGCAGCACGGCATACCTCGATAACAGTATCTATGAGCTTGTCCGTAAATCTGTGGTCTGTCTGCATTTCTCTTCTTATCTGTGCGGATTCTCCGCTGCCTACAGATTCTTCGTCCAGCATAAATACCGATGTAAAGACCTGCTTGTACCGCTCGATCTCTTCAAGCGCTTGTTTCATTGTCAATTGAAAATCAGAACACATCGTTGATCATTTCTCCTTTTTCTGTAAATACGAATGCTTTGTGCGGATGCTGAGAATTTCTGAGAAGTGGACATTTGCTGTACTGTATGAAAATAAAAAACGAAAACTTTCTCCGATCAGTTTCAGACAGCATAATACTAATTTTTAATCAAAGTGCAGACAAAAAATCAGTATAAACGATTTGATCTTGATCGAATTATGCTCCTCATCAGCTGTTGTGACCGCTTAAAGCTGACAATAAAACAGGATTTTGAAAAAAATCATTTCATTTTGTTGGAAATAAAAGTAACAACTTTATTCCTTTATTATACTGCAATATGCAGTTTTTGATGTAAATACACGATATCTTATGTATGAATTTTCTATAAATTGACGATATAGTTTAAGGTTTGACAAACATTTTATTCTGTCATTTTATCATTCCGCAGGCGTTACAGTGCTGAGGAACTGCTCAAAATGAGCCTGCGCCTCTTCGGGAGTTGTGATATCACCGTTTGCGATATCATGAATGTCGATCTAAGGCTGTCATCAACAGCGTTTAATCTCGACATATATTTTACGGCAGCTTTTCTTTCCTGCGGAATTGCATAAAGATCCGAAAAATACTTTCCGTCGCCGCTTCCGAGGACGGAAGGAACTCCCTTCGTTTCTGCCATTTTGTTTATTTCATCGGGACAGCAGAGGAAGCGCAGGAATTCCTTTGCCCATTCTTCATTTTCGCTGTCCTCAACAGCGGCAAGTCCGCCGAACGTATCCTTGACAAGAACTTTTTCATCACCGCATACCGGCAGTGAAACGAACTCATATTCAAACGGAGAAGCTGTGAAAGCCTCCGACTTGGTTTCGCGCTTCTTCATACCGCTGAATCCTTCTGTTGTGAAGCAGAGGAACGGTGTGTTTCCCTCAAAGAAGTGGAGAATACTTCCCTCGTAGATATCGGCAATGCTGTCATTGACCGCGGTATCGATGTAACCGCTCTCAACAAGCTTTATCATTGCGCTGTATTCGTCTGTGAAGTAACTTCCGCAGTCTGCCGCATCGGTTGAAAGCGCGTTTATGACCTCTTCGGAATCATTTTCGCCGAAAATACGGTAGTAGCACTCATTTTTGAGGATATTGCCGTAAATGCTGTCCGTGCAGCCCTGAATTGGAGTGTAGCCATTCTCTTTGAGCGTATCGCAGACTTTTATGAATTCATCGTGCGTCTGCGGAACGGAGAGTCCAAGGCTGTCAAGGATATTCTTATTCACAACGAACCCCGATGCAGCAGTTCCCCATGCGAAGATGCAAAGCTTGCCGTCTACTGTGATCGCATTCAAGACCCCATCGTTATAGATGCTTGTGTCAAGACCTGCTTGGGAAAGGTCGGCAAGGCTGTCGATTATCTTATCCTTGCCAGTGTAGTATGTATTTGGATTGAAAATAACGATATCAGGCTTTTGATCGCTGTCAACGAGTGTGTCGAGAATATTATAATAATCATCGATCCTGCTGTAGCTGATATTCACATTCGGGTAGATCTCATTCCAGTCAGCCGCTGCTGCTTCAAGCGCTTCAAAGTTCGACCAGCTTCCGTTCACATTGATAGTAACATTTGCTTCTGTATCCAGTGATGGTGAAAACTCCTTGCTCCCGCTCTTTGCGGAGCAGCCTGTGAAAATTCCTGCCGCAACAGCAGCTGCGGATAAAACAGAAACTACCTTTTTCATTAATATATCCTTCCTTTTAAGTCAGTCCATTATATGTTAAATCAAATGTACTTTTTTATCTCCGATATGACTAAGTCGAAATCTATCGGTTTGGATATATGACCGTTCATTCCTGCCTCGGCGCTTGCGGCGATATCCGAAGCGAATGCGTCCGCGGTCATTGCAACTATAGGTATTTTTGCTTTAAGCTTATCGTCAAGGTTTCGTATCTCCCTTGCCGCTTCATAGCCGTTCATTATCGGCATCTGAATGTCCATAAATATCATCGTGTATGTTCCGACATCGGCTTTTTTCAGCATATCGACACATTCCCTGCCGTTTTCGGCACGGTCGGCAATGATATCGTACATACTGAACATCTCGCTCGCGATCTCCCAGTTGAGGTCGTTATCTTCCGCAACGAGCAGACGAACACCTGCAAGGTCGGGATCATCGTCAAACTTCTTCTGAACTCTGCTGTTTCTTCCGCAGAGGACATCGCATATCTTTTCATAGAGCGGCGTTTTGAAAACGGGCTTTGAAATAAATCCGCTCGCGCCGTCTTCCAAAGCCTGAGCCTCGATATCCGCACAGCTGAATGCTGAGATAAGCATAAGCGGACTTTCGTCACCGAAGCGTTCCTTTATCCTGCGTACCGTCCTAAGGCAGTCAAGCGAACCCATTACTCGGTCAATTACCACAACACGGCAGCCGCTCGAACGCTTTTTCATTTCCTCAATGAGCGAAACCGCACTGTCATCGTCCTCTGCGCACTCCGTATCTGTGCCGAGTTCAATGAGCGTTGCCCTGATATTTTCCGTGACGGAAACGCTTCCGACAGTGAGAACGCCGATGCCGTCAAGACGTCTGCCAACATTCGGAGCGCCCTCTGCGCGCTCGATATCTATCTTTACGGTAAAGGTCGAGCCTTCGTCCTCTTTGCTCTGAACTTCTATCGTTCCGCCGAGCATATCAACGATCTGCTTTGTGATAGCCATTCCAAGTCCCGAACCCTGGACTTTGTCGGTGCGGCTGTCGCGTTCACGCTCGAACGGCTCAAAGATGTTCTTGATAAACTCGGGTGACATTCCGACGCCGGTATCGGTCGAGCGGAAAATAAGCCGTACCTTTGATGGATCGGTCGGGACTTCTTCCTCGCTGAAATCGATCAGTATCTTTCCGCCCTCGGGCGTATATTTTATCGCATTGCTGAGGATATTGAGCCATATCTGCTCAAGGCGCATTTTATCCGTGAAAAGATACTCCTGCGTGATGTTTCTCACACTCACTTCGCAGAGGATATTCTTTTCGTTAGCCTGCTGATAAAGGATATTGACCAATCCCGAAGCGGAATCTTCGAGCGAGAAAACGGCAGGCTTGAATTCGAACTTTCCGCTCTCGACCTGCGAGATATCAAGGATATCGTTTATCAGCGTGAGCAGATGCTTGCTTGCGAGTGAAATTTTGCGCAGGCACTCCTGAACGTTCGCCTTTTCATCGATATTATGCTCCGCTATCCTTGTAAGACCGATAACAGCATTCATCGGCGTTCTGATATCGTGGCTCATGGACGAAAGGAAGCGCGTCTTTGCCTGATTAGCCTTTTGCAGTTCGATAAGACTGTATTTCAGCTGATGCGTCAGCGACATAAAGTACAGCAGGTTCACCACGACCAGTGCGGAAAACAGTATCATTATCACCGCTACCATACCCCACTGTGTGCGGTTCGTTCCGAGGTCGTCCGTTTCTATCGCCGCAATGATGACCCATTCGTTATTGCCCTTTACGGAATACGCAAAAAGCGTTTCATTGCCGAATGAATTCTTCATTATGACGCTTCCCGCTTCGTTGGCAGAGTTTATCCCGTCCGTCATTTTCTGAAGCTCGGGGTAAGTGATATCGTTATACGAGCGCAGGAACTCATAGAAGTTGGAGTTCTTCATCATCTGCGAGCGGAAAACATAGTCGCCGTATTTGGTTATCATACTCAGCTGTGATTCGGGATAGATGATGCTCATCACCCATTTTTTGTTGAGATTTTCAACCGGCTCAACTCGCATTATATACGCCTGAACGCTTTCGCCTTTTTTATTCAGCACCTCTGCCATTGCGGCGAACGCGATACTCTGCACGGCATCAACACTGTTCGTGAAAACGCTCGAAACAAGGACATCGCCCCAGGCGGAATTCACGCGGAAATCCGCCAGCTCGGTCGAAAGGCTGTAGACCTTGCTGTAATTAACGCCGATACAGCTCTCATCGCCGTATGTGGACGAAATTCCGTCGAGGTCGTCCGCAAATACGACCTGCACCATAATATCACTGTTGGAATTAAGGTCGGAGAGCGTTTCGATAGTTTCCTCCACAGTCCAGCTTCGGCTGTTTACAAGCTTCGCCCAGTTTCTGACTATCTCGGACGAATTATCCATATAATTATTGACCTCCTGCATAACAACGGAGGTCGAATTAACAAATTTCTGTCTTTCGCCGTTAAAAGAATCCATTCGCAGATCTACCGCGAACCAAATAACATACACCAGTATGCATAATATGATAAAAGCATTTGCAAGCAATATCAAATGCGGTTTATTTTTAGTAAAAAAGTTCACTTTATATCCTTTTTCTACCATTATGGTAGGTTTTGATTTTTATAACACTATTATTTATTGTAGCACCTATGGCTTTTTTTGTCAATATATAAACGTTTAAGTCGAAAAATTCCAAGGATTTGACAAAAACGCCTGTCAATGTTATAATAAAATGAATAATTTATGCTGATTAAATCAGGAAAAACAGGGAAATACTGCGGAGGCAAATTTTATGAACAGGGAAAAATTATTTGAATCAATACTAATCGATTCTGTACAGCTGATATAGGTCAGCGACCTTGAAACACTTTCCATGATCTATGCCAACGATACCGCAAAGAAATTCTTCCCATTATCAGGTGAAGACTGCATCGGAAATCCCTGCTACAAGTATTTTATGGGCTATGATGAACAATGTCCGTTCTGCCCTCTGCGCAATATGGAAGGCAGGTCTTCATACGATACCGTTGTACACAACGGAGGGCGTTCTTTCGCCGTAAAAACAACTATATCCGAACTGGACGGCAGAAAGGTCTTCACCGAATATGCGCGCGATATCACGGACGAAGTAAAAGCCAAGGAGCAGTTTGAAACGCAGATACGAATGCTCGTTCAGTCCATGCCGAACGCACTCAGAATTTTCCACATGGACGTCACGGACGATGTTTGCCTTAGCGTAGGCGGCGATGCTGCCGCAGCACCGGTGGACTTTTCAAAATACACAATAGATCACGTTATCGAGGACCTTTAACGTTTCATCTCGGACGAAAAGGAAAAGTCCGACTTCATCTCACGTTTCAGCCGAAAAGCGCTTTTAAACGCATACCACAACGGAACTGCGCAGTTCGATCAGATCATCCGCGCAAGCTATGATGACAACGGTGCAAAATACGCGCGTCTTGCCGCCCGTATAATTCTCAACCCAACCAACGACCACATAGAATGTGTTATCTACGGCATTGATATCACCGATGAAATAATGCAGAAATACCGTCATGATGCCGCAATAAAGGATCAGCTCGATATCTTCAACGCTCTCGGCAAAGATTACCTCAACATCTACCTTATCGACCCAAACACAAATACCGCGACCATACTCAAGCTCGACGGCTATGTCACGGGCAGTATCGATATCGAAAAAAGACGCGAGATCTCATACTATGACACCTGCAAACTCTACATCGATGAACGTGTTCACCCTGATGATAAGAAAATGATGCTCGAAGCGATGAAGCTTGAAACCGTGATGAAAAAGCTTGAGAAAAACGGTGAGTATGTTTCTTCCTACCGCATCATGGAAAACGGCGAAACGCATTACTACCAATTCAAATACATAAGATACGAGAATTCAAGATACATTATAGCAGGCTTTCAGAACATCGATGCCATTATCGCGAACGAAAAGAAGCAGCATGACATACTCACTGCCGCCCTTGCCGCCGCTGAAAAATCGAACCGCGCAAAGACAACGTTCCTCAACAGCATTTCGCACGATATCCGCACTCCGCTCAATGCTATAATCGGCTTTACGGCACTCGCGGCTTCACATATCGACAACATCGAAACCGTAAAGTACTGTCTTTCCAAGATCGCAACATCGGGCAATCACCTGCTTTCGCTCATAAACGATGTCCTCGATATGAGCCATATCGAAAGCGGCAAGATAACCATTGAAGAATCCCCCGTTCATCTTTCCGACTTGCTCAACGACCTGAGAATGATCGTCCTGCCGAATGTCGCGTCGAAGCAGCTCGACCTTTTCATCGACACGCAGAACGTTATGAGCGAGGACGTTATAACCGACAAACTTCGACTTAACCAAGTGCTTCTGAACATTCTCAGCAACGCCGTAAAATTCACCAAACCGGGCGGAAATATCCGCTTCTGGATAAAGGAGATCGAGGGTGCACCCAAGGGTCATGCCGATTTTGAGTTCCACATAAAGGACACGGGCATCGGCATCAGCGATGAATTCAAGGACCATATCTTTGAAGCTTTCACGCGCGAGCAGACAACGACCATAAGCGGTATCCAAGGCACGGGTCTTGGAATGTCCATTGCAAAGAGCATCGTTGATATGATGGGCGGAACGATAACCGTAAACAGTGAACTCGGAAAAGGCTCGGAATTCATTGTAAAGCTTCGCTTCAAGACCTGCGGAAACAGAACGCAGACCGATATAATCATACCCGAACTGAAAGGTATGCGCGCGCTCGTTGCCGACGATGATTTCAACACCTGCGCAAGCATAACAAAGATGCTCGACAGCGTAGGTATGCGCTCCGAGTGGACAACCACGGGCAAGGAAGCACTCCTGCAAACAAAATTTGCCATAGAGCGCCGCGACGAGTTCGGCGTTTACATCATCGACTGGATGATACCAGATATGAACGGCGTTGAGATAACCCGAAGAATTCGCCGCATTGTCGGAAACTCCGCGCCGATAATAATCCTCACCGCATACGACTGGACGGAAATAGAATCGGAAGCGCGCGAAGCAGGCGTTACCGCATTTTGCACAAAGCCGATATTTATGTCCGAGCTTCGCGATATACTGTCGAAGCCGTACTCCCCTTCCGCTCCTGCCGAAACCGAGGAAAAGCCGCAGGAGATGTTCACGGGAAAGAGAATCCTGCTACGAACTTAACGCCGAGATCGCGTCAGAACTGCTCAGTGATGCAGGCTTGGAGGTCGATACCGCCGAGGACGGCGAAATAGCCGTTAAGAAAATGGAAGAAGCCGCTCCCGACCGCTACGACCTTATCCTTATGGACGTTCAGATGCCGAAAATGAACGGCTATGAAGCAACAAAGCGAATTCGCGCGATGGACGATAAGACAAAGGCGAACATTCCGATAATCGCAATGACTGCAAACGCGTTCGAGGAAGACCGTCAGAACGCAATAAACGCAGGAATGAACGCACACATTGCAAAGCCTATCGATATTTCGCTTCTGTTCGGAACGATAAAAGGATTCTTCAAATAAATTCGGAATTATTTTTGTTCCGCATATTGGTCGCAAATCACCAAATTCCATAGGGGCGGATTCTATATCCGCCCATTTACAACAACTATATTTTAGGTATATTTTCCGCTACAATCGCGTCAGCAATTTTTGATACACCAATATGCTGTAAAGCACTGTAAATAATAACAAAAACAGACCTGTTTTCAAAAGATTTCCCCTGAAAACAGGTCTGTTTGTATTATAAAACCTTGCGGCGCGGGACGTGTGACCCGTTTGCTACAGAAAATTAAATAAAAAATAAGAATTTTGACAGGTGGATATAGAATCCGTCCCTACAAAATTTGTTTTTCGCAACAAATATGCGGAGCAAAAATAATTACGCATTACGCATTACGAATTACGCATTAGAATTATCGCCGCAGTAATAGTTGAGAAGCAGATCAATGAATCGTCCGTAGGATCTTACGCCGTCCGAAACGCCGTTGAGCCGCAGGCTCGTTTCCATTGCTTTATCGGAAACAACGGACATTGCCGTTCCAAGCTTTGTTTCCTTTGCCTCGCGGAATATCCTGCCTTTCTCAACAAGGTCGTGAACAACGTTGTCGTTCGCTAAAGAGAAAAGCGCGGCTTTGTCCTCATCGGAGATAGAAGCTTCACGGTAGACTTTCGGACGCAGATAGGACAGTGCGGACATATATCCCGAGTAGACAAGCTCGGGCGAGCCGCTGTCGATGCAGGCGCGGAACGCGATAAAGTTCGCTTCGTCCTCCTTTATCCAGCCTTTGAGGTGTGCAAACTCGTGGCATATTGTTTCAGGCAGTTCGGAGTTATACATATCTTTATTATAGTTCGCTTCAAGGCTGAACGGGAAATATATCCCAAGCAGGTCGAAGCGCGTCATCACACCCGAGCATAAAATTCCTTTCGGGTCGGGATAATATCCCGAGAGTGTCGGATATTCGGACGAAATATTCTGCATTGCCGCCTTTGTTTCGGCGTAAACATCACAGGTGATGAGCATATTTCCGTTCCCGTCACGCTCGATAAGCGCCTCGGCTTCGTTGCATTTTTCGGTTATTGTCATTGCAAGCGAATAAAGCTCATCGGCGGTGAATTTTTTTTCGCCGATGCCGTAGACCGAGGCGAAACTGCTGCATCGGTACATTATAAAGCAGTTTAGCGTTTCGGTCAGCATCACGAATGTGACTATCCACAGGACGATGAGCGAGCAGACAGCAGAAATTTTTCCGCGCTTACCCTTTTTTCGTATCATAAGAACTATGTACACCGCGATGAGCGAAATTCCGCCTAACACGGCTATTGCTATCATCAGTTCGCCGAGCGAAAACGGCAAAGCACCGCTTATCCTGCCGAAAACAGCTTGCAGTTTCAAAAAAACATTATCGCGGTAGCTGTCCGCAAACGCCGCAGATCGGCGCGAAACAACGCACAGCACAGCACAGACCGCAAGTATGACCGCGATGATGATATATTGCACAAGATATTTTTTTGACAAGGCTTTTTTCATATTGATTTCCTAAAATTATAAGTATAGTCTTTTAAAAAGGAACATTTTATGATATAATTTTAGCAGATGTGAAAAACATTGTCAATCATCAATACTGTGGTAATTTATTCCTGCTCAAAGGTGAGAACAGTGCGCTTTGTGAACATAAGGAACAGACCTACGGGAACAAACAGCAGAAGAAGCTCAACGTCTTCGGCAAAGAGAACAGCCGCGGTCGGAACGATAGTTGCAGCCAGACCGTAAAGTTTCTGCTTGAGCATATTGCGGCGGTGGGCGCAGTTCACAAGAGTGATGCCCGAGCGCTCGGAATCGTAGGACGGAAGTTTTTTAGCGGTTGAATTGAAGTGTGTCATAATATTTCCCCTTTTCAAATTCACGCTGAACAGACGATTTATATTTTTAGCACAAATGTTCAGCACTTTTGTTCTGTTTCATATTATAGAACAAACGTATCGCTTTGTCAAGGGGTTTTAACAAAAAATTTGTTCGATTTATTTTTCTGTCCGATTTATGGTACAGCTTGCGAAAATAACAACAGCTTTTAATACAATGAGTATAGAAATCAGATTTTTGGACAGTCGGAAACTCTTTTGATTGATAAAAATTTAACACATAAACTGAAAGGAGAACGCTGTGAAAGCTGTTATACTTTATTTAAATGAAGAAAAGCCGTTCGCGGAATACAGCCAACTTTTGCCGCTGATATCGCAGGAACGCCGTGAGCGCATCGCCCGAATGGCTGTGAACGGCGATAAAGTTCGCTCGCTTTTCGCTGAACTTCTTATACGATATGAAGCATCCGAACAGCTTGGAGCTGACTTTGATTCGCTTGAATTCGGGAAAAACGGGTTCGGAAAGCCTTTTATCATCGGGGAAAGCGGCTATGATTTTTCCGTTTCGCACTCGGGAAAAGCAGTTGTGTTTGCAGGAGCAGATTCCGCCCGTGTCGGGGTTGACGTTGAGCGTATAAGGCGGCGAAAAAGCGGCATTTCGGAGCGTTTCTTTGCCGAAAACGAGATAAAATTTATCGAGGGAAGCAACTCTCCCGATGAAGCCTTTTTTGAGATATGGACAAAGAAAGAAGCCTATTCAAAAATGCTCGGGAAAGGTCTTGCGGCAGGCTTCAATTCGTTCGATGTGACGGAAAACGAACTTGCCGGCAAATTCTTCACGAAAAAAACGAACGGCTATGCTTTTTCCGTGTGCTCGGAGGAAATTTCCGCTTTGTCCGAAATAGAAGAAATGTCCGAAGATAAATTTTTGCAAAAACTTGCAGAACGTCTTAACTTTACTTTGTATTAATAGAATATTTACAAAATATCCTCTTTTGCAATAGCTTTTGACCGTAAAATAAGAAAAAGAGTAACATAAAATACTCATATTATTCAAAAATCCCACACCAAGGAAACGGTCACTTTGATTTTGAGCGGCTTTTCCTAACGTTGACAAATACATTTTTTCAAGGAGGACAACACAATGAAAACAAAAGCGATAATTTCAGCAGCTTTATGCGCACTTCTTCTCACCGCCTGCGGAAGCAGTATGTCGACCGACAAGGCATCGAATTCGGCTTCCGCTTATGGCGATTATTCCTACGAAACAAGCGCGGCAGAGGACTACTATGATTATGACAGCAGCATTGAATCCGCAAGTGACACGACTATGGCTGACGGCAGCGAGAGTGACAGCACACTTTCCGCCGAGCAGATCAAAAAGGAAATGCTCGTTTATACCTGCAATATGACCGTTGATGTGCTCGAATTCGATGATGCTGTTGCAAAGTTCAAGGAGAGCCTTGACAGCTACGGCGGCTTCGTCGAAAGCGAAAATTACAACGATGGCGGCTCGGACAGCCGTTGGTACTATGACGATATCGAAAAGTGGCGCACATATTCCGCAACGGTGCGTGTGCCGAGCGCAGACTATGAGGAATTCTGCAATAATGCGGCTGAACTCGGCGACCTGCGGAGCAGAAACTCCTACGTTGAAAATGTCAGCAGCGAGTATTATGACCTCTCCACAACGCTTGAAATTTACGAAGCAAAAGAAGAACGCTACATAGCTCTGCTCGCAACTATCACTGAGGACGCTTATGCTGTTTCGGTCGAAAGAGAGCTTACCGATCTTCAGGTCGAGATCGCGAAGATAAAAACAAGAATGAATGAGATCAAGACCAATGTTGCGTATTCTTTCGTCAACATCACGATAAACGAAGTCAAGGAATACACGGCTGAACCCGTCAAGACGGACACGTTCGGTCAAAGACTTGCGAACACGCTGTCCGAAACGGGAAGCGGATTCCTCGTTTTCCTCGAAGACCTGCTGTTCTTCATAATCGCGGTGTTCCCATATCTTATCCTTATAGGAATAATTGCTTTCATCGTTATCTTCATAATAAAGAAAACGAAAAAGAAAAAAGCGCTCAAAGCTTCTTCGGCTGCCGAGCCTGCGCCTGCTGAGGAAGTTAAGGACGATGCGAAAAAAGAATAAATAAATTATGTGAGCCGTTTCCTATTTTCGTCGGGAACGGCTCTTAATTTTCTTGACAATATATGTCGGTTTATGGTATAATCATTAGAAAATGAACCTTTAATAATTTTGGAAAAGCCTGAAAATTTATACTGATATCAGGCGCAGATTTTCCCGTTGGAGGATAAAAATGGGCGATAAGAATATTTCCGGCGAAAGCAAAGGCAGAACTAAGCCGCAAAAAACGGGACATCTTGGCTTCAGCATAATATTTGTACTGCTACTGACGCTGCTGTTTATCTCGGTCTATACTTTTATATTGCAGAGCAGCTACAGCGACAGTATGCTCCGAGCGAACGTCGAATGGAACAGCCGTTGCTCCGATGCGATACATAAGCTTGTTTCAAACAAATTCACGCGCGAGGACTATGAGAACATAACCACTGTCGAAGATATGGAAACCGACCGCTACAAAGAGCTTCAGCAGATGCTCAACGAGCTTCGCACACTCAATTCGACGCGCTATCTCTATACTGCAAAGCGCGGTGACGACGGCAGGCTCATCTATCTTGTTGACGGACTTGACATCGATGCGGAGGATTTCGCTTACCCCGGCACATATATCGAGGAGGAAATGATACCGTATATCGATGCGGCACTTTCGGGCGAAACTATCTATTCGCAGGAGATAATGGACACGACCTGGGGACATATCTTCACCGCCTGCTATCCCGTTCGTGAGGCAGGTTCGGACGAGATAATCGGCGCGCTCTGCATGGAAATGGATATGGAAAACTGCTATGTTTTCCTCAATGAGAACAAGCAGGCGACCATAAAGACCGCTGTTATCACCATTGCAATAGCGGCGCTTATGGCTGTATGCGTTTATATCGGTCTGAGAAAGCAGAGAATACGCGAAAAAGAGCGTCAGCAGATGCTTAACGATGCCGCTGTTGCCGCAGAAGCCGCAAACAAGGCAAAATCGACTTTCCTTTTCAATATGAGTCACGATATCCGAACTCCAATGAACGCGATAATCGGATATGCGGAGCTTGCAGGCAGAAATATGAATGATGCGGGTAAGCTCGGCGGATATCTTGTAAAAATTCAGGTCTGCGGAAAGAAGATGCTCTCGCTCCTTGACAATGTGCTTGAACTTTCCCGAATCGAAAGCGGAAAGGTCACTATCGAGGAAAGTCCCGTAAAATCGGGCACTGTTTTTGACGATTGTATGCTTATGATACGCGCCGAAGCGGACAAAAAGCATCAGCTCCTCACGACTTCAAAGAGCATCATCAGTCCGTATATTTTCTTCGATACGACAAGAGTGACCGAAATGGTGCTGAACCTTGTCAGCAATGCGATAAAATACACTCCCGAGGGCGGAAAGATACACTGCTCGATAAAGCAGTATCCTCACCCCGACGAGGGCTGGGTTTATCAGGAATTCTCGGTCGAGGACAACGGCATAGGAATGTCCGAGGAGTTCCAGAAGCATATATATGAATCATTTGCAAGAGAACGCTCGTCAACAATGAGCGGCATCGAGGGAACGGGTCTTGGAATGGGCATCGTAAAGAACCTTGTTGACCTTATGAACGGAACTATCAGCATAAAGAGCAAGGTCGGCGAAGGTTCGACCTTTACGTTACGTATCCCGTGCCGAGTTGCAAGCTATGAAGATACCCAGCCGAAGCGTGCAGTCGCAAGCTTTGACGAAAACAAGATAAAGGGCAAGAAGATACTTCTTGCCGAGGATAACGACCTCAACGCCGAAATAGCAACAGAGCTTCTCACGGAGGAGGGCTTTGAAGTTGACCGAGCAGAGGACGGCGTAAAGTGCTTTGAGCTGCTTGAAAAAGCACCTGCAGGACATTATTCGATAATACTTATGGATATCCAAATGCCCGTACTGGACGGTTACGGCGCAACATCAAAGATAAGAAAAATGTCCGACCCCGAAAAGGCGAATATCCCGATAATCGCAATGACGGCGAACGCCTTTGCGGAGGACAGAAAGCGCGCACTGGACGTTGGAATGAACGACCACATCGCAAAGCCGATAGATATGAATGTGCTTATACCTACTTTGGAAAAGTACCTTTAAACCGAATTATGAATTCGGAATTATTTTTGTTCCGACAATTTGCGGCAAACACCTAATTCCGTAGGGACGGATCCTATATCCACCCAACTGATTCGCCTAATTTGGACGCAAAAACGGACACAAAAATTGTAGCTGACGAATTGCCCGTCCCGAATCGCGTCGGCGATTTTTCGGCATACATATTGTTTTTCGTAAAAAAGAACCTGTTTTCATAGAATTCAAAATCTTTGAAAACAGGTTCTTTTATTAATTATGAAACGCCTTGCGGCGCGGGACGGGGAACCGTCCCCTACAGAAAATTCAGAGTTTATCGTGAATATGCAGAGCAAAAATAATTCCGAATTCTATCTTATAGGTACATTTCAAAAGCGATATTTCCGCGGTCAAACTTGAAAAAGTTCTTGTCAACGGGAATTTCCCTGAACCCTGCTTTTCTGTAGAGCGAAAGTGCGGCGTGGCATTTTGTGTTTGAAACGATGAGAAGCTTTTCTATTCCCTTTTCTCGAGACTTTTCTATGCAGGCATCGAGGCAGAGCTTTCCTGCACCCTTTCCTCCGAACTCGGGCTTCGTTGCGAACTTGGCAATCTCCCACTCGTCCCCGTGCGGTTCGAGCATACAGCAGGACATAACTTCACCCTCATCGGAGAGTGTGAAACAGACCTCGCCGCCTTTTGCGACTATCCCGTCAATATTGTTCAGCACGGCGATATCCTCGTCCTCAAGCCTGAACATCTCGGTTATCCAGCGCTTATTCATTTCGATAAATTCATTTTTGTATTCCTTTGAATATGGTACGACCTTCATTGGACTGTTCCTTCCTTTCTTTGCCTACAAAGTATATCATATAAATAGGCATTTGTCAAGAGGGATTATTCAATGCGTAATTCTTAATGCTTAATGCGTAATTATTTTGTAAAAAATGGGGCGGATATTCTGTCCGTCCCACCTAAATAAGGGGTTCTTAAAAAACCGAAACAAAATAATACTTTGTATTATTCGCAAATTTTCGTTGGGACTTTGCGCAGCTTCAAGGCAGCGAAGCGCAGTGTAATACTACGGAATACATTCCGAATGTATTTCAAGTTTCGCTAACGCAGAAGATGCGCAAAGTCGTAGAAAATTTGCCGTGAGGGAGGTTTTTAGAGGTTTCCTATAATGTTTGCTGAATTTAATTATTTCATTTTATTTTGTCCCCGGTGTAATAAACATCGGCTCGCCTGTATAAACATCAAACTCCAGTTTACGATTATAATTTTCATTATAAATGATAACATTACGGTTTGCCATATCAATATTGTTATATGTTTCCTCATCAAGATAATGAATTGTCATCCAACCTTGACCGCTTTCTTTGCCCAATGCATCACATATTTTTCGATAATCCTTCTCTGCATTTTCCCCCTCTCCACATATTACTATACATAACCATTTGCCAGCATTAGCAAGATATTCTTCTGCCGTCATAAAAGCAGGTAATTCTTTGCTTTGTAAATCCCTCGGGAAACATGATACCTTGACATCTCTAACTACAGATGAAATTTTATCATAAAGAATTTGTTCAGCTTCTTCATTCACCAGATAACAGCCGTAATTATCAAGATATGTACCATAATCATCACGAACGTGATAATATTCGTCACTGCCTGATGTTGATACAGTTATCCCATTATGATAAAAGTCCCATAGTTTAGAACCCCAATCATGATGCCGACATTCATCTGAATAGGTGTTTAGCTCAACATAAACCTGCGTAAATTCCTTGTTATACTTTTTCTCCATATATTTCAGCAGTTTTTTTGCAGGAGGATCAGCCTGAATTACCATTCCGTCAATTAGAGGTATTGTGTACTTACGCCCATGATTCGGTTCTGTTATTAAAAAGAAAATACCGATCACTATTAAAACACCTGCTATTATGCATAAAGTCAATTTAATTATTTGGCGTTTCATTCGGGTCTGTCTCCTTTTCCATATATACATTTGTATGATATAGTAAAGCCTAAATCATACTCTCCTTTCCAAATTTGTGGTATAATAAAACAGGTGCTGTGGACTTTTAATTTTTTTCTGTAGCTTGACTACTATAAGGAGTGTAAAGCCACAGTTTTATTTACAATGTTTATAGCTGGATAAGTCAAAGAATTTTAATCTCACGCAAGTTTACGGGAATAAAACTAAGTGGCACGAAAACAGTACCAAATAACTTTACAAGGCAGGTAAAACTTATGATTTATGTTGGAATTGATATTGCAAAGGAAACTCATGTAGCTGCGGCTGTTGATTCAGACGGCGTTATTGTTATTGAACACTTTTCTTTTTCAAACAACCACGAAGGCTTTAAGCTCCTTAAGGTCACCTCTAAAAACCACCGGCTAAAGCCTTAGCACCTCATCTGCTTGCAGATTTTACGTCATCTTGCACATAAATTTCTTGACATACGACAGTATACCTGCGAAATTTCTATACAATCTGACGAAAAATCTGACTGCGCATCAGCTTAAGCCAGATCATCGCTGTCAAGGATTATAGTGAAAGGTCCGTCGTTGAGAAGCTCGACCTTCATATCTGCGCCGAACTCACCCTGCTCAACGACCGCAACGCTCTCTTTGCACTTTTCGATCATGTATTCATAAAGCTTTTTCGCCATATCGGGCGCACCTGCATTGATGAACGACGGTCTGTTGCCCTTTCGGCAGTCCGCATAGAGCGTGAACTGCGATATCAGCAGAAGCTCACCGCCAACGTCCTGCAAGCCGAGGTTCGTCTTGCCGTTTTCGTCCTCAAATATGCGCATATTTAACAGCTTGCGCAGCATTTTATCCGCCGTTTCGGTCGTATCCTCGTTTGAAATGCCGATAAGAACCATAAAGCCCTTTCCGATCTTACCTACGACCTCATTATTTACCGTGACCTTTGAATTTTTTACTCTTTGAATAACAAAACGCATTTTTCCGTTCTCCTTGAAGAAATTCTTTTTTAGACTAAAAAAACAATACATGCAAGCTTTTGCTTGATTTTTTACACTTTCAGTCCGTAAACCACTATAAGTATAGCATAAAGAAATAACAGATTCAATGTATGTGTGACAATTTTTTTGCAGTCTGCATAAATTATAACAGGGATCTTATCCCGAAAATAACTACAGGGGGTCATTATATGGCAATTCCTTTTTCAAATAAAGCACAGCTCGTCTACAAAGGTACTGTGACCAGCTCCAACACTGTCACGGGAGAAATAATCGACACCGTGAGCGTAACAAAATCCACTCTCGGCAGCAGCTATTCCGAGGGTGGAAAGATGACGTTCATCATCAGCATCGCCAACGCCGGAAACACCGCTTATAACGATATTACCGTTACCGATGATCTGGGAGGATATCAGTTCGCAGGTCAGAATGTTGTTCCGCTGACATTTGAAAGCGGTTCGGCAAGACTTTTTTCAAACGGACAGCTCACCGCTCCCGCACCGCTGATCCCACAGTCGGTATCTCCGCTTGTTTTCAGCGGAATAACCATTCCTGCCAACGGTAATGTTCTTATCGTTTATGAAGCAAGAGCAAACAGCTTCGCACCTCTCGGCGCAGGTCAGAGCATAACAAACACGGCTGCTCTGACAGGCAGCGGACTTGTCGGCGACATTTCGGGAACATCAAATACGGTATTCTCGGAAGAACCGATCTTATCCATCGTAAAGTCGCTTGAACCGACACAGGTTGCCGATAACGGCACTGTCACCTATGAATTTACGATCGAAAACAGAGGTGCGTCCGCAGTTGCTGCCACAGATGATACGGTTGTCGAAGATACCTTTGCGCCGATCCTGGAAAACATTTCGGTTTCATTCAACAACACTCCATGGACAGCCGCAGCAAACTATTCCTACAACAGTACAACCGGTGCGTTTGCAACCACAGCGGGTGCAATTACAGTCCCTGCGGCACAGTACACGCAGAATACGGACGGAAGCTGGAATGTTGAACCCGGCAGAAGCGTTCTGACAATAAGCGGAACGATTTAAACGGCTCCCTCTCCGAGCATTTATACAAACAAAAAAGCCCTGCAAACTTCCATTTGCAGGGCTTTGTGGCGGAGAAGGAGGGATTCGAACCCTCGATGAGCTATTAACCCATACACGAGTTCCAGTCGTGCGCCATAAACCGGGCTAGGCGACTTCTCCGTGCCGACTATGTTATTATAGCAGATACAAGCATATTTGTCAAGCGTTTTTTCAAAAAAAGTGTCAAAAAATCATTTTTAATTAAAATACACAAAAAATTCATTGATATCAGCCGATTTTATGGTATAATGACAATAGATATTATCAACGGGGATATCCCCGCATATTTCGATTTGTAGAGTTTTTCAAACAAACTATATCCGCGAACACAAACCTGCTTCAAACGCAATAAGCGTCACGAAGCGGAGCGTGGCGTGAACTGCCCGTGGGGGCTTCCCACATGGAGGACATTTTATGCTGACAGATAATGTTAAAGGCTCTGCCGACACTGTTGAGCTTCTCAACGGAGTGAAAATACCCTGCGTTGGCTTCGGAACATGGCAGATCGAGGGCTCAGTCGCCGAACTTGCCGCCGCTGAAGCTATCCGTGCAGGCTACAGGCACATCGACACTGCGTCCGCATACGGCAACGAAGAGTTCATCGGCTCGGGGATAAAGCGCAGCGGCATTGCCCGTGACGAGCTTTTTCTCACGACAAAGCTTTGGAACAACATTCGCACTTATGATGAAGCTATTGCCGCCTGCGAGCAATCGCTTTCTCTGCTCGGAACGGACTATCTCGACCTTTTGCTTATACACTGGCCGAATCCGCTGAAATTCCGCGCCTGCTGGAAAGAACGCAACGCCGAGCTTTGGCGCGCAATGGAAACGCTCTGCCGTAACGGAAAAGTCCGTGCTATCGGCGTGAGCAACTTCTGTGCAAGGCATCTTGACGCGCTTATGGAAACGGCGGAAATTTCACCCTGCGTAGATCAGATACGCCTTTGCCCCGGTGACGTTGACGAAGAAACTATCTCCGCCTGCACGAACAAGGGAATACTTATCGAGGGCTACAGCGTTCTCGGGACAGGCAAAGCACTTTCGTCCGAGCCGCTCGCGAAGATAGCCGAAAGATACGGTGTCAGCATACCTCAGCTGTGCATACGCTGGTGCTTACAGAACGGATTTGTTCCGCTCGCAAGGTCAGTTTCGCCCGAACATATAAAGCAGAATCTTGACGTTTTCGGCTTTGATATTGAGCCGTCCGATATGGTCGCGCTCTCCGAAATGGTCGGGGAATGTGGGGTTCACGAAAATCCCGATGAGAGGCTGTTCTGATAAAAACGATTTGAAAATCAATCAAACTTAATCATCACACACTCAAACGTTGTCGGCATAAAATGCTCATTGTTTCGCTCTGCGCATTTTATGCCGACACTATATTTTCTGAATCGGTGCTTTACTGTTTATTTTCTGTAACTGTTTATATTGTGTTGCCGATAATATATATTCACTTCGTTCACATATATTATCGGCAAGGATATTTTACTTTAGGAAAACAGAATGGCGCAATTCACATTTTTAGGTTTACGAAAATGATTTTTCATTTTCTGTTTTACCTTTTTGGTGTGAATTGCGCCTTTTTTGCTGTTAGATATTTTTCTATTGCAACAAAATTTTGTGCTGTCAGTTTAGGGTGTTTCGCTCTCTGCGGAGAGCGACATGGGACGCTGTCCCCTTGACCCCTGCCACCCTTTGAACAAAGCGAAATTCTTTCAGAATTAACGTAAACTTTAATTTTGAGCGAATTCGCCGCATTTTCGTATTTCTTACTGCTTGCGGAAAGTAATTGTTCCCGTTGAAGCGTCCATTGCGTCGACGATTGCGAGCGATTCAAGGTGTATGCCGCGCTTGCGGATAGCTTCGCCGCCGGGCTGGAAGCCTTTTTCTACGCATATACCGATACCCTCAACTGTTGCTCCTGCGCTCTGTACAAGGTCGATAAGTCCTTCAAGTGCGCAGCCGTTTGCGAGGAAGTCGTCGATGATAAGGATATGATCTTCGTTCGATATGTACTTCTTTGAAACGATAACGTCATATACTTTTCCATGCGTGAATGACTGTATTTTCGTGCTGTAGACTTCGCCGTCGATATTGATGCTCTGCGCTTTTTTCGCAAAGACAACGGGAACGCCGAAGTGCTGTGCAACGATGCAGGCGATGCCGATGCCCGATGCTTCTATCGTCAGTATCTTATTGATGCGCTTGCTCTCTTCGCTGAAAAGGCGCTTAAATTCCTTTCCGATCTCGTTAAAAAGGTCAATATCCATCTGATGATTGAGAAAGCTGTCAACTTTCAGAACTCCGCCGTCTTTGACAATGCCGTCCTTAATGATCCTATCCTCAAGCAGTTTCATTAAATTTACCTCCGCAAAAAATTTTTACGATAAAATGTTATCTTTAATTGTACCACACTAATTATTTTTCGTCAATATCCGACCGTGTTTTTTATAAAAAAGTATATTCTATCGTCAATATGCACAAGAATTGGTATAAATATTTAAAATAACTGTAAAAGTTGATGCTAAGGGATTGATTATATTAAACAAAAGGTATATAATAATAAACATAAAAAAGCAATATTTTGTTTAATTTATACTAATTTTTATTCAAGAATGGAGAGATCCCGTTATGAAACCGTATTCCGCAGAAAACATAAGAAATATCGCCCTTGCAGGCCACTCAGGTTCAGGCAAGACTGCGCTTTCCGAAGCACTTCTTCTCAAATCGGGTGCTTCTCAGCGAATCGAGCCGTCGTCCGCAACGCTTGCATCGTCGCTTACTTCTTTTGAATATAACGATATAAAAGTAAATCTTCTCGATACACCCGGTCTTTTCGACTTCGCAGGAGGAATGTACGAAGCTGTTTCAGCCGCAGGCACGGTAATGATAACCGTTTCCGCAAAGTCGGGCGTTAAGGTCGGCACTGAAAAGGCTTACGACCTCGCCGCAGACCTTGGCAAGCCGAAAATGTTCGTCATCACAAAAGTCGATGACCCAGACGCTAACTATTTCAACGTTCTCACCGAGCTCAAAACGAAATTCGGTCCGACCGTCTGCCCTGTTGTTTTCCCGATAATCAAGGATCATCAGGTAGTTTCGTTCGTAAACCTTATCGAAATGAAAGCTTATACATACGATGAAAACGGCAATGCTGTTGAAACCGAAATGCCTACCGCAGAGGTTTCCGAAAAGCTTGAATACCGTATGGACGGTCTTGTTGCCGCTTTCTCCGAGGCTGTTGCCGAGACCGATGATTCGCTTATGGAAAAATTCTTCGAGGGCGAAGCTTTCACTCAGAAAGAACTCGTTCACGGTATCCACAAGGGTATGAACGAGGGCATAATCACTCCTGTTGTATGCTGTTCTTCGACCTCGACCGCCGGCGTTGATATGCTTTTGAAGGAAATTTCACTTCTTCTCCCCTCGCCTGCAGACAACAAGCCCGTTATGGCTGAAACTGCCGCAGGAAACATCGTTGAGATCAAATACAGCGAAAGCGAACCGACTGCGGCTTACGTTTTCAAGACCGTTGCCGACCCGTTCGTAGGAAAAATGTCCTTCCTCAAAGTTCTCGGCGGCAAGATCACTGCCAACACCGACTACATCAACAGCAGAACAGCCGCTCCCGAAAAAATCGGCAAGCTTTACACATTTGTCGGCAAGAAGCAGACCGAGATCACCGAAGCTTCCGCAGGCGACATTGCCGTTGCGGTAAAGATAAGCGCGAACACGGGCGACACAATCTGCGCTTCGTCAAGAGTTGTCACCGTTGCTTCACCCGACTTTCCGAAGCCTTGCTTTGGTATGGCTGTTCACGCTAAGACTCAGGGTGACGAGGCGAAGGTAAGCTCGGGCATCGCAAGACTTATCGAAGAGGATAAGACTCTCAGCTTCGGACTTGACCCATTCACAAAGGAACAGATCCTCAAGGGACTTGGCGAACAGCACCTCGAAAACGCTGTTGCTAAGCTCAAAAATAAATTTGGCGCAGAGGTAACTCTCACCGAGCCAAAGATAGCATACCGCGAAACTATCCGCAAAAAGGTAAAGGCAGAGGGCAAATACAAGAAACAGACGGGCGGTCACGGTCAGTACGGTCACGTTTGGATCGAATTTGAACCCTGCATTTCGGACGGACTTGTATTTGAAGAAAGAGTTGTCGGCGGCGCTGTTCCTAAGAACTTCTTCCCCGCAGTTGAAAAGGGACTTCAGGACTGCGTGAAGAAAGGCGTTCTCGCAGGCTGCCCCGTAATGGGAGTAAAGGCTATCCTCGTTGACGGTTCTTACCACCCGGTTGACAGCTCGGAAATGTCGTTCAAGACTGCCGCTTCGCTTGCATACAAAGAGGGCTTAAAGCAGGCTGACCCGACTATCCTTGAACCAATAGGCAAGCTTTATGTTACCGCCGCTGACGAAAACACGGGCGATATTATGGGCGACCTCAACAAGCGCCGCGGCAGAGTTATCGGTATGACCCCTGTTAAGAACGGTATGACCGAGATCGAAGCCGAAGTTCCTCTCCGCGAGATGCAGAGCTTCACAACTCAGCTCCGCCAGATCACACGCGGCAAGGGCAGCTTCTCGCTCGAATTTCTCCGCTATGAACAGCTCCCCGGAAACCTTGTTAGCGATGTTATTCTTTCAATGGGCGGTGCCGAGGAATAATGCGTAATTCGTAACGCTTAATGCGTAATTATTGAGCGTGATGAAACTTTTTATTTGAATTAATAATTGAGCAATTTCCCCTCACTTCAAGCGAAAACGAAGTGGAGCACAGCGCGAACTGCCCGTGGGGGCTTTCCCTCGATTGAGTTTTTCGGACACATTGATCAGCTTTCTTCGCGAACATAAATTTATTTCCAACGCAAACAAGCGGAACGAAGTGGAGCACGGCGCGAACTGCCCGCGGGGGCTTCCCCTCGATTGAGTTTTTCGGACGCATTGATCAGCTTTTTTCGCGAACATAAACTTATTTCCAACGCAAAAAAGCGGAACGAAGTGGAGCGCGGCGCGAACTGCCTGCAGGGGCTCCCTGCCATGCAAAATAAAATTTGTCAATATGCGTAAAAACATATTGACAAATTTTGCGTATTGTAATAAAATATATATAGTATATCAATATTTGCTGATACGGTAAAGATCCCGCACACCTTATCAGCCACAACAAATAAAGGACGGGTTTTTGAAATGAAAATCACAAAGATCATAGCTGCCGCTGCGGCTTCAGTAATGGCTCTTTCCGCAGTTGCTTTTTCCGCTTTCGCCGCTGATGAGGCTACTTTCTGCTTCGATAACGATACCTCTCTTTCAATGTTCCAGAGTTACGGCTCGACCGCGGAAACAGGTTTCACAGCCTCTATCGACGAGCAGACAAAGGTAAACGGCAATGGCTCGCTTATGCTTTCGGAAAATGTTACCGAATCCATTGCAGATGACAACCGTTTCGGCGGACTTTACTTCGATTCTACTTCGATCGGACTTGACAGCTTCGCAGGCTGCACTGTTTCAATGAAAGTTTTATTCGATAAGGACGCAGCAAAGCTTGCACAGTCTTTCACGGTATTTTCGGACGGCATCGTTTGGATGAACACCGACCTCAGCAATGAAAATGCAGGCAAATGGGCAGACGTTGCCATTGCTATCCCCGGAAATGCGGACAACACAAGGCTCGGCTTCGCCATTCCGATCTTTGAAAGCTATAACGGCACGGTTGCATATATCGACGACCTCACCGTCACCACAGCAGACGGAACAGTTATCGCAAACATCGGCGATCAGCAGGAAGCATCACAGATCACTGTTTCCATTTCAAAAGGTCCGAGGATCATTCTTATCGTTATTGTCTGCGTTATCCTCGTCGGCGTTGTTGCCTGCGTAGGTTTTGTAATTTCAAAGTTCCAGAACAAGTTCACAAAGTAAGAAAACAGCTTATCTGCCGACAGGTTCGCCTGTCGGCTTTTTTTGCATCAAGCTTGACCTTTTCGCGAAAATATGATATATTTTCAGTAATATTGATTTTTAGGAGAAACACAAAATATGAAAGCAAGAATAATAAACACCGCCGACGGGCGCATCATTGCATACAAACAGCAGGAAAACCTTACCGCGCTGAAAAAAATAGCCGATAAGCTTCGCATAAAGCTCATTATTGCCGAAGATAACGAAGCCGAAACGCAGATAGGCTTCTTTGCAGGTTTTAACGGCTTCGAAAAAAGCGAAAAGCTTGGTGAAGCAGACAATGGCTGCATCATTTTTTCGGGACTTTCGGGCAAGCAGATAGATTCCGTGCTCACAGAACTGCGCAAGTCAGAGGTTTATATCTCGTTAAAGGCGGCTCTCACGCCCTCAAATCAGAAATGGAGCATAAAAAAGCTCGTTTCCGAGCTTGCAAAAGAACGGGAGAAAATGGGCGGGTAATAAAAATTCGGAATTAGGAATTAGGAATGCGGAATTATTTATGCTCCATTTATTTGTTGTAAAAAAACAATTACTGTAGGGGCGGATTCCATATCCGCCCGATTATAAATCTCGCCTTTATTGTAATTTTCTGTAGGGGACGGGTTGCCCGTCCCAATCGCGAGGCGATTTTCGGTGCGCGAAAATGTCACAAAAACAAAATGTCCCTATTTTCAACGGGTTTATCCGATGAAAATAGGGACATTTGTTTATTGTAATACTAATTTTTAATCAAAGTGTAGACAAAAAATCGGCGCAAACCCATATAAACCTGTTTTCAACAGCTACGAGCTTTTACTTGATTTTTTGTACACTTTCAATTTAAAAATTAGTATAAAACTCCTTGCGGCGCGGGACGGGAAACCCGCCCCCTACATCAATTTTAGTGTTGTGTGACCAATATGCGGAATACAAATAATTCCGAATTTAAATCAGTTCTTAGCCTTGATGTATTCGTCCATAGCCTTTGCAGCGGTCTTTCCTGCGCCCATTGCGAGGATAACTGTTGCTGCGCCTGTTACTGCGTCGCCGCCTGCATATACACCCTCACGGGATGTAAGTCCGTCCTCGTTGCAGATAAAGCAGCCGTGCTTGTTGGTTTCGATACCCTTTGTTGTGTTCTTGATAAGCGGGTTAGGTGAAGTACCGATAGACATTACTACGCAGTCTACGTCGAGGATAAACTCGGAGTTTGCCTTTACTACAGGTCTTCTTCTGCCGCTCTCGTCGGGTTCGCCGAGTTCCATTTCAACGCACTTGAGTCCGTTTACGAACTTATCGTCGCCGCCCATAACTTCGATAGGATTGTTGAGGGTCTTGAAGATGATGCCCTCTTCCTTAGCGTGTTCAACTTCTTCCTTACGGGCAGGCATTTCTGCTTCGCTTCTTCTGTAAACTATGTAAACATTCTCTGCGCCAAGACGCTTTGCGCATCTTGCAGCGTCCATTGCAACGTTGCCGCCGCCGACTACTGCCACGCTCTTGTTCTTCTTGATAGGTGTATCGGAATCTTCCTTATATGCTTTCATAAGGTTTACACGGGTGAGGAACTCGTTAGCGGAGTAAACGCCCTTGAGGTTCTCGCCGGGGATTCCCATAAATCTTGGAAGACCTGCGCCCGATCCGATGAATACTGCTTCAAAGCCTTCGTCCTCGAAGAGCTCATCAACGGAAATTGTCTTGCCGACAACTGTATTTGTGATGACCTTAACGCCGAGAGCCTTAAGTCCGTCAACTTCTTTCTGAACGATAGACTTAGGGAGTCTGAATTCAGGGATACCGTAAACGAGAACGCCGCCTGCGAGGTGGAGTGCTTCGTAGATAGTAACGTCATAACCCATCTTAGCGAGGTCGCCTGCGCAGGTAAGACCCGAAGGACCTGCACCGATAACTGCTACCTTGTGACCGTTTGGCTCAGGCTTTACGGGAGCAGCTGTGCTGTGCTCGTTGTGCCAGTCAGCAACGAAACGTTCAAGTCTGCCGATGCCGACAGCTTCGGTCTTGATGCCTCTTACGCACTTGCCCTCGCACTGGTTTTCCTGAGGACAAACACGTCCGCAGACAGCAGGGAGTGAGCTTGATTTTGTGATGATATCATAAGCGCCGTCGAAGTCCTCAACAGCTACCTTTGCGATAAAGTCAGGGATAGAGATACCTACGGGACAGCCGCTTACGCATGGCTTGTTCTTACAGTTAAGGCAGCGCTGAGCTTCGTCAACAGCTGTTTCCTTTGTATATCCGAGAGCTACTTCCTTGAAGTTGCAGCTTCTTTCCTTTGGATCCTGTGTAGGCATAGGATTTTTCTTTGGTGACATATTAGGCATATCACTTTACCTCCTTGGCGAAGAGATTGCACGTTTCTTCGTGCTTGTGGCGTTCAAACGGCTTATACATAGTGCCTCTGTCCATTGCCTCGTCAAAGTCAACGAGGAAACCGTCAAAGTCAGGGCCGTCAACGCAGGCAAACTTTGTTTCGCCGCCGACAGTAAGACGGCAGCCGCCGCACATTCCCGTTCCGTCGATCATGATCGGGTTCATGGAAACCACTGTCTTGATGCCGAATTCCTTAGTTACGGCAACAACGAACTTCATCATTACGAGAGGTCCGATAGCGATAACTTCGTCATATTTTTCGCCGCTCTCGATGAGCTTGCGGAGAGCTTCTGTAACAAGACCCTTTTCGCCGTGCGAACCGTCATCTGTCATCATGCAGAGCTTATCGGAAACAGCCTTGAACTCATCTTCAAGGATAACGAGGTCTTTATTTCTGAAACCAACGATAGAGTGGACTTCACAGCCGAGGTGGTGGAGCTTCTTTGCGATAGGGTATGCGATAGCACAGCCTACGCCGCCGCCGACAACAGCAACTTTCTTAAGTCCGTCTGTATGTGAAGCAACGCCGAGAGGACCAACGAAGTCCTGAATATACTCGCCCTCATTCTTATGGTTGAGCTTTTCGGTCGTAGCGCCGACGATCTGGAAAATAATTGTGACAGTTCCCTTTTCTCTGTCAAAATCTGCAACTGTGAGCGGGATACGCTCGCCCTCCTCGTCAACTCTGAGGATAATAAACTGACCCGGTTCAGCCTTTTTGGCGATCATGGGTGCTTCGATGTCCATGAGCGTAACAGTAGGGTTAAGCTCTTTCTTGCGAACAATCTTATACATTATCTCATTCCTTTACAAAAAAATAACCGCATTCTCCCTATGGCATAATGCTATAACTAATATTATATCTTAAAATAACGCTAAAGTCAACAATTTAAATATAAATATTGACTAACTTTTGCAGGAAAATAATACTTTCACGGAATTTTACCGATCGTCATTTTTCCCGACCTGTCCGAATATAATTAGAACTAAACAGACCACCCAAAGTCAAAAATATATTTAAACAGGAGAGATAAAAATGGCAGAAAAAAGCATAAACGGCTCGGCGCTCGGTCTTTCATCATCGGCGGCGGAGGAAAGGCTTCTCCGATACGGGGAAAATAGGCTCGCGAGCAAGAAAAAGACCGCACCTATAAAAATTTTCCTCGGTCAGTTCCGAGATGTTATGGTGATAATCCTTTTGATAGCAACGGCGGTCTCGATATTTCTCGGAGAAGTTTATGACGCGCTGACTATCATCGTTATCGTGCTCCTGAACGCCGTTTTGGGCTTCGTGCAGGAGTATAAGACCGAAAAAACTCTCATTGCGCTCAAAAATATGACTGCTCCTAACGCAAAAGTTTACCGTGACGGACATCTGACCGAACTTCCTGCGTCCGTTCTCGTTCCGGGTGACGTTATTTCGCTCGAAGCAGGCGACAAAATTCCTGCCGATGCGGCACTTCTCGAAAGCCGAGGACTTTTCGCCGAGGAAAGTATCCTCACGGGCGAATCCGCTCCCGTTGCAAAGTCGGCAGGCTCGCCCGATGATTCCGATAATTCTATCGGAAAGGCGAACATTGTCTACAGCGGTACTATTGTAACAAAGGGAACGGCTCTTGCAAAGGTCATCGCAACGGGACTTTCGGCGCAGGTCGGAAAAATTTCGGGTATGCTCATCGATATCGAGGAGGAAGAAACTCCGCTCCAGAAAAGGCTCGGCGAGCTTGGAAAAGTCGTTGCTATAATATGCACGGCTGTCTGCATCGTCGTCGCAGGCGCAGGAATTTTGCACGGAGAGCCGCCGTTTGATATGCTTATGACGGGAATTTCCGTTGCCATTGCCGCTATCCCCGAGGGACTTCCTGCAACGGTAACAATTGCGCTCGCGCTCGCTGTTCGGCGTATGCTTGCTCAGAAAGCGCTTGTACATAAGCTCCACTCGGTCGAAACGCTCGGCTGTGCATCGGTAATTTGCACGGACAAAACAGGTACTGTCACCGAGAATAAAATGACCGTGACAAAGGTTTTCTGCGGAAATAAGCTTTACGACATCTCGGGAAGCGGCTACAACGTTCAGGGCGGCATAACCGAGGACGGAAAGAACATCAACCCAGGCGCAGACAAGACTTTATCCGAACTTATGCACTGCGCAGTCCTCTGCAACAATGCCGACATAAGCGCACCGCCGCAAATGGCACAAATCTCCCAGCGCGAACGCGGTCAGCTCAAAACCTTTGGCAAAAAGGAAGAGTGGAACACCGCAGGCGACCCGACCGAGATCGCGCTCCTTATAATGGCGGCAAAGTCGGGCATCACATCGGAAAAGCTTCACCACAGCTTCCGCAAAAATGAGGAGATACCTTTCGACAGCGAAACACGCTGTATGACCGTGATATGCTCGGGCGGTTCGGGAAAAACTGCATTTACAAAAGGCGCATTTGACGTTATCCTCCCCCGATGCTCATTTATAATGACGAATGACGGCGTTAAACCGCTCACTCCGTCCGTTCGCCGAAGCCTCGAAGCCGAGCACGAAAAGCTCACGGGCGAAGCGCTTCGTGTGCTTGCTTTCTGCGAGAAAAACATTGACGGCGGCGACAGCGAAAGCGGTATGATATTCCTCGGACTTGCAGGAATGACCGACCCGCCGCGTCCCGAAGCTATCGAAGCCGTAAAGCTTTGCCGAAAGGCGCATATCCGAACGGTTATGATAACGGGCGACCACAAGAACACCGCCGCCGCGATCGCCAAAAAAGCAGGTATCCTGCGCGGTGACGATATCGTTGTAACGGGTGCGGAGCTTGCGAAAATGTCTGATGAAGAGCTTGACGATGTTATCGGAAAAGCAGCCGTTTATGCCCGTGCAACTCCCGAGGATAAGCTTCGCATCGTCCGTGCTTTCAAGCGCCGCGGCGACATAGTGACTATGACGGGCGACGGCGTTAATGACGCTCCTGCGGTAAAAGAAGCCTCTATCGGCGTTGCAATGGGCATAACGGGAACAGACGTTACCAAAGAAGCCGCTGATGTTGTCCTGCTTGACGATAACTTCGCAACGCTTGTCAAAGCCGTTGAACAGGGTCGAGGTATCTATGCAAATATCCGAAAATTCGTCCGCTACCTGCTCTCCTGCAATATCGGCGAGGTGCTGACAATGTTCCTCGGGATAATAATGGGAATGCCCGTGGTGCTTCTCCCGACCCAGCTTCTTCTTGTAAACCTTGCGACAGATGGACTTCCTGCCGTTGCCCTCGGCGTAGAGCCGGCCGAGCACGAATGTATGAACAAACCGCCGAGAAAAGCGAACGAAAGCTTCTTTTCGGGCGGACTTATGACGAAAATAGTGTTCAGAGGGATTTTGATAGGTGCGTGTACACTCGGCTGTTTTTTCCTTACGAACTATATGTCGGGGAATGTTGACACCGCCAGAACAGCTGCGCTTTTCACCCTTGTAATGACCCAGCTTGCGCACGTTTTCGAGTGCAAATCGGAAACGAAGAACATCTTTACAGTGCCGTATTTCAATAATCCAAAGCTTATACTTGCGGTGCTGTCATCGCTTTGCATAATTTTTGCGGCAATATATGTGCCGTTCATGCAGATAATTTTCTCCACAACGGCGCTCTCGGGTCAACAGCTTGCGATAGCATTCGGCTTTGCGATATTCGCACCGCTGATGCAATGCTTAATTCGTAATTCGTAATGCGTAATTATTGCAGTGCTATACTTTTATTATTAAACAAAACAACGGCGAGGTCACATTTATGCGACCTCGCCGTTGTTCTTGCATTTTCTTTTAATGAGTATAATTGAAGTTTTAACTTTAGGAATACTTATCTGCGATATCATTCAGATAGCGCTTAACAGCAAAAAGAAATAACCGCCCAAGCGACCAACTTAGCGGTTATTTCTTTTAATCACAAATTTTGGGAGCGACCGTCTATCGGTATGCCCTCTTTATGTTTATATTATAAACCTTTTTGACAGATATGTCAAGCATTTTCTGCAAGCGGTCGGGCGAATACAAAATTTACCCGACCGCTGCATTTTCAGCCGCGTAATAATTACGCATTACGAATTAAAATAATTCCGAATTCCGAATTCATAATTCCGAATTTATTTCTTGTCCACCATAAGCGAGCAAACAAGATTCGAGAATGCAAGCGGGTCTTCTATCGGCATACCCTCGATAAGAAGTGCTTCGGTGTAGAGTATCTTGCTGTAGTCGGCAAGCTTTTCCTTGTTGTTTGCGTAGAGGTCTTTGAGAACACCGAAGATCGGGTGGTTCGGGTTGATCTCGAGAACCTTCTGAGCCTTTACGTTCTGATCGGTCGGCATTGCGGCAAAGGTCTTTTCCATTTCGAGTGAAATTTCGCCCTCGTTCGTGATGCAGACAGGGTGGGATTTAAGTCTTTCGGAAAGCTTTGCGGAGTTTACCTTGCCGTCAAGAGCCTTTGCTATCTCGTCAAGCATATCCTTGCTTTCTTCGGAAAGCTTCTTGAATTCTTCCTTTTCCTCGGGAGTATCGAGGTCGAGGTCTGCGTCCGAAACAGACTTGAACGGCTTGTCATTATACTGCTCAAGAACCTTGAGTGCGAACTCGTCAACGCTTTCTGTGAGATAGAGGATTTCGTAACCCTTGTCCTTGACAACTTCTGTCTGAGGAAGAGCATCTACCTTGTCTACAGTTTCGCCTGCGGCATAGTAGATATACTTCTGATCTTCCTTCATTCTCTGAGTATATTCATCAAGCGTTACAAGCTTCTTCTCGTTGGAAGAATAGAACATAAGGAGGTCTTTGAGCAAATCCTTGTTTGCGCCGTAACCGTTGTAAACGCCGAACTTTATCTGCATACCAAAGTTCTTCCAGAGCTTCTCATACTTTTCACGCTCGTTGGTGAGCATCTTCTTCAATTCGTTCTTGATAGTCTTTTCAAGCGACTTTGCGATAAGCTTCAGCTGTCTGTCGTGCTGGAGCATTTCACGCGAAATGTTGAGCGAAAGATCCTGCGAATCGACAAGACCTCTTACGAAGCAGAAATGGTCGGGGATAAGGTCTTCGCACTTGTCCATAATGAGAACGCCGCTCGAATAGAGCTGAAGTCCCTTTTTGAAGTTCTTCGTGTAGAAATCCATAGGGGTGTTTGCAGGAACGTAAAGGAGCGCATCGTAGGTCGCAGTACCCTCTGTCTTGACATGGATATGGCAGAGCGGATCGCTGTAATCGTAATATTTCTCCTTATAGAACTTGTTGTAATCCTCATCGGTGAGCTCGTTCTTGTTCTTGCGCCAGATAGGTGTCATGCTGTTGAGAGTTTCTTCCTCAACGGTTGTTTCATACTCGGCAGGAACATCATCAACGCCCGTGCCCTCTTTGAGGTGGTCGTGTTCCATATCCATTTTGATAGGATAGTGGATATAGTCGGAGTATTTCTTGATGAGTGACTTTATCTTCCACTGCATGAGGAACTCGCTGTATTCTTCATCATCGGTATCATCTTTGAGGAAGATCCTTACCTCTGTTCCGACCTTGTCCTTTTCGGCTTCTTCAATAGTATAGCCGTCAACGCCCTCGGATTCCCAAAGGTAAGCCTGATCCGAGCCGAATGCCTTTGTAAGCACCTGAACCTTCTTTGCTACCATAAATGCGGAATAGAAGCCTACGCCGAACTGACCAATGATGTCAACGTCCTCGGCGGTGTTGTTCTCGTCACTCTTGAAGCCGAGCGAGCCGCTGTTTGCGATAGTACCGAGGTTGCTGTCGAGTTCTTCTTTTGTCATACCGATACCGTTATCGGAAACGGTGATGACCTTGTTGTCCTTGTCAACATCGATCTTGATGAAGAAATCGGAGCGGTTCATGCCGACACTGCTGTCGGTGAGAGATTTAAAATAGAGCTTGTCCATTGCGTCGCTCGCATTTGAGATTATCTCACGGAGGAATATCTCCTTGTGGGTGTAAATTGAATTGATCATCATATCAAGCAAACGCTTGGATTCAGCTTTGAACTGTTTTGTCTTTGCCATAATAAGTACACTTCCTCTGAAAATTAGCAATTGTGTTATCCGAGTGTTAGCAGTCCTACTCTTAGAGTGCTAACACTATTATATTCCTTTGTATTGTCAAATTCAAGAGGTTAATAGGATTATTTACAATTTGTTCATATTCATGCAATAAGCAAAAATGGACATTCGGCATACTTTTACAAAATCTTCGAGTAAAAGTGAAGCCAAAAGTCCATTTTTTAATACAAGATGTATTTAAAATTATATTTTATACTTAAAGTTATCAATTTTCGGCGAAATCTAAGCTTTTCCTAAATCTTAAAGTTCGTGATAATAAGGACAGATATCGGAATAGCCGCCGTCTATCCTGCGGAAGCCCTTTGGAATAGTTCCGAGCCGCTTGAAGCCAAGTCTTTCATATAAAAGACGGGCAAGGATTTCCGCTGATACATTTGCCAAAAGCTTCTGTAAACGCCAATTCATAATACAAAGAGTAATTCAATTTAATTTTTATACTTATAGTTAAGCATTTTCAGCATATTCAGACCCTTTTGCCCACAAAAACTTAAAGCTCATGATAATAAGGGCAGATATCGGAATAGCCGCCGTCTATCCTGCGGAAACCCTTTGGGATAGTTCCGAGCTGCTTGAAACCAAGTCTTTCGTAAAGGTGACGGGCGTGGATATTCTCCGCAACTACTGCGTTGAACTGGAGAACGCCGAAGCCGTGTTCCTTGCCCTGCCTGAGCGAATCGGAAACGAGCGCTTCACCGATATGCTCTCCCCTGCGGTTCTTGTCAACGGCATAGCTTGCGTTGCAGATATGTCCGCATCTTCCTATATTGTTCGGGTGAAGTATGTACATTCCGCAAACTGCGCCGTTATCGTCCTCGGCAACTCCGCAGTAGGTCTGCGATGCAAAGAATTCCCGTCCGCTCTCGTCCGTGAGGTCTTCTTCCTGCGGAAAAGCAACGCCGTCCTCGACAACGATGTTCCATATCCTTACCATTTCGGAGATATCATTTTCGGTATATTTTCTTACTTTCATAAATTTTCACTCCTACTATTATATAATAGAAAAAAGCCGATAAACTCATGGCTTATCGGCTTTTTTGGCGGAGACGGCGAGATTCGAACTCGCGGGAGATTGCTCTCTAACTGATTTCGAGTCAGCCCCGTTATGACCACTTCGATACGTCTCCGAATATATAACTGCTGTGTTCAAAAACCATAAACAATTTAGTCTTTAACTCACATCAACCTGTGGCTTTCAACTCACAGCTTAAATATTATAACACATTATTACTAAAAAATCAAGTCCTTTTTTAAATTTATCCATATAATTTTCTGAAAAATGTCGAATACGTATTTTCCCATTGACTTTTAATGCTATACGGTGTATAATATAAGCACGACAATTTAGGGCAAAAGCAGGGATTTTGCTCTGTTCACTTAGACTAACATTTAAGAATTGACAAAAAGAGGGTAAAAAGATTATGACAATTATTCCATTTATAGGTTACAGCCTTTATCAGATGGCGCTGATGTTCTGCTTCTGGGCATTCATCGGCTGGTGCATCGAGGTTTGCTATATGACAATTGAAACGGGCGAATATCAGAACCGCGGCTTTCTGAGTATGCCGATATGTCCTATTTACGGTTTCGGCGTTCTTATGATAGCGGTGTTCTCACGTCCTATTGCCGATAAACCGCTTCTGCTTTTCGTTATCTCACTTGTGCTTTGTACGGCGCTTGAACTTGCGGTCGGATTGGGCATGGAAAAGCTTTTCAACACGCGCTGGTGGGACTATTCGCACGAAAAATTCAATTACCGCGGCTATATCTGCCCGAAAGTATCGATACTTTGGGGACTTGGCTGTGTGCTTGTTATAAAGGTCGTTCAGCCGCTCGTCGAAACGGTCGTTAACCACATACCGTTTAAGGTCGGCATCATTTTTATCGCAATTATGGCTGTGCTTATCGCGATAGACCTTACCGCTTCGCTCTGCGCAGTTGCGAACCTTAACAAGCGTCTTAAACAGATCGATGATATCTCTGCGCTTATGCTCAAAGGCTCGATAAAGATAGGCGAAAAGCTCGCTAACGAAACGAATGAAATTCTTGACAAGTATGAAAAGCTGCTCGCTATCCGTGACCGTCAGACAGAGCGTTTTCTCCGAGCATTCCCGAATATCCGCTCGGTAACACACTCCGAATCGATGGAAGCCTTGAAGCAGAAGTATTACTCAAACCGATTTGCGAAAAAGCTTGAAGTAAAGCTGAAAAAACAGCTTGCCGTTCTGAAAAGAAAGGGCAAAAAAAATCCGCAGAAAACCGCGGAAGAAGCTCCTGCCGCGCCTGCGATGCTGCCCGAACCCGAGATATCGGAAAATGTTCAGCCCGAAACCGAAAACGAGTCCGAGCTTGAACCTGCTCCGATAGGAAAATAAAATTCACACCGCATAAAACCGTCAAAAACGCGTTTTGTGCGGTTTTTTTGCGGCAAAAATAACGCTTTTGAAGTTTTTTCACCGATAATTCCGCCAAAATTAGAAATATATGTTGCGTATTCCTCTAAAATGTGTTATACTATTATAGTTAGTGCAAAAATGTAAACAAAATGTGTTTTGAACAGAGGTCGGGACAATGCTGCAGAATAAACCTAAAAACAAACATCCGAATCCGGCAGCGGTCATTTCGATAAGCTTCCTGGCAATAATCATTATCGGAACGCTGCTGCTCACGATGCCGTTCTCGTCCGCATCACACCGCTTCACAAGTCCGCTGACTGCGCTTTTTACGGCGACCTCGGCGACCTGCGTTACGGGACTTGTCGTTGTTGACACGGGCAGCTACTGGAGCTTTTTCGGGCAGATAATCATTCTGCTAATGATACAGATAGGCGGCTTGGGACTGGTGACTTTTACGTCATTTTTCAACTTCCTTATCCGAAAAAAGCCTGAGCTTCACACCATTCAGGTAGCGTCCGAATCGGTAAACACGAGCGGCTTTTACGATGTAAAATATATGGTAAGGCATGTTCTTGCGATATCTTTTATATGCGAGATGATAGGTGCGCTGATGCTTTCAATATCTTATGTTCCGAAGTTTGGCGCAAAGGGGATCTACATCGCCGCTTATCTCTCGATAACCGCTTTCTGCAATGCCGGATTTGACATAATGGGAATGGTCGCAGAGCCTTTTTCGAGCGTTACAACGCTTTCACACGACCCTATAACGGTCATAGTCATACCGATACTCATCATCGCAGGCGGCTTGGGATTCCTCGTATGGACAAATCTCATCGAATTCCGCAAGAAGAAAAAGCTTGAATTCCAGTCGAAGCTTGTGCTTATCTCGACCGCGATCCTTGTCGGCGCAGGTATGCTCGCAACGCTTATCACCGAATGGAACAACCCTCGCACTTTGGGCGGCGAAAGCTTCCTTTACAAGCTTGGTAACAGCTTTTTCCAGTCGGCAACGCTCCGCACGGCAGGCTTCAACTCTATAGATATTGAGGGAATGTCCCCGATGATGAAAGTATTTTCGATACTGTTTATGTTCATCGGCGCTGCTCCCGGTTCAACGGGCGGCGGAATAAAGCTCACGACAATGGCTATCATCATTATGACGATACTGAGCGTACTTTCAGGCAAAACGGACACTATCGCAATGGGAAGAAAGATCGAACACGAGGTCGTTTACAAGGCGCTCACGGTCGCAATGATATTCGCTTTCCTTATAATAGTATCCTCGCTCGCGATATACAACCTCAACCCGAATGTATCGGGACTTGACGCTGCGTATGAAGTCACTTCCGCAATTTCGACGGCAGGGCTTTCAACGGGCGTTACGGCAAAATGCAACATCATTTCAAAGGTCATACTTATTATAATAATGTTCATCGGACGAGTCGGCCCTGTTTCGCTCGCGCTGAGCATTTCGATGAATACGAAGCGCGGCGGCAAAAACGAGATATGCCCTGTCGGAAAGGTTATGGTGGGTTGATGTATAAATTTGAACCGCTGCAAAATGGCATCGATATCTGCGTTTCGCCCGAGCATAAATTCGGAACGGACGCTTTCCTGCTTGCGGATTTTTCCGCGCCGCGTCACAAAGACAAGGTCTGCGACCTCGGCACGGGCTGCGGCATTATCCCGCTTTTGCTGAAGATAAAATTTGAACCCGAGCTTATTTACGGCGTTGACATTCAGGAGCAGGCTATCGACCAGTTCCGCACAACGCTTGAAAAGAACAAGCTTGACGGTTTAGTTCCCGTCCTCGGCGACCTGAAGTCGCTCGGGGACAAAGTTCCGAAAGGGACATTCGATGTTGTTACCTGCAATCCGCCTTACAAGGCTGCGAACGCAGGCATCGAAAGCCTTGGCGAGGCACAGCGCATCGCTCGGCACGAGATATTATGCAATATCGATGATGTTTGCAGAACTGCGGCAGGACTTCTAAAATTCGGCGGAAAGCTTTGTATCTGCAACCGACCCGAACGGCTTGCGGACGTTATCTCTGCAATGAAAGCGAACAAAATTGAGCCGAAAACGCTCCGCTTTGTGGCGAAAGACCACAGCTGTTCGCCGTGGCTGTTTCTTATCGAGGGAAAGCTCGGCGGAAAGCCGTTTATGAAAGTTCTCCCGACGCTTGCTGTCAAGGACGGCGAGGGTTTCTCCGAGGAACTGCTCGGAATTTACGGCGGAGATAAGGACGGATATTGACGTTTCGGATAAGTCCGATAATGACCGTATTATAAAAACGGGACGGGAAACCCGTCCCCTACAGTGTAAATTATATAATGAAATATAATCATAAAAAAGGAGATATATATGCTTTTACTTGAAGAATTAAAGGTAGAGCTTGAAGGCTACCGCAACGAAATGAAAGACCTTTACAAAATTCTCGATATCGACAAGGCTAAGGCTGAAATTGCTACGCTTCAGGAAGAATCGGGCAAGGACGGATTCTGGGACGACCTTGAAAATTCGCAGAAAGTTATGCAGAAGATCAAGCACGATGAAGCTACTATCGACAGCTACAACAAGCTCAACGCAAAGCTTGAAGATACCATTACAATGATCGAGCTTACACTTGAAGAGGGCGCGCAGGAAGATGACGATGTCGTTTTCGAGATCAAGTCCGATGCCAACCATTTTAAGAAAGAGCTTGAAGCAATGAAGCTTTCAACGCTCCTCACGGGAGAATACGACAGCAAGAACGCTATCCTCACTTTCCACGCAGGCGCAGGCGGAACAGAGGCTCAGGACTGGGCTTCGATGCTTTTCAGAATGTACAATATGTGGGCTGAAAGCCACGGTTTCAAGGTAACTACCCTTGACTACCTCGACGGCGATGAAGCAGGACTCAAATCCGCATCTATCCTTATCGAGGGACTTAACGCTTACGGCTTCACCAAGTCCGAATCGGGCGTTCACAGACTTGTCCGCGTTTCGCCGTTCGATTCATCGGGAAGAAGACACACCTCTTTCGCTTCGCTCGAAGTTATGCCTGAAATGAGCGAGGCTGATACGAACATCGAAATTCGCCCCGAAGACCTCGAAATTGACTTCTACCGTGCATCGGGCGCAGGCGGACAGAAGGTAAACAAAACCTCCTCCGCAGTTCGTCTTACACATATCCCGACGGGCATCGTTGTTTCCTGCCAGACTCAGCGAAGCCAGTATCAGAACAAGGACTATGCTATGAAAATGCTTATGTCCAAGCTCGTTGAAATAAAGGAAAGAGAACACCTTGAAAAGATCGAAGACATCAAGGGCGTTCAGAAAGAGATTGCTTGGGGCGCACAGATACGTTCTTATGTATTTATGCCTTACACCCTCGCGAAAGACCACCGCACAGGCTATGAGAACGGCAACATTCAGGCTGTAATGGACGGCGACATTGACGGCTTCATCAATGCTTACCTCACCGAGCTTTCCCACGGCAACATTCAGAAGTGATGCAAAGGCTTCTCGGACTAATGCGCAAGGCTGTGAACGGCTTTGAAATGCTCTCGGACGGCGACCGTATCGCCGTGGGCGTTTCGGGCGGCAAGGACAGCCTTGCTTTGCTTTACGGACTTGCAAGAATGCGTGATTTCATCGGCGTTGACTACGATGTGACGGCAATAACTGTTGACCCGAACTTCGGCGGAAAGCGCGGTGACTATTCCGCAATTTCGGAACTCTGCGAACAGCTTGGCGTTCGGTACGAAATTATCCAAACGCAGATCGGCGAGATAGTTTTCGATGTGCGTAAAGAGCCGAACCCGTGCAGCCTTTGCTCACGAATGAGGAGAGGTGCGCTGCTCGGCGCGGTCAGGGACTTGGGCTGCAACAAGCTTGCGCTCGGCCACAACAAGGACGATGCGATAGAAACTTTTATGATGAACCTCACCATCGAGGGCAGATTGGGATGCTTTCCGCCCGTTTGCGAGCTTGATGACGGTGATATAACGATAATCCGCCCGCTTGTGCTTGCCGAGGAAAAGGAGATCCGCTCCGCCGCAGCGAAAGCCAAGCTCCCCGTTCACAAAAGCGCCTGCCCTGCTGACGGAAAGACCGCCCGTGAGGATACAAAGCGGCTCATAGCAGAGCTTGACCGCTCATCAAAGGGCACAAAAGAGCGTATCTTCGGCGCTTTGATGCGTTCAAAGCTGGACGGCTGGCACGAAGTTCGTTGACAAATTGCAAGCTTTGCAATGGATTTTCCGCACACATTTTGTTGATTTGAACGAAACCATCAGTAATATATTGACAATACAACTGATCTGGTATAGAATTAATGTGTATTTTCATATAAATTTTTAAAGAATAGGAGAAGAAGAAAGATGAAAATTTCTAAAATAATTTCCGGTATCGCAGCCGGAGTTTTTGCAGCATTCTGCATGACCTTTACAGCTTTCGCTGAAGCACAGGACTTTGAACCTTCCGTTACAAGAGCAGTTCAGACAAACGGTGCTTGGGGTCAGTCCATTACATATTCAAACGCAGAGATCGATCCAATGGGAATCACTCCCGACAGCGTGATCGAAGTTCAGTACGAACTTGATGGTGAAGCAGCACTCCCCGATCAGTATCAGGTAGAGCTTATATTCCAAAACTACAATGCTGACCCTCAGATCTGGGCGCAGGTAGTTCCTTATGAATATGATGACACACACGCACTTTTTGACTATGATGCAATGGTTCTTGCTTATGGAAGCGATGATTTTTCTACCGTAAACAATATCTGCATCGGCGACCGCGGCGTTAAGATGATCGTTACTTATGTTAAGATCACAAACTACGATCCCCCTGTTCGTGAAACAACGGCTGAGACCACCGAAGAAGCTGAAGAGATCACCGAAGCTGAAACCGAAGCACCTGCCGAAACCACAGCAGCTGAAACAACAGCAGAAAGCACATCGGCAGCAAGCAGCGGAAACAACGTTGTTCTTATCGTTATCATCATCGCAGCAGTTGTTGTAGTTGCAGCAGTTGTTGTTGTCATCATCGTAACAAAGAAGAACAAGAAGAGATTCTATTAATAATACTCACGCAAAAATCCGCACATCATCGAACGGAACGATGATGCGCGGATTTTTTCATAAAAACGATAGCTTTCCTAACAAAACCCATAAAATTTTTCTATAGCGCAGTCGGGAACGATACGAATAACTATCCTGCTTCGGCAATAATTTTCCTAAGAATGGTCACCCGTTCTTTTTTTATGAGTGCTTTCTTAATAAAATAGCCAAAATTAAAAGTTTTTTGAATGTCAATTTCATAAATTCATCAAAAAAAGCGTGTTTAAAAGGATTTTTGTGTATTATTTGATATAAAACGCAGGAATTAATTATTAATCTTGCAAAAATCCTTGACAAGTGCTTTTTTATGTGATAGAATAATAACATCGCAGAAAAACGATTGTATTTTCAGGGAAGACAATCGTATAAAATAAACCGATCCGCCGCCATTGTATCGGGGATCAGAATTAAGGAGAACGCTTATGGATAATTACAGAAATCAGGAGCCGTTCCAGAAAGACGGCTTGTACGATCCGAGATTTGAACACGAAAACTGCGGCATCGGCGCTGTCGTAAATATGAGCGGCAAGGCTGACTACACCGTTGTTGACAACGCGCTCAAGATCGTTGAAACGCTTGAACACCGCGCAGGTAAGGACGCAGAGGGCAAAACAGGCGACGGCGTTGGTATCCTCCTCCAGATCAGCCACTCTTTCTTCAAAAAGGCTGCAAAGGAAGCAGGCATCGAGATCGGCGGCGAGCGTGAATACGGTATCGGTATGTTCTTCTTCCCACAGTCCGAAGATCAGTGCCGCTTCGCAATGGCTGACTTTGAGAAAACACTTATCGCCGAGAACCTCGAATTCCTCGGCTGGAGAAAAGTCCCCGTGAACCCCGATGTTCTCGGCACAAAGGCTCTCGAAAGTATGCCGAACATCTATCAGGCATTCATCAAGAAGCCTGACGACTGCGCAAAGGGCATCGACTTCGACAGAAAGCTTTACATAGCAAGAATGGTATTTGAAAAGCAGAACAAGGACACCTACGTTTGCTCCTGCTCGAGCCGTACTATTGTATATAAAGGTATGTTCCTCGTTAACCAGCTTCGTAAATTCTACCTCGACCTCGACGGCGAAGAATATGTTTCCGCTATCGGCATCGTTCACTCACGTTTCAGCACGAACACGAACCCGAGCTGGCAGCGTTCACACCCGAACCGCCTTATCGTTCACAACGGCGAGATCAACACTATCACGGGCAACGTTGACAAGATGCTCAGCCGTGAATCCGTTCTCGTCAGCGACCTTATCGGCAACAGAATGAAAGACATCGTCCCCGTTCTCGATGTAAGAGGTTCGGACTCCGCACGTCTTGACAACACTCTCGAATTTATGACAATGGCAGGCGTTGATCTTCCGCTCGCTGTTATGATGCTCATTCCTGAGCCTTGGCAGTACAGCAAGACTATCAGCCGTGAAAAGCGCGCATTCTATCAGTATTATGCAACGATGATGGAACCTTGGGACGGTCCTGCATCTATCATCTTCTCTGACGGTGATGTTCTCGGTGCTGTCCTCGACAGAAACGGTCTGCGTCCGTCACGTTATTATATCACCGACAACGGCACGGACAAGTATCTTATCCTCTCCTCCGAAGTCGGCGCACTCGATATCCCTGCCGATGTTATCGTTAAAAAGGAAAGGCTTCACCCCGGCAAGATGCTCCTTGTCGATACCGTCAAGGGCGAGCTTGTTGAGGACGAAAAGCTCAAGGATTACTACAGCAAGCGTCACCCATACGGTGAATGGCTCGACCACAATCTCCACCCACTTTCCGAATTCTATATTCCGAACAAGAAGCCTGCGCGTTACTCGGGCGAGGAGCTTGAAAGACTTCAGCACGCTTTCGGTTATACTTATGAATCTATCCGCAGCACGATGATACCAATGGCTCTCACGGGTTCTGAGCCGACCGCTGCAATGGGCGCAGATACACCTGTGCCTCCGCTCTCCAACACGAACCCACCGCTCTTTGACTACTTCAAGCAGCTCTTTGCGCAGGTAACCAATCCTCCGATAGACGCTATCAGAGAATCCGTTATCACCGATACGACAGTTTATCTCGGCGCATCGGGCAACATTCTCAAAGACGATGAAAAGAACTGCCTTGTTCTTCAGATAAGAAACCCAGTTCTTACGAATCTTGACCTGCTCAAAATTCGTACATCGAATATCGAGAGCCTTAAAACTGCTGATATCTCGATGCTTTACAATAAGAAGACTTCAACTCTCCGCGAAGCTATTGAGAACCTTTACCGTCAGGCTGACAAGGCTCACGAGGACGGTGCAACTATCCTTATCCTCACCGACCGCGGCGTTGACAAGGATAACCTCGCTATCCCGTCGCTCCTTGCTGTTGCGGCTCTTGAAACCTACCTTGTAAAGACGAGAAAGAACACAGCTATCTCGCTTATCATCGAAACAGCAGAGCCTACCGAAGTTCATCACTTCGCAACTCTCCTCGGCTTTGGTGCGAGCGCAGTTAACCCTTACCTTGCAATGGATACGCTCTATGAGCTTACTTCCGACAGAACGATCGACAAGGAATACACCGAGGCTCTCAACGCTTATGTTAAGGCTATCGTTGACGGCATCGTTAAAATTTCTTCCAAAATGGGTATCTCTACTATCCAGTCCTATCAGGGTTCAAAGATCTTTGAAGCGCTCGGCATAAGCAAGAGCGTCTGCGAGGAATTCTTCCCCGACACTGTCAGCAGAATTGGCGGTATCGACCTTGACGACATCAGCGCAAGAAGCCTTGCTCTCCACGATGCTGCATTCGACCCGCGCGACCTCACGGTAAACGAAGCTATCGAAAGCATCGGCAACCACAAGTCACGCAGCGGCAAGGAAGAACACCTTTACAATCCGCTCACGATACATCTTCTCCAGCAGTCCACTTGGACGGGCGATTACAAGCTTTATAAAAAGTATTCCGAGGCTCTCAACGCTGAGGACAAGAACCTCACGCTCAGAAGCACTCTTGACTTCAACTTCCCCGAGGACGGCGGAATCCTGCTTGATGAGGTTGAAAGCGCAGCAAGCATTATGCACCGCTTCAAGACGGGCGCAATGTCCTACGGTTCTATCTCGCAGGAAGCACACGAATGTATGGCTATCGCCATGAACCGCATCGGCGGCAAGTCGAACAGCGGTGAGGGCGGTGAAGACCTCGAAAGAATAATCACAGCAGGCACGGACGAGGACAAATGCTCCGCTATCAAGCAGGTAGCATCGGGACGTTTCGGTGTAACTTCGAAGTACCTCACCTCCGCTAAGGAGATCCAGATCAAAATGGCTCAGGGTGCAAAGCCGGGCGAGGGCGGACATCTTCCCGCAAAGAAAGTTTATCCTTGGATAGCAAAGACACGTCATTCGACTCCGGGTGTTGCTCTTATCTCACCTCCTCCGCACCACGATATCTACTCTATCGAAGACCTTGCACAGCTTATCTATGACCTCAAAAACGCAAACACGGACGCAAGAATTTCCGTTAAGCTCGTTTCCGAAGTCGGCGTAGGCACTATCGCAGCAGGCGTTGCAAAGGCAGGCGCAGGAGTTATCCTTATCTCAGGATATGACGGCGGTACTGGTGCTGCTCCCGGCAGCTCCATTCACAACGCAGGTCTTCCTTGGGAACTCGGACTTGCAGAAACACACAAGACACTTATCAAGAACGGACTCCGTTCAAGAGTTGTCATTGAAACGGACGGCAAGATGATGACGGGACGTGATGTCGTCATCGCAGCAATGCTCGGCGCAGAGGAATACGGCTTCGCTACCGCTCCGCTGGTAACAATGGGCTGCGTAATGATGAGAGTCTGCAACCTTGACACCTGCCCCGTAGGCGTTGCAACACAGAACCCCGAACTCCGCAAGCGTTTCAAGGGCAAACCCGAATATATCGTAAACTTTATGACCTTTATTGCAGAGGAAATGCGTGAATATATGGCAAAGCTCGGAATCCGTACAGTAGATGAGCTTATCGGACGTTCCGACCTCCTCCGCAAGAAGGATTTCGCTCCCGACAGCAAGGCTGCAAAGGTCGATATGAGCGCAATTCTCGAAAATCCGTTCACACACGGCGAGAGCAACCTCCACTTCGACCCTGCAAATGCATTTGATTTCGAGCTTGAAAAGACCATCGATGAAACAAAGATACTTCCCGAGATGATGCTCGCACTCGAAACCCAAAAGCCTAAGAAGATCGAACTCAACGTAAACAATCTCAACAGAACCCTCGGAACTATCTTCGGTTCGGAGATCACAAAGCGTTATTACAACACTCTTGATGAAGATACTTACGTTATAAACTGCCACGGCGCAGGCGGTCAGAGCTTCGGCGCATTTATCCCCAAGGGACTTACAATTACCCTTGAGGGCGACAGCAACGACTACTTCGGCAAGGGACTTTCGGGCGGTAAACTTGTACTTTTCCAGCCCAAGAATTCCAAGCTCAGATCGGATGAGAACATCATCGTCGGCAACGTTGCACTTTTCGGCGCAACGAGCGGCAAGGCGTTCATCTCGGGCGTTGCAGGCGAGCGTTTCTGCGTAAGAAACTCCGGTGCGACTGTCGTTGTTGAGGGTGTCGGCGACCACGGCTGCGAATATATGACGGGCGGCGTTGCAGTTATCCTCGGCGGCACGGGCAAGAACTTTGCCGCAGGTATGAGCGGCGGTATCGCTTATGTTCTCGATGAAAATTTCGACCTTTACACAAAGCTCAACAAGTCGCTCGTTGACTTCACAAAGGTGAGCGACCCCGACGATGTTGCACAGCTCCGCCAGCTCATCGAAGAACATACGGCTGCTACAAACTCCGTTCTCGGCAGAGAGATACTCGATCACTTTGACGAGTTCCTCCCTAAGTTCAAAAAGGTAATTCCTCACGACTATGCGAAGATGATGAACAGCATCAGGAAGTTTGAGGCTCAGGGACAGAGCAGCGAAGAAGCTCGTATCTCCGCTTTCCATGAGAATATGAAGTAATTTCGGGGAGGTAATGTAAAATGGGTAAATCAACAGGATTTCTTGAATTTGAAAGATGCGAAAACAAGTGTGAAAAACCGCTTGAAAGAATAAAAAACTATCGTGAGTTCCATACTCCTATGGATATGGAGGCTCGCAAAAAGCAGGCAGCAAGATGTATGGACTGCGGCGTTCCGTTCTGCCAGTACGGCAAGCCGCTCCAGGACGGTATGGTTTCGGGCTGTCCGCTCAACAACCTCTGCCCGGAATGGAACGACCTCGTTTACCACGGTGATATGGCGAGCGCAGCGGAAAGACTGCTTCTGACGAACAGCTTCCCCGAATTCACTTCGAGGGTATGCCCTGCGCTCTGCGAAAAAGCCTGCACCTGCGGACTTAACGGCAGCCCCGTTACCGTAAAGGACAACGAATACGCTGTTATCGAATACGCTTTTGAGCATGACATCATCAAGCCGAAAGCTCCGTCTGTCCGCACGGACAAGAAGATCGCAGTTATCGGCTCAGGTCCTGCAGGTCTTGCAGCCGCACAGCGCCTTAACAGAAGAGGTCACAGCGTAACTGTTTATGAGCGTGAAGACCGTCCCGGCGGACTGCTCATGTACGGTATCCCGAATATGAAGCTTGAAAAGAGCGTTATCGACAGACGTATCAAACTTATGGAAGCTGAGGGCGTAAAGTTCAAGCTCGGCGTGAATGTCGGCGTTGACGTTACCGCAGAAGAACTCAAACAGAAATACGATGCAGTTATCCTCTGCTGCGGCTCGGGCAATCCGCGTGATATCAACGTCCACGGACGTGACGCAAAGGGCATCTACTTCGCAGTGGATTTCCTCAAAGCCACAACAAAGAGCCTTATCAGCTCGAACCTTTCGGACGGTTATTACATCAGCGCAAAGTATAAGAACGTCGTTGTTATCGGCGGCGGCGACACGGGCAATGACTGCGTCGCAACATCTATCCGTCACGGCTGCAAGTCGGTAGTTCAGCTCGAAATGATGCCAAAGCTCCCCGATGAACGTGCAGCAAACAACCCATGGCCCGAGTGGCCGAGAGTCTGCAAGACGGACTACGGTCAGGAAGAAGCTATCGCAGTATTCGGTCACGACCCAAGAATCTATCAGACGACCGTAAAGCAGTTCCTCAAAGATGACGAGGGTCACGTTCGCGCTATCGAAACGATAAAGCTTGCCCCCGTCAAGAACGAAGAAACGGGCAGAACAACAATGGAGCAGGTAAGCGGCAGTGAGCAGGTAATTCCTGCCGACCTCGTTCTCATCGCAGCAGGCTTCCTCGGCACGGAGAAGTACATCACCGATGATTTCGGCGTAAAACTCACCGCAAGAACTAACGTTGAAACCGCTTCGCCAAACGACTACAAGACCAGCGTTGACAAGGTATTCACCGCAGGCGATATGCACCGCGGTCAGTCCCTCGTAGTATGGGCTATCCGTGAGGGCAGAGAAGCCGCACGTCAGGTTGACGAAGCACTTATGGGATACACGACGCTGAGATAAATCCGTGTTATAAACATTTTAATTTTTATTTGCCTTTTTGAAGGCTAAAAAATGGGACTGTTACAGCTTTGTACCGTAACAGTCCCAAATTTTATTCACCCATAAACATAATAGTGGAAAGTCCCTTTGCCTGCTCCGCTGTCGGCTGTTTCAGAACACCCATATCAAGCAGATGTTCCATTATCCTTGTCTGGAGCGACCATGCCAACGATTTGTTCATGCATTTTATCAGCTCGTGCATATGCTTCGGCTGACCGATAAGCTCGGCTTTTTCGACCTCGGCTGTGTATTGACGTGCCAGTTCCATAATTTCCTCGGAGGCGTTCGGGATATAGTCCAGCCACTTCTTTTCACTGTCACAGATGATAAGTTCACACTGATAGCTGTCCGATCTTTTCAAAAGATAGCCTTTTTCAAGCAGACGTGCATAGCTTTCGGCGTTTGACGGCATTTCGGGGAGCTGACCTTTCAGCCAAAAATACATTTTGTCATAATCTTCCGTAAGATTGTCACGCCAGCGCTTGCTTCTGCCCGCCCAGTTGTGATCGAACTGCCAGCTTTTCCACCATATTCCGTCGGAAAAATTGCATCTTCCCATATCTCCGCAGTACCAATATTTATTCGGTTCGGTATTGCCCGATTTAACATCAAGAGTTGCAAAAGCTATATAATTTCCGCCGTCGGGACGTTTTACATAAAATTTTGTAAGGTCATTGCTGTCCGAAATTATGAGTTTCTGCGCCATAAAGCTTACAAGCGACCATTTCATAAGGTTTATATCATTGTCGGGGACGTTGAGCCAATCGGGGATCGCAGTTATCTTTTCAAGTATCGGCGCAAAAAATTTCTCCGCAAAAAGCTTTGAAAATTTGGGGTCGATCTCCTTGTAAATTTCTGTGCGTTTTGCATTTGGCTCATAGATCAGAATGTTTGTAAGATATTTTCCGTTTTTGAGTTTGTCCATAAAGCCGTATTCTTCAAGAACAGCGACCTCGTCCTCTACAAAAATCGGATTGATGCCCAGTTCTTCGGCTATCTCGTTCACGCTTCTCGGCTGATGATATGCCGCGTAAGCAATATTCTGCGTGATGACCTTTGCCAAATAGTAAGATGTATCCCGTATGCCTGCGGCTTCGCCGCTGTGTCCCATATCAGCAAAATGTATCGGTTCTGTGCCGAGAGTTCCCGTTGTTCTTGTCTTTTCCATACCTAATTTTAACTCCTTTCGTGAGCAGGTCAGATGCCATTTGACTGTGTTTTCATTTAAGTAAAGCAGTTCTGCAATTTCCTTGACCTTTTTGTCATGAAAATAGTGCTGAACGATTATTTCACGCTGAATTTTGGAAAGATAGGTTATCTCACGTATGAGGATTCCATAGCTTTCACTGTCTGAAATATCAAGAGTAAAATCATCATTGTCGGGCAGATATTCGATCCCGTCAACGGAAGCGGTGAGCTTTTTGCCGTCAATATGCTTTGCATAGACGTTTTTCGTAATGCGGAATATATAACCGTCGGGATTTTCGATCCTATCCTGCTTTAATAAAGATGAATATACCTGAAAGGTTATCTCCGCCGCAAGCTCTTCCGCTTCGTCGATTTTGGAAAGCTTCGACATTGCGAAGCCGAATATCTTCCTTATGTATGAGAATATAAGCTCGTCAGCCTTTTGCTTTTCCATTGCTTTCCCTCGCTTTTAAGAACGTTCTTGTTTTGAAACAACTGATCGAAGCACAGCAGGAACGTATCGATCAGCGTTTTCATTTATATAGTGCGGAGTTTTTCAAAAAGGTTGGTAGATTTATAATAATATTTTTTGTTTTGGTTGTCAATAAGTGCATATTATTTCCTATTGATCCGATAAAATATGAAATTAATGATCTATCTTTATATTTTCAGGCAGTAAAAACATAAATCCTGTTTATGACAGCTTGGAAGAACCGATAATTACACTTCAATTGTCATTATAACATCAAAAAAGGCGAAATTTAGTCTATTTTATATAAAATTTGTTATTAGTTGTTGCAACATAACATAAAAAGTGATATACTATTATTAGGTAATTATGCTTTTTATAAAAGGAAGTCAAAAATGATAGACAGCAATTTCCCAAATACACCTTTGCCCGAGAGAACGCCTGAACACGGCGTGAAAAAGAGCAAGGGGCTTAATGTTCGGCTTATTGCGGCGATACTGTTCGCTGTGATACTTGTGCTGGTAGTTATGCTTTTCTCAAAGGTCGCGAAGCTTCAGTCAAGCGTTGACGAGCTTTCAAAGCGGCTCAGCGAAAGCGAAGATTACATAGCCGCAATGAACACAAACGTTGACGAATATCCCGAAGCTGACGGCAATATGCTTTATCACGATGATATTTACGGCGACTTTTCCGCCGAGCCGCTTGAGGGCGTTCCGCTCAACACGCTTGACTGGGAAAACCTTGAACTCGGCGAGGACAACCGCTATACATATTATGAAAACGGCGAGGCTGTTTCAAAGACGGGCATTGACGTTTCCTATCACCAAGGCGACATTGATTGGGAAAAGGTTGCGGCTGACGGTATTGATTTTGCGATGATACGCATTGGCTACCGCGGCTATGAAAAGGGCGTTATGCATCGTGACGAGCTTTCCGAAAGCTATATCAGCGGTGCGCAGGCGGCAGGCATTGACGTTGGTGTTTACTTCTACTCGCAGGCTGTCAGCGAAGCCGAGGCTCGCGAAGAGGCGGTTTACGTTTGCGAGCTCATAAAGGACAGCGAGATAAAATACCCCGTTGTTTTCGACTGGGAACTGCCCGATGACAGCGAAGCGCGAACACTCGGAACTACCACCGAAACGCTCAACAAATGCGCGGCGGCTTTTTGCCAAGAGATAACCGACCGAGGTTATACAGCGATGCTTTACAGCAACCTTAAAATGGCGCTGACGAAATACGATATGCAGACTCTCAGTGCGTATGATTTCTGGTACGTTGAATACAAGGACGGTCATAATCCGCCGAGCTATCCATACGAGCTTCAGATGTGGCAGTATGCAAGTGACGGCAGGGTGTACGGCATCGACGGTTATGTTGATATGAACATAAGCTTCGTCGATTATGCCGCTGAATACAGCAAGCATCAGAACGCAGATTTTGAATAAAAAGGAGTAATTTTTATGCTTACAACAATTTCTTCCGATATATTAAAGGTAACGATAGACACATTCGGCGCGGAGCTTCATTCCGTCAAGGACTGCAATGACACGGAGTATCTCTGGCAGGCTGATGAAAAGGTATGGAAGCGTCACGCTCCCGTGCTTTTCCCGTTTATATGCAACACGGCTTCAAAAAAATACACCGTTGACGGAAATGAATATGCTCTTTCCAACCACGGCTTCGCCCGTGACAGCGAATTCGAGCTTCTTTATGCAAAGGAAAGTTCCGCTGAATTCTACCTTGGCTACAGCGATGAAACGCTCAAAATTTATCCCTACAAATTCGGACTTTACGCAAATTACACCCTTGAAGGCAATGCTCTCAAGGTGACATACACTGCCGAAAACAAGGACGACAATCCGATGTATTTCTTCCTCGGCGGACACCCTGCATTCCGCTGTCCTGTCGGTGATGATGAAAACTTCACCGATTACTATGTTGAATTCGAGAAAAACGAAAACATCGCGCGCAATGAAAATGATGTCGTTCTTGACAATGCAAACAAGGTTTCACTCGAACACGACCTCTTCAAAAACGATGTTTTCATGAAAAACAAGCCGAACTCCTCATGGGTGGCTCTTGCAAGCAAAACTCACGATTACAAGGTAACGCTCTCTTATGATAAAAACGGCTGTATCGCAGTCTGGTCGTCTTGGTTCGAGGACAAGGAAAAGACAAACGCGGCTGAATTCGTTTGCCTTGAACCGTGGTCAAGCGTCCCCGTTTACGAGAGCGGCGTGACCGAGCTCACCGAAATGCCTGACGCAAAGAAGCTTATGCCAAATGAAAAATATGCGTTCACATTCACAGTCCGAATCGGATAAACGACGAAAGGAGATCAGCCATGGCAGATATCATCGCAAACGTTGACTGCAAATACGACGTTTCGGTTTCAACGGGAAATAAGGAGGCGTTCATTTTCGTCACTCCTCCGTCGGGAACGGGAAAAGGCGTGACCGTTGACGGCATCAAAGCCGCATTGAAAGCGAGCAATGTTGTTTTCGGTCTGCGTGAGGACGTTATAAAAATGATCGCAGACGATCAGAAATATTCGCAGAAGCTCTGCGTTGCCGTTGCACAGCTCCCGATAGACGGCGTGAGCGGCTCAATTACATATAAATACGATAAAAAGGTCGAAGCCGCACCTACCGAGAATGAGCGCGGTTTCGTTGACTATAAAGACCTCGGACTTATCCGAGTTGTACGCACGGGCGACGTTATCGCAGATATAACTCTCCCGACCGAGGGCGAGCCTGGGGTTGATGTGCGCGGCGGAAAAATCGCGCAGTACCCCGGCAAAAAGGCACAGTTCACGCTCGGACCGAACACGAAGATAACCGAGGACGAACAGCACGTTGTTGCGGCTGTTGACGGTCAGCTCGTTTTCAAGAACAACGCTTTCGCTGTCGATACCACCGTTGTGATAAACGGCGATGTTGACGCTTCTGTCGGAAATATCAGCTTCATCGGCGATGTTATCATAAAGGGAAATGTCTGCGAGGGCTTTAAGGTTTCATCAAATACGAACATCACCGTTTCGGGCGAAGTAAACGGCGCAACGCTCGAAGCTGGCGGAAATATCACGATAAAGCAGGGCTGCGTTTTCGCAAAGATAACCTGCCACGGCAATGTCAGCGCACTTTTCTGCGAGCGAAGCAGCATCAACTGCGACGGCAACATCTCCGCACAGAACTATGTTATCTGCGATATCTACTGCGCAGGCGAGCTTACCACAAAGGCAAGCAACGGAAGCCTTATCGGCGGAAAATACACTATCCTCAACTCGCTCGAAGCATCGAACATCGGCTCAAAGACATACACTCCGACCGATATCACACTCGGCGACAACGCTATTCTTGCCGATGAAAAAACGCAGCTTGAAATGAAGATAGCCGCCGCACAGAAGAAAATAGAAGACCTCACGATGATAGTAAACTTTCTCAATGAAAAGAAAAAGGAGCTTCACAAGCTTCCCGATGATAAGGAAGAAATGCTTGCGACCGCAGTAAGACAGCGCGTCCTTTCCAATGTTGAGATAAAGACGAGCCAGAAGCGAATCGACGAGATAAACATTTACCTCAGCACGAAGCAGCAGCTTTGGGTTCGCTGCAAGGGTTATATTTATCCGGGCACGAGAATTACTATCAACGACAATGTTTTCAAAGCCGACACGGAATATGCGCACAGTATGGTTTCGATAGGCGCAGACGGCGAAATAGCGGCAACACCATTTTAAACGCGGAATTCGGAATGCGGAATTCGGAATTATTTTGTTCCGCATATTTGTCACGAAACACTTGTATTCCGCAGGGGCGGATTTTATATCCGCCCGATTAAAAATCTCGCATTTATCGTAATTTTCTGTAGGGGACGGGTTGCCCGTCCCGAATCGCGAAGCGGTTTTTCGGTATACGAAAATGTCACAAAAGCAAAATGTCCCTATTTTCAACGGGTTTATCCGATGAAAATAGGGACATTGGTTTATTGTAAAACGCCTTGCGGCGCGGGACGGGAAACCCGTACCCTACAGTTTTATGATAGACTTGCGGTTCGTATTAATTCCGCATCATTCCGAATTTCGAATTCCGAATTTTACTTTATCGTGTCTACCTTGAGCATATTGGTCTTGCCTGCAACTCCGAGAGGGATACCTGCGGTGATAACGACAATGTCGTTTTCCTCAACAAGTCCGTGGCTCTTTGCGGCATCGATAGCAGCGCTGAAAAGTTCATCGGTGCTGCTCTTCTCGTCCATTTTTACAGGAACTACGCCCCAGCTGAGGCTCATCTGACGGTGAACGGTATCATCGGGAGTACAACCGATTATCATACAGGTCGGGCGATACTTCGATATGTTCTTTGCGGTCGAACCCGACTTTGTAACAGTGATTACAGCCTTTGCGCCGAGGTCGTGAGCTGTCGTAACAGCGGCGTGAGCGATAGCGTTCGTGCTGTCGATGCCCTTCTGCATCGGGCGCTTGGAAAGACGTGCGATGTAGTTGATATCCTTTTCTGTTGTTTCGGCGATGAGAGCCATTGTCTTTACTGCTTCAACGGGGTGCTTGCCTGCGGCAGTTTCGCCCGAGAGCATAATTGCGGAAGTGCCGTCGTAAATAGCGTTCGCAACGTCGGTTATCTCGGCTCTTGTAGGACGGAGGTTGGTTATCATCGATTCAAGCATCTGTGTTGCGGTGATTACCTGCTTGCCGCTCATATAGCCCTTTTCAATGATCTCTTTCTGGATAGCAGGTATCTGCTCGAAAGGAATTTCAACGCCCATATCTCCTCTTGCGACCATGATGCCGTCGGAAACGTCGATGATCTCATCGATGTTGTTCACGCCGTCCATATTTTCGATCTTGGAAATAATTCTCGGAGTTGTCCAGCCGAGGCTCTTGGTGAACTTTTTAAGGTAATTTATATCTGCGGAAGAGCGGACGAACGAAGCCGCGATGAAGTCGAAGCCCATTTTTGCGCCGAATTCAAGGTCGTTCATATCGCGCTCGGAAAGATACGGCATAGAAAGCTCAACGCCGGGGACATTGATGCCCTTGTTGTTGGAAAGTGTTCCGCCGTGAACTACTGTGCAGACGATATCAGTGTCGGTTATCTTTTCTGCTCTGAGTTCAACTGCGCCGTCATTTATAAGGATAGTTGTGCCGACGCTTACGTCCTTAGGCAGATTTTTAAAGTTGATGTAAGCCTTTTTAGCGGTACATTCGCACTCGATAGTTGTGAGGGTGATAGTATCGCCGTCAGCGACATTGACGGGCTTGTTATCGACAAACTGTCCGAGTCTTATTTCAGGGCCTTTTGTATCGAGCATTGTGGCAATGGGCAGACCGAGTTCGTTTCTCAAACGTGTTACCTGCTCAAAACGGCGCTTGTGTATCTCATAATCGCCGTGTGAAAAGTTGAAACGAGCAACGTCCATGCCCGAGAGCATCATTTCACGCAAAATGTTGTCGTCGTCCGTAGCAGGACCTACTGTGCAGACTATCTTTGTTTTTCTCATAAACTGACCATACTTGATTAAGTATGTGTCCTCCTCTCATAACAGCAAAAAGCCTTGATACTGATCTCTGATCAACCTACAGCCAAATCCTCGGCTATAATAGATACATTCGGCGTCAATCTCCCTTGCAAGACGGCAAGCCTTGCTGCGGTCATTATCAAAGTTCACGCAGTGACCTAACTGGATCTATTCTATCTGTCGGCTTTGACTATAGAACGATCAGAGATCAGTATTGAAAATTCATCGGAAAAAGTGTTACAGAAAATTTAAAACTTTTCCCAGTATATATTTTAACCGATTTATTCATAAAAATCAATACAAAAATTACACATTTTTGAAAAAATGCAAAAAAATTTAAGAATACGTTTTCTGTAAACCTTTACTGTACGAAAGCGGAAAAAATACCCCGAAAAACCCCGAAAATACTGTCGTTTTGGATATGGAAACTCAAAATGAGGTATGCTATAATTAATTTATAGCATAAAACTGCATTTTTTCAAATATATCGGAGGTTAATTTTATGTTTAATATAGCTGTCGCACAGTCGGGCGGTCCAACAGCCGCTATAAATTCCTCGCTTTCGGGTGTTTTCTCGGGCGCATCGTCCTGCCGCGATATTGACGGCATCTATGGCTCTATAAACGGCATCGAGGGCGCAATAAATGGCAATTTCATCGACCTGACGAAGATACTCACCTCGGAATATGACATTGACCTCCTCAAAAAGACCCCGTCAACTATCCTCGGCTCTTGCCGATACAAGCTCAAGGACTACAAAGAGGACAGCTCAGACTATGAAAAGATCGCCGAAAACTTCCGCAGCCACGATATAAAAGCGTTCTTCTACATCGGCGGCAACGATTCAATGGACACCGTTATGAAGCTTGATGCTTATTTCAGGGAAACGGGCATCGACATAAAGGTCATCGGCGTTCCCAAGACTATCGACAACGATGTAATGAACACCGACCACACTCCGGGGTTCGGCTCTGCAGCAAAGTATGTTGCTGCGACATTGCAGGAAATTATCCGCGACAGCCGTGTTTATTCTATTCCGTCCGTTACAATAGTTGAAATTATGGGCAGAGATGCAGGCTGGCTCACGGCTTCCTCCTGCGTGCTCCGTGCGAACGGCGAACCTGCGCCGCATCTCATATATCTTCCCGAAGCGCCGTTCTCGACCGATAAATTCCTCGCCGATGTAAAAGAAGCGCAGACGCGATACAAAGCCGTTATCGTAGCCGTTTCCGAGGGTATCCGCTGCGAAAACCGTCAGACGGGATTCTCCTCCGAGCTTACGGACGCATTCGGTCACAAGTTCCTTTCGGGCGTGGGAAAATACCTCGAAAACATCACCGCCGCAAATGTCGGCTGCAAAGTCCGCTCTATCGAGCTCAACGTTATGCAGAGATGCTCCTCGCACATCGCTTCGCTCACCGATATAAACGAAGCCGCACAGATAGGCAGCGCCGCAGTTGAAGCCGCAATGAACGGCGAGAGCGGCAAAATGATGGTCTTCCACAGAATAAGCAACAATCCATACCGCGTTGAGATACTTTCGTCCGATATAAAGGGCATCGCAAATATGGAGAAGAAGTTCCCGACCGAGTGGATATCCAAGGACGGAAACAACGTCACAACAGACGCGCTCAACTACTTCCTGCCGCTCATTCAGGGCGAAGTTCACCCCGAATACAGAAACGGTATTCCCGTTCATTTCAGACTGGACCAGTGATTTAATGCGGAATTATGAATTCGGAATTCGGAATTATTTTGTTTCGTCAAAATTTGCTGAATGCTGAAATTATGTAAGGATCGAGCTTCCCGTCCCGCGCCGCAAGACGTTTATGCAATAAACGAGCAGACCTGTTTTCAAGGTAAAACCTTTGAAAACAGGTCTGCTTTTTTGTTATTATTCGTGGCTTTTTCGCACATTGAAAATCGCTGGCACGATTCAGGGCGGATGACCCATCCCCTGCGTTTTTATAATAAATTCGCAGCTCGCATTAATTCCGAATTCCGCATTCTGAATTCCGAATTTAAATTACAGCGCCATTGCCTTTTCAAGCAGTTCGTTCTTCTTTTTCCAAAGCTTTGGAGAAAGGTCAACGTAGTATTTGTGCGGATATTCAAAACGCTTCAGCTCGTCCCAAAGCATATCTATCTGCTCGGCACAGAACTGCTTTATCTGCTCGGCGGACGGAGAAGTATATACGCACTTTCCGTTGTCGAATATGCGCTTCATAAGCTTTTCTGCGCGGAAATTCGTTACCATTTTGCGCTTGTAGGTGTGCTCCGGATCGAAAATTTCGTATGGTCTGCTCTCATCTATGGTTTCATCTGCGCAGGTAAGAACGTCTGCGATAGCCTTTCCGCTCGAACAGTCGTACAAACGCCATACCGTCTTGAAGTCTGGATTCGTTATCTTTGCAACATTCTCCGAAACCTTTATCTTCGGGATAATTTCGCCGTCTTTCTCTACTGCGGCAAGCTTGTAAACTCCGCCGAAAACAGGCTCTGAGCGCGATGTGATAAGTCTTTCGCCAACGCCGAAGCTGTCAAGCTTTGCGCCCTGGAGCAAGAGGTCACGGATAATATATTCGTCAAGCGAATTTGAAGCTACTATCTTCACGTTCGGGAAGCCCTCGTCATCGAGCATCTGACGCGCGCGCTTTGAAAGGTAGGTTATGTCGCCGCTGTCGATACGGATTCCCGCAGGCTCTTCTCCCCTTGCGCGCATCTCTTTGAACACGGTTATAGCGTTCGGAACGCCCGATTTGAGGACGTTGTAAGTGTCAACGAGCAATGTCGTTCCCTTTGGATAGCACTTCGCATAAGCACGGAAAGCTTCAAGCTCGCTGTCAAACATCTGTATCCACGAGTGAGCCATTGTGCCGAGTGCAGGTGTTCCCATAAGCTTGTCGGAGATCGTGCAGGCAGTTCCGCAGCAGCCGCCTATGTAAGCGGCTCTCGCGCCGTAAACAGCGCCGTCAAAGCCCTGCGCTCTTCGTGAGCCGAACTCCATAACTGGTCTGCCCTCTGCGGCACGGACGATACGGTTCGCCTTTGTTGCGATAAGGCTCTGGTGGTTGATGCAGATAAGGAGCATCGTTTCAACGAACTGTGCCTGAATTGCAGGACCTCTTACCGTTACAACGGGCTCATACGGGAAGATAGGCGTTCCCTCGGGAATTGCCCAAACGTCACAGCTGAATCTGAAATGACGGAGATATTCGAGGAAATCCTCGGAGAAAATTTTCTTTCCGCGAAGATAATCGATATCGCTTTCGGAGAAGCTCAGATTGCTGAGGTAGTCGATAGCCTGCTCAAGACCTGCCATTATCGCAAAGCCGCCGTTGTCGGGGATATTGCGGAAGAAAAGGTCAAAGTAAGATATAGTTTCGCCCATACCGTTTTCAAAGTAGCCGTTAGCCATTGTAAGCTCATAAAAATCGGTGAGCATCGTTAAATTTCTATCATAATTTTCCATAGCAGTACTCCTTTTAGAGGTGACCTTTATTCTATTGCCGAAACGAAGCGAACACCGCAGTCCTTCATCAGCTTGTAAGCCGCAAGGTTAGCGAACGCCGCATTATGGTAAGGCGCATCGTAGGTTTCGACAGCATTTATCGGAACGATGATGTTCAGCGGCTTATTTTCCTTGTTGAAAAGCGTTTTGAGCGAAAGGCAGAACTGGAGGACACATATATCGGTGCAGTCGCCGCAGACGATGAATGTATCAGCCTGCTTGTGTTCGTCAAGGAAAGCCCTGAAAGATTCTTCGTGACAGCCGTTGGTCGAATTTTTTTCGATGAGCATATAGCCGCCGATGCTTTTCAGCTCGTCCACTATCTCGGATTCACTCGTGCCTTTTACGCAGTGTTCGGGGAAAGAAGCGAACTCCGCACAGCCTTTTTCGTGGCAGTCTGCGAATGCAAAAGCGGCGATGCCTGCTTTTCCACACTCGGAAAGGAGCTTTGCCGACGGTTCGATGATGCCTTCGATGCTGTCGGAGTGCATTGCGCCCTCGCGGATAAAGCCGTTGATAATGTCAACGAGCGCAAGAACGGTCTTGTCCTTGTCGAAGTCGGAAAGCTTTGCGGCAGTGAGCGAATTTATCTCGTCCGCAAGCTCATTTGCATAAGCGGCGGCGGAAGAAACTGCGTTTTTATCGAATTTTTTCATAAAAACAACTCCTATAACGAAGCCGCACAGCTTTGGCAATGTGCGGCGGAAAATTGCTTACTTCTTTACTGCTCCTGTATTCGAGGGAACATTTCGTACAGCCTGCTTGGTCTTGCGTACATCGGTGAGAGCCGCCTGAAGTGCGCTCTCCGACTGGGTGAGGATATCGTCAATGTACTTGTTTGCAGCGTTCTTTACGTCCTTTGCGCGAGCCTGAGCCTGATTAAGTATCTCAACTGCCTGAGCCTTAGCCGCCTTTGTTATCTCGTCATTGGAAACGATGACCTTTGCGCGCTCCTCAGCCTTGCGGACGATCTGTTCAGCTTCCTTGTTCGCAACGTTCACGATATCTTTTCTGTCGCTGACAATGTTTCTCGCATTGCGTATCTCGTCGGGGAGGTTAAGGCGGATATCGTTTATACAGCCTCTCATTTTTTCAACATCGATAGCTCCCTTTTTGCTGCTGAACGGGATAGTTCCCGCATCATCGAGCATATCGTCCATCATATCAAGAATTTCGTCAATAATCATTTTCTTTTTCCTTTCCGAATGATCTCAAATGGGGTCTGACCGCAGATGATATCACTCATGCTGTAATTTTTTCGGAACAAGCCGTTCGGTTATGTCTTTTAAGATACATTCGGGGACGAAGTGGCTTATATCGCCGCCGAATGACGCTATCTGCTTTACAACGCTTGAAGAAAGATACATATTCTCTGAGCTTGTCGTGAGGAAGACGGTTTCCGCCTCATCGTAAAGCATCTTGTTTGCAAGCGCCATCTGAAATTCGTATTCAAAGTCGGAAACGGCGCGCAGACCCTTTATAATTGCTATCGCACCGACCTGCTTTATGTAATCTACAAGCAGTCCGTCCCATATATCGACAACGACATTTTCAAGATCAAGTCCGTCAACGACCTTCGTGATAAGCTTTACTCGCTCAACGGAAGAGAACGATGGGCTTTTTACGGCGTTGACCGAAACGAGAACTATCACCTTGTCGAAAAGGCGTGACGCTCTGCGGATAATATCTGTATGACCGTTCGTTACGGGGTCAAAGCTTCCCGGATAAACGGCAATTCTTGGTTTACTCATAATTTTTCATCTCCATAGAGATAATAATAATTTTTAATCAAAGTGTAGACAAAAAATCGGCGCAAAAGCCATATAAACCTGTTTTCAACATCAAGCTGTTACAACAGCTACGAGATTTTGCTTGATTTTTTGTACACTTTCAGTTTAAAAATTAGTATAAGTTTATTCGGCATCATCGACGAAAGGCGTAACGAAAACCGTTACTTCGATCTTTCCGTACTTGTAGGTGCGCTTTTTGGTAAGTGCGCCGTAGCTTTCGGGAAGAACAAGACCCGTTTCGTGTTCGCAGACGATTATGCCGCGGTCGGACATCTTCTCCGCAAGCAGTGGAAGTGCCTTTTCAAGTATGCCCTTATTATACGGCGGATCGAGGAATGCAAGGTCAAATTTCTTGCGGCAGGTGCGAAGATAACCGATGCTCTCCGTGTTGAGAATGTCGGCAAAGTCTGCAAAGCCGCAGGTCTTGACGTTCTCGGTCACAACCTTTATCGAAGCGCGCGATTCGTCAACGAATGTACAGCGCTTTGCACCTCTCGAAAGCGCCTCAATGCCGAGCTGACCCGAGCCTGCAAAGAGGTCGAGTATCTCCGAGCCGTTTATATCAAACTGAACGATAGAAAAAATAGCTTCCTTTACCTTGTCTGTTGTCGGGCGAACATCACTGCCCTCAAGTGTCTGGAGCTTTCTTCCTCGTGCTGAACCTGTAATTACTCTCATAAAACTTTCCTTTTCGATGTTTGTTTATGTTTATTCTTTTATATTATAGCTCAAAATGTGCCGAATGTCTATACAAAATTTCATTTTTTTGCTGTGAAAACACCGCTTGCCCAAAAAAATTTACAAAACCCCTTGACAGAGCATATAAACAGTGCTATAGTGTGTATATAGTGATATATACAGTATATACACACCTTGGAGGTGATATTATCAAAATAACGCTGAACAACACGAGCGACAAACCGATGTATGAGCAGATAAAAGAAGCCGTGCGAAACGCCATTCTGAGCGGAGAGCTTTCGGAAAACACACTCCTCCCGAGCGTCCGACAACTCGCGGCTGACCTTAACGTAAGCGCGATAACGACAAAGCGAGCCTACTCCGACCTCGAACATGAGGGGCTTATCTACACCTCATCGGGAAAGGGTACATTTGTAAAGTCGCCCGACAAAAATATGATAATGGAGCAGTACCGTCAGCGGCGGCTTGCGGAATTCTCACGGAACGCCGAAGCACTTCTCAGCGAGGGCTTCACCGAGGAAGAACTTATTAATGCTATAAAAACGATCAGTGAAAGGAAATGACTTCTATGGACAGCTTAAACATACTCGAAATACGCGATCTGAAGAAAAGCTTTGCGGACGATTTTGTTATCGATATCCCCGAGCTTGATATCCCGTCGGGCGCAATAGTCGGAATGATCGGCGAAAACGGCGCAGGCAAGACCTCCGTTCTCCGCATTATAATGAATATCTACGGCAGAGAAAGCGGAAGCATAAAAGGCTTCGGCGGCATTGACAATGTTTCGGACGAGGCAAAATTCAAGAACCTTGTCGGCTTCGTCCCCGATGAGGACTATCTGAACATCGCCTTAACTCCCGAAAAAACGGCAAAGGCATTTGCGGCAGTGTTCGGCAAATGGGACAGCGGCGTTTTCTCAAAGTATGTGAAAATGTGGCAGATCGACACGAAAAAGAAATGCGGCTCACTTTCCAAAGGCACGAAAACAAAGGTGATGCTTGCCCTCGCACTTGCGCACGACCCGAAGCTTCTTATCCTTGACGAACCGACGGCAGGACTTGACCCTGCGGCAAGGCTGGAGATACTCGATATTCTTCGCGAATTCGTTTCGGACGGCGAACGCTCGGTCATATTCTCAACGCACATCACGGGCGACCTTGACAAGACGGCTGACTACATCGCAATGATGATAGACGGAAAGCTGAACGAGATGCTCTCCGCTGATGAAGCGCAGGAAAAATACGCCGTAGTTTCGGGCGAAAGACCTGCTCCGACGAGATATCTTATCGGGGAAAAGGAAACCTCACTCGGCTATGAAGCACTCGTCCTCCGAAAGGATATCCCCTCGCTCGGCAATGTCAGCGTCCGCACACCGAATTATGAGGATATTCTTGTGCATACGATACTCCAAAACCGTGAGAACCGAAAGTAAGGTGACATTTATGAAATACTTAAAAGCAACCATAACCGCTTATCGAAGAACGGGTATGAACACCATTCATTATATGATGAATGTGTTTTCGGTCATCGGTCTGATACTGATTATATTCTGCGCTTTCAGCCGTTCCGATAATGCCGCTCATACAATGATGATCTCTATCGGACTTATCGGAATGACCGCTTTCTACTCACGCACGGAAGCGGTAAACAGATACGGAATTTTTTTCGGCAGCAAAAAGTTTGAAACCAAGGGTCTTATTGTTTTTGACGAACGTCCGCAGAGAACACTTCAGCTTATGCCCTTTTCCCGTGAGGACGCAGTGCGCTCGTTCATAAATTTCGAGCGTTTTACGAATGCGCTCATCATCATTGCGGCAATAGTTTTTGCAGTAAAAGCATTTACGCTTACCCTGTATACATCCGGTGTGATCGTTGGAAGTATATTATTTATAGTTTCAACGGCAGGATTTTATGTGTATGAAAAGGCTTTGCTTACATACGATATAAATATTTTAACGAACAGGCACAGCCTCAATACAGCATTTTATACATTGTTCTTTATAAATGTACTGTGGGGCGAAAAGCTCACCAAAATTGAATTTGGTATGCCCGTTCTTTCCGTGATATTTGGGGCATTGACATTGGTTTCGTGCATTATATTCATCATCGGCTCGGAAAAGATACACAAGCAGCTCATAGCCGACTGCAAAAGCCGTTCATTCACGGGCGAACCTATCGGAGGTGCGGAATGATGAAAAAATACTATTCAGAGGTTTTTAGCGGAACGACGATTTTTTTGATAATACTTCTTACGACACTTGACATTGTGCCCCCGATACTGTCAATACTGCCCGTCTACACCGACAATTTCAACAGTCTTATCTGGTTATTCGCTGCTATCATTAATCATTTGGTGCTTTGCTCGGTTCTGGCTCTGATATTCGGCTTTATCGGACCTTTGCCTTACCGCAAAAAGAGTATTGAAAGCTTTGCGCAGATGTATAATTCAACAAACGGCAATCCTACCTGCTTTTTTATGAACTGCGTTATCCCTGCAAAGCGCAGGGAGCTTCTTGACCTGCCCGTGAAGCTTCTGCTGACAGCATCGGCGGTGCACTGCATTTCAACACTCATGCTTTCGCTTATGTCGGGCGAAGAAACTGCAGGAATAAGCACGGCGGCGGTCATTATCGATGCTCTTATCATTATTTCCGCTCCGCTGTGCGATATGGCATCAAAAATGAAATACTCCGTCATAGGTGCTGTTATGGCCGTTCTTGCAGGTGTTTTGATACTTGTTACTGTTTTTTCGGAAATGCTCGGCTATTCCTTGGTTCTGCCGATACTCCCCCTGCCAATAAGAATCGCGATCTCTATAATTGCATTTTTGAGCAATATCCTCTTTTTCCGCTCGACCGTCTACAAGGGTGAGTTTGCGAGGAACGGAGAGAAGATACGATAGATCTACGACCTGCCGAAGCTTTGAACGGTTTCGAGCAGGTCGCTTTCGGATATGTCCCTCGGCGTTACGATAAGTCCCCTGTTGGGATCGATATCATATCCGTAATATGCGTAAGCAAGCCAAACAAGGTGGGCGCACTGCGTTCCTGCGATGTTCTCACGGTCGGAATATTTCGGCGAAAAAAAGCCCGTCAGCAGGCGGTACGGCTTTTCGCAGAGAAGCTCTTTCGCCGTGTCTGCGATATCTGAGCGAAGCTGTGCATCTGCGCCCTTTAACCGCAGGACAATGAAGTTCGGATAGTGCCGCCACTTTTCGATGTTCTGCAGGCAGGTGTCCTGCCCGATAACGACAGCTTCGAGCGTTTCGCCGTTCTCCGCATCGGTGACAATGGCGGCGTGACCGTTTCTCCACGAGAACACGCTTGACGAATGTGTGATAAGAATATCCCCTTTTTCGATAAAATCAAGCGAAACATTCGGGTACTCGACATACTCCTCGCGCGAAATGACGGAATTGGTGAATTCGGTATAGTCCACCTCGGCAAAATACCGATTCTGATAGATTTCAAGCGCTTTAAGGTCGGGCATTTTCTCTACTGCGGCTTTTCCGAGACCCGTCTGCGCAAAAATAAGCTCGAAGTCGCTCTCGGTGAGCGTTTCGGGCGTTTTTTGTTCGATATTTTCAAGGCTTATCCGCTCGGCTTTGGGGTAAATATGCGCCATAGGCTCGATATAGAGCAGTGACGATGAATACATCCCCAGCACAAGGCATATCCAGAGCATCCAGAGCGTTATTTTTCTTCCGTTTTTCATTGCAGTTATCTCATTTGCGGTTTATTTGCAATTATTATGTCCGTGTTGAGATTTTTTATAAATGAAAAATTGGCGGTTTTACAGCTGGAGAATATTCTGCTTTTTTGTTATTTGAAAACGGTCGGAAAAGGTATCTGACCTGCTTGAAAACATCGTTTTACACGTTCAAATCCTGTCGCTGTTCAAACGATGTCGGCAAGAAATGCTTATCGCTTACGCTCTGCGCATTTCTCGACGAGGATAGTTTGTTTGAAAAAAAGAATTGGCGCAATTCACATTACTGGTTTTACAAACTTGATTTCTCATAGTTCGTTTTACCTTTTTGATGTGAATTGCGCCTTTATATTTGTTACTGATTACGCTATTGCGGCAAAGTCTTAGCTGTTAGTTTAAGGGAGTTTCGCTCTCTGCGGAGAGCGACCAAGGGCTTCCGCCCTCTGGACACCTGACGAGCTGTGCTCAGCTCGACCAGCTGATTGGCTTCGCAACCCCGAAACAAAGTTGAGCTATGCAAATAATTCCGAATTCCGCATTCCGAATTCCGAATTTAAAAGAATCATTCTCCGACAAGCTCGCGGTAAAGTCCGAGGTAGAGTTCAGCCGAAGTATCCCAGCTGCAGTCGGTAGTCATTGCTGTATGCATAATGTACTTCCAACGCTTCTTATCGTTGTATGCTTCTCTTGCACGTCTTGTTGCATCGAGCATATCGTGTGCGTTGTAGGTCTTGAATGTAAAGCCGTTGCCGTCCTCGTCGCCTGCGTCCTTGATGCTGTCGCGAAGACCGCCTGTTTCACGGACTATCGGGATAGTACCGTAGCGGAGCGAGATCATTTGTGCAAGTCCGCAAGGTTCGCTCTGTGATGGCATAAGGAACATATCTGCGCCTGCGTAAACTCTTCTTGCGAGTGCAGGGATAAAGCCTATAGTTGCGCTTACCTTATCGGGGTGTCTCCAAGCCATTTCCTTGAAGAAGTCCTCGTAGATCTTTTCGCCCGAACCAACGATAGCGAACTTATAGCCGAGGTTCAGCATATCCTCAAAGACATACTTGATAAGGTCAATGCCCTTATGGGAAACGAAACGTGTAACGATACCGATAATGGGTTCGTCGCCGTCCTGAAGATTAAGCTCGGAAAGGAGTGCTTTCTTGCAGTCTTCCTTGCCCTTTGTGTTCTTTACAGTGAAGTTCTTAGGGATAAGCGGGTCGGTTTCGGGGTTATAGAGTGCTGTATCGATTCCGTTGAGGAAACCGCAGAGTTTATACTGCTTATCTGCGAGCGCTCTGTCAAGTCCGTGAGAATACCATGGGTCAAGAATTTCCCAAGCGTAGCTCGGTGAAACGGTAGTGATCTTGTCTGCTGTTTCAAATGCGGCTTTCATAAGGTTTACGCAGCCGTCATATTCGAGCAGCTTTGTATGATACATCGGGATACCAAGCACTTCGTTGATAACTTCCATGCCGTACTTGCCCTGATACTGGATATTGTGGATAGTGAACACGGTCTTGATATTGTCGAAGCCGTACTGATACTTATAGAAAATGTTGTAATAAACGGGAACGAGAGCTGTCTGCCAGTCGTTGCAGTTGATAACATCAGGCTTCCAGCCGATATATTTGAGCATTTCCATAATTGCTCTGGAGAGGAATACGAAACGCTCACAGTCATCATAGAAGCCGTAAAGTCCATCTCTGCCGAAGTAGTATTCGTTGTCGAGGAGGTAGTATACAACGCCGTTCACATTGCCCTTGAAAACGCCGCAGTACTGCTTTCTCCAGCCTACATCAACGGTGAAATTCGTGATGAATTCGAGCTGGCTGCGAAGCTCAGGCTTAACGTTTTTATAAAGTGGAAGAACAACTCTTGCATCATGACCTGCCTTGACGAAAGCGGCAGGAAGTGAACCTGCAACATCTGCAAGTCCGCCCGAGGCTGCATAAGGGAGTGCTTCGGAAGCTGCATATAAGATCTTCATGAAAAAAGACTTCCTTTCAATTTTAATTTTATCGTAGGAAAAAGTTAAACAGCGTTTTCTTGAAACGGTCAAACATTGTTTCCTTAGAATTGCAGTTTCGCCGCGTGAAAGGTGTCAACTGCTTTCACACGGCTGAAACAAATTGGCTTGCTTTGTAGTAACTGCTTCTTCCCCTTTTACACTTGCTTCGCGGAAATATCCAATTTTCAGCGCAAACTAAGCGTAACGAAGTGAAGCGACAGCGCGAACCGCCCGCAGGGGCTTCCCTGCCTTAGATCTCTGCACCCTTGCCAAGGTAAAGAGGATAGTTCTCCGAACCTGTGAGCATACGCATATCGCCGATCTTTACGTTCTTGTCGGAAATTACGCAGGAAACTTCGCACTTTGCACCAACGTGTGTGTCCTGCATAAGGATACAATTCTTGACAACTGCGCCCTTGCCTACCTTAACGCCGCGGAAGAGAACGCAGTTTTCAACTGTGCCCTCGATGATGCAGCCGTCACCGATAAGGGAGTTCTTTACCTTTGCGCCGATGCCGAACTTTGCAGGAGGATTATCTCTAACCTTTGTGTAGATAGGACGGTTTGCGATAAAGAGCTTGTTTCTGTTTTCTGTGTTGAGGAGGTTCATATTTGCCTTGTAGAAAGTATCCATCGAGGTGATCTTGCTGAAGTAGCCGTCAAAACGGTAAGCCATGATCTTGTAATCGTGGGTTCTTGCCTGGAGGATATCCTTTTCAAAGCTTACAAGTCCGTGGGAATTAGCTTCGAGAACGAGGTTCTTCAAAAATTCCTTGGAGAGAACGAACATATTGAGTGAAACGTTGCAAGCACCGCTTATGTATGGGTTTGTGAGAACATCAACAACTCTGCCCTCGTCATTGATGCCGAAAACAGTAGCTTTCTGAGCCTGCTCAACGGTAACAACATCGTTCGCATAAACTGCTGTGATATCTGCGCCCGAAGCGATGTGGGAATCAACGATAGGACTGAAATCAACGTTTGCAACAACGTCGCAGTCGGAAAGAACTACATAATCAGCATCGGAAGTCTTGATGAAATCCCAAACGCCGTAGAGAGCTTCAAGTCTGCCTCTGTACATACCGCTTGAAACGTGGCTGAAAGGAGGGAGGAGGTGAAGTCCGCCGTTCTTGCTTGCGAGATCCCATTCACGTCCCGAGCCGAGGTGGTCGAGAAGTGACTGATAATTTGACTTTGTGATAACGCCGACTTCATCGATGCCGCTGTTTACCATATTGGAAAGAGGGAAGTCAATGAGTCTGTAACGTCCGCCAAAAAGAACGCTGCCCATGGTTCTTTCTTTTGTGAGATCGGCAATTGTATTATCGTGCATATTTGAGAAAATAAGTCCCAAAACCTTTTTATTTCTGCTCATTGTAAAAGTTCCTCCTTATTTTAAACATTTTCCGAAATGATCTGCTTCGGAAGAACCTTTGCATTTTCGGATATCGTAATGTTGTGACCTACAACTGCAATGCCCCAGTCGTCTCTGTTGTCGAAGGTTTCGGGTCTTGCACCGATCTGTGCGCCCTCACCTACAACGCAGTTCTCGCCAACGATAGCGTACTCAACAACTGCGCCCGACTTGATGACCGAGCCAGGCATAATGATCGAATCGGTAACTGTTGCACCTGCTTCGATCTTAACACCCTCGAAAATAACGGAGAAATCAACTGTTCCCTCAACGTCGCAGCCGTCGGTGATCATGGAGTTCTCAACAACTGCATTCTCGCCGATGTACTGAGGAGGAAGAACGGGGTTTCTGGAATACATCTTCCAGTCGGGATCGTAAAGGTCGATAGGAATGTTCGGATTGAGAAGATCCATATTTGCTTCCCAGAGGGAATCAAGTGTTCCAACGTCCTTCCAGTAGCCGTCGAATGCGTAAGCAACGAGCTTCTCGCCTGCTTTCATCATATTAGGAATGATAGCCTTGCCGAAGTCCTTGTCCTCAGCCTCGTTGTTTTCATTTTCGATGAGGTATTTCTTGAGCTTCGACCATGTGAATATGTAGATACCCATTGAAGCAAGAGTGGAGCGCGGGTGCTTTGGCTTTTCTTCAAAGTCGATGATGTCGCCCTCATCGTTTGTTATCATAATGCCGAAACGTGAAGCTTCCTCCATAGGAACATCAAGAACAGCGATAGTTGCATCGGCGTTCTTTGCCTTGTGGTGTTCGAGCATATCGTTATAATCCATCTTGTAGATGTGGTCGCCCGAAAGGATAACAACGTATTCGGGGTCATATCTGTCAACGAAAGAGATGTTCTGGTAAATAGCGTTCGCTGTGCCCTTATACCATTCAGCGCCGAGAGCTGTCTGATAAGGAGGCAGGCAGTGTGCACCGCCGTACTGCTTGTCAAGATCCCACGGCTGACCGTTGCCGATGTAATCATGAAGCACGAGCGGCTGATACTGTGTGAGAACGCCGACTGTGTCGATACCCGAGTTTACGCAGTTGGAAAGCGGGAAATCGATAATTCTGTATTTGCCGCCGTAAGGAACGGCAGGCTTTGCCATATCGTGAGTAAGAGCGTATAAGCGGCTGCCCTGACCTCCTGCAAGGAGCATTGCAACGCATTCTTTTTTAGTGTACATTCGTTATTCCTCCCATGGATTTACTTTTTTATTTTTTCAGGGGACTTTGTGACCGTTTTAGTTGATGCCTTAGCTGTGCTGCTCTTTGCCCCTGCTGCACTCGTCTTTGGTTTTGCCGTTTTCGGTTCAGGCTCTTCCGAAACAGCTGTCTTCGCCGCAGGCTTCTCTGCCGTTTTTAAGGTTTTTGAAGTCTTTGCGGTCTTGGCCGTCTTTGCAGGCGTTTTTTCCTCTTTCGGTGTGCGCTTTTTTGCAGGAACGAACTTGAACAGCATTGCGGAAAGCGGAGCGATATCGATAACTATCGACTGCTCGCAGCCATGCATCGAATAATCCTCGGTTTTCTTCTTTTTGTTGTTGACAGTTCCTGTTCCGCCGTATTTTGCTTCATCGGTGGAAAGAACCTGCTGCCAGTAACCCTCACGCGGAACGCCTATGCGGTAGTTTTCACGCTTGACAGGTACGAAGTTGCAGACGATGATAACTTCATTGCCCTCATCATCTATTCTTCGGAACGAGATAACGCTCTGGAGATAGTCATCGTGACATATCCAAGCGAAGCCGTTCCAGTCGTCATCATGCTGCCAAAGCGGAGGATTTTCGAGGTAGAACTTGTTGAGGTCTTTGCTGAACTGTTCGATCTGCGCGTGTTCGGGCGTGTCGAGCAGATACCAGTCGAGAGCCTTTTCATAGTTCCATTCGTTCTCCTGACCGAACTCGTTGCCCATAAATGAGAGCTTCTTGCCGGGGTGCATCGCCATATACGTCATAAACGTACGCAGCGTGGAGAACTTATCTGTATTGTAAGCACCGCTCATCTTGCGCCAAAGCGAACATTTTCCGTGAACGACCTCATCGTGCGAGATCGGGAGAATGTAGTTTTCGCTGAAGCAGTAGAAGAATGAGAAGGTGAGCTTGCCATGATTGTTTGCACGGTAGATAGGGTCAAGCTTCATATAGTCAAGGCTGTCGTTCATCCAGCCCATATTCCACTTGAAGTTGAAGCCAAGTCCGCCGACATCGACAGGCTTCGTAACGAGAGGCCAAGCAGTGGATTCTTCTGCGACCATAAGTGTGTTCGGATTTCGTCCGAATACAGCAGTGTTAAGGCTGCGCAGGAATTCAACAGCTTCGTAATTCTCACGTCCGCCGTCCTTGTTCGGACGCCATTCACCGTCGCGTCTGTCATAGTCAAGATAGAGCATCGAAGCGACCGCGTCAACGCGCAGACCGTCAACATGGAATTTCTCTATCCAGTACAAAGCGTTGGAAATGAGGAAAGAGCGCACTTCGTTCTTGCCGAAGTCGAAAACTCTCGTTCCCCATGATGTATGCTCTTTTTTGAGCGGGTCGGAATATTCGTAACAGCAGTCACCGTCGAACTCAAAAAGACCTGCCGCATCTTTCGGGAAGTGTGCAGGTACCCAGTCGAGGATAACGCCGATGTTGTTTTTATGGAAAATGTCGATCATCTTCATGAAATCGAACGGTGTTCCGTAACGCGAAGTCGGAGCATAGTAGCCGATTATCTGATAGCCCCATGAGCCGTCATAAGGATACTCCGCAAGCGGCATAAGCTCTATGTGCGTGTAGCTCATATCCTTGAGGTAAGGAACTATCTCCTCGGCGAATTTAACATAGTTGAAGGGCTCACCGTCCTCGTAGGTTCTCCACGAGCCGAGATGAACCTCGTAAATGTTCATTGGACTTTTATATACGTTCGTCTTGGCTTTTTTATCGTACCAAGCTTTGTCTGTCCATTTGAAGCCGTCGATATCGAAATATTTCGTAGCTGTCGCAGGACGTGTTTCCATGTGAGTGCCGTAAGGATCGGCTTTGAGCAGAATGCTCTGGTGCTGAGTTTCGATGCTGTATTTATATGTAAAATACTGTTCAACATTTTCGACAAAGCATACCCACGTTTCGTCATCGACAAGCTTTGTCATCGGGTTTTTGCGCCTGTCCCAATCGTTGAAATCGCCTACAAGGGACACAGATGCGGCGTGAGGTGCCCAAACTCGGAAATAAACACCCTTTTTGCCGTCCTTTGTACCCTTATGGGCACCGAAGAAATCATAAGCCTCGACCGAAGTCCCCTCGTGGAAGATATGGAGAGGAAAACGGCAGTCAATTTCTTCGGATACTGCAGTTTTCTTTCTGCTGTTCGGCATAATTTCATACTCCTTCTTAGCGGGCTGTCGGGAGAAACAACGCACCTGCGCGGCGCTTTGAACGCTCATAGCCACACTATTAATTCTATATATATTTTAACAGATTATGTATCACATTGCAAGTGTTTTTGTAATATTTTTATATGTTAAACGTAAAAATCAGGTAAAGGTTATGTAAATTGCACAATTTTTTTCCACCTATTAAAACATTAAAACCCAACTGAGGAAAAACTTGTATCAAAATGTACATAGTTTTCCACATTTTTATGCATTTTCTACAATGTAATAAAGTTACATTTTTACAATTTATGCAGCTTTAATACAATAATTGTTCTGTCATCGGAAAAATCGTTAAAAACGCCCTTTTCGGGTCGATCAAGCTCAATTACGGCATCGGCACAGCGCGAGGGCGAGTATCCGTCCGAAAGGAGCAGCTCACGAAGCTTCGGGAAGCTCGTTTCGGGTATGCCGTCGCTGAATATCGCCGCGCTGTCGCCGTCCGAAAGGCGTATCGAAAACGGCTTGGGTTCTGCCGTGGGGATTATTCCGAGCGGAAAAGCAGAGTTCTCTACTGCGCTGACAGTTCCGCCCGTCTGAACAAAGCTTTGCGCCGCGCCTGCCTTGAAAAAGTCGGCTTTTCCCGTGAAAAGATCAATGCGGAGCATATCGGCGGTCGTGAAAACTTCGTCCGTGGACTTCGAGATGAGCAGCGAGTTCACTATCCGAAGCGCAGTTGCACCGTCCGCGCCTGCACGGATAAGCTTCGATATGAGAGAACAAGCCATACTGCTTTCGAGCGCGGCACGGTTTCCGCTGCCCATTCCGTCCGCGATGAGGAAGTAAACGCCGCCCAAGCCGTCCGTGAACTGCACCGAGCTGTCGCCGCTCACACTTTCCCTGCCGCACAAGACAGCCTTTCCCACCTCTATCTCATACGCCGCAGGTTCGTGCCAGCAGGCGTGGATATGCTCGGATTCGCTGAAAAATTCAGGCTGTTCAAGCTCGCGGTCGGTCAGCGAGGAGAGCTTTTCCGTCACATCTTCGGGCGGAACTTCAAGCTTTCCGTCATAAAAGCAGGAGATAAAAAGGTTGCCGCTCTTGTCGAAGAAAACAGCCGTTTTCGGGTCTTTTCCGCCGTATCTTCGTATGATCTCGCCCGCGCGCTCGGAAAGATTCTCGTCATATATCCTGCCGCCCGAATGAAAATCCCCGAGGTCGTCCATAAATTTCACCGTGGAAGAAAGCTGCTCGCTGAATATTTCGCGCGAACGGCTGTGGTTCTCGCTTCTGCGCATAAGTGAAGCATTCTGCGAGAAAAGCTTGTTCATAAGCTCGGCTATCTCGGCTTTTTTCGTGCAGCTTTCAATGCATCTCGGCAGTTCGGGAACGGTGATGAAGCCTTTCCCAAGAAGAAGCTTTTCGCACGGGACAAACGCCGCGCGGATACGGTTCTCGTCGCTTTTGCAGCAGAAATCACGGTTGCGGCATTCTCCGCATATCTTCTCGCAGACGGTTTCGCTTATGTCGATTCGGGAGCTGTTTTTTTCGGCAAGAAGCTCGGAGGCTCTGTCGGTGCTGTCGCCTATCTTCGCGAAACATTCCGCCCCGAATGAGATCCTTCGCGCGAGATAATCCGTCACCGCAGAACGGCTCTCAATGGCGGTGTTGACAGCTTTCATATAAATTTTGTCGGGTATGAGCGTGTAGAGCGCCACCGCGGTGAGCGTGTCCGTCATAAGCGCCGCCGCCCACGAAAGCTTGCCCATAAAAAGCGTCAGGAAAAGCGAAACGACCGTGAAGCTCACAGCGGAAAATATCTTGCCGCGCTTGGAAAAAAGTCCCCCGATAAGCCCTGCGCAGCCTATGACCGCCATGCTCCGCGAAAGCTCGGATATCTCTTCTCCGCCCGAACAGCCGAGAATAGCGCCGAGCGAGGTCAGAACACCCATTATTGCACCGCCTGCGCCGCCGAAGCGTCCGCCTGCCGCAAGGATAACGAATATCCCCACAGCCCGTCCGAGCGAGAAAGTACCTGCCGAAACGCCGAACAGCACCGATATCCCCGTCACATACAGCACAGCCGTGCAAAGGCTGTTCGCCCCCGTCACGCTCACCCGACCGTTTTCCTTTACACAGCGCATTTCGCACGAAATAAAATATGCCGTTATGCCGCAAATAATTCCTCGGAAAAACACCGCCGCCGCAAGTGCAACCGTTATCTTTGCCGACAGCGAAGCGACCGCTCCCGAAAGTATGTAGACCACAGCCACAAAAATGCCCGTCCCTGCCGAACCGAGCCGCCTTTCGGTAAACCTGCACACGATTATTTTAAGCGCAAGCATCACAGCCATTGCGAGCATTTCCGTCACAAAGCTTTCAGCCTGACCGCGCACAATGATACTCGCCGCCGAACCTGCAAATACCGCCGATGAAAAAGCCGCAGGCAGTGCCGCCGTCAGCGCAGGCGATATCGGGATAAAGCCTTTCGAGACGCTGAAAATTATGCCGCAAAGGAACGCCCCCGTCCATTTTATGACCCCGAGCCGAACATCGCGGTCGCTGTTTTTTCGGTCTTTGTGCGAATTATCCGCTTTCGTGATATCAAAAAAACTGCCTATCTTTTCTTTTACGATCATATTTTTACGTCCTTTCCGTTTGATTTGCAGAATTTATCAATATGATTATAATATAAATATGTGGTAAAAATTGTCATTTTTGTAAAAATGACTTTAATAAACATCTGCTTTTCACAACGGAAAAATGCATCTTGCAAAGCGTGTGCTTGACATTCGCTTTGCAAGATATAATAAAAACATAAAAACAAATGGGGAAGAAGCCAAATTGGAAAGTCTGCATCGACCTGCGCGCATCAAAGGGCAAAGAGCCTTTTTACGAAAAGCTTGGATTTGAAGCAATGACCGCCGAAGCAAGCGGCTGCGGAATGGAAAAAATGATAGAGAAATAAAAAAACAGTTCGGAAACACTTAGATTTCCGAACTGCTCAGTCTGTCGAAAAAGTATGTTGCATTTATGCATATTGACGAAAAAGTATTTCATGACTTGATTTCTAAAAGAAAAACCACCATTCATATCCCGTCGGTGCTAAACGCTCGTCGCTCTGCTCCTCACGTTTATTTACCGAGGATAGTTGTTCCGAATATAAAGAATAAGCGCAATTCACATTTTATAGGTTTACAGACTGATTTATCACGTTCTGTTTTACCCTTTTTGTGTGAATTGCGCCTTTTAACTTATAGATATTTCGCTATTGCGGCAAGCTTTGTGCTGTTAGTTTAGGGTATTTCGCTTCTGCGGAAGCGACAAGGTGGCGCTGCCCCCTTGACCCCTGCCAC
>CALANW010000163.1 GCA_937926145.1 uncultured Ruminococcus sp. | reverse complement strand
TCGTCGGCAGCGTCAGATGTGTATAAGAGACAGAAATTATTCTATCTGAGGTGACTTTATGGCAGAGCGTATTATTCAGGTCAGCAATGTTGACGAGATAAGCGCACTTTTCGGGAGTTTCGACGAAAATATAAATTTTATCCAGCGGCAGTACGGCGTTGCTGTTCTCAGCCGAGGAACGGATATACGGATAAGCGGTGAGGAAGACGGTGTGCGCCGTGCGGAATCTGCCGTTAAAACTATGCTTGACCTTATAAAAAAAGGCGAAACGATAAATGAACAGAGTATCAGATATGTAAGTTCTCTTGTTGATGAGGGCGAGTCGGAGCAGGCGGTAAAGCTTGCGGACGGCGGTATATGTGTTACATCGGGCGGAAAAGTCGTTAAGGCTAAAACACTCGGTCAGAAAAACTATGTAAAAGCCATTGAAAAGAACACTATTGTAATGGGTGTCGGTCCTGCCGGAACAGGTAAGACTTATCTTGCAGTGGCAATGGCGGTCAAAGCTTTCAAGGCTCATGAAGTAAACAAGATAATCCTCACAAGACCTGCTGTTGAAGCAGGTGAGAAGCTCGGTTTTCTTCCGGGTGATCTTCAGAACAAGGTAGATCCGTATTTAAGACCGCTGTATGATGCGTTGTTTGATATGTTTGGCGCAGATACTTTTGCAAAGCACATGGAAAAGGGAACTATCGAGGTCGCTCCGCTTGCATATATGCGTGGACGAACGCTTGATGATTCGTTCATAATTCTCGATGAAGCACAGAATACAACCCGTGAGCAGATAAAAATGTTCCTTACAAGACTTGGCTTCAACAGCAAAATGGTCATAACGGGTGATATTACTCAGATAGACTTACCCTACAGCAATAAATCGGGACTTATCGATGCGATGAGAATACTCAAAAATGTTGATGATATTGCAGTAATGCATTTTACAGAAAAAGACGTTGTCCGTCATAAGCTTGTACAGGATATTATCAAGGCTTATGAAAAGGCAAGCGAACAGAAAAGGGAAAGAAATACAGAAAGGAAATGATTTTTATGGCAAAGGTTAAGGTAATGATAAGAAATAATCAGCGTGAAGTAAAGATCCCAGTAGGTCTTAGACTTCTTGTAAGAAAGTGCTGTCAGGCTGTTTTGACTACGGAAAAATTCCCCGGTGCTGCCGAGGTCAGCGTTTCTTTTGTGAACAATGCAGAGATACGCAAGCTCAACCGTGTTTACAGAAACAAGGATAAATCGACCGATGTTCTTTCGTTCCCTTTGGGCGAAAACGGCGTTTACGACCTCAATAATGAAACGGGCGCATATCTGCTCGGAGATGTAGTTATTTCTATGGAAACTGCTGTTAAGCAGGCACATATTTACGGCCATTCCCTTGAAAGGGAGGTCGGTTTCCTCACTGTACATTCAATGCTTCATCTTCTTGGATACGATCACGAAACTTCTCCGCTCGATGCTGCCAAGATGCACGAAAAGGAAGAGATCATTCTTGATTCGCTCGGTATTTCAAGAGATGCTACTTTTGTAAATGACGGCGAATGATAAAGGAACGGATTATGAATACAAAAATTGAGTTTATTACTATCGTAGGACGCGCAAATGCGGGTAAATCTTCACTTCTGAATGCACTTGTAGGAGAGAAGATCGCTGCTATAAGCTCCAAGCCACAGACAACGCGTACAAGGATCACGGGCATTGTTACGGAAAATGAAGCGCAGTATGTTTTTATGGACACTCCCGGTGTACAGAAAGCCAAGAATAAGCTTGGTGAAAGTATGAACAAGGCTGTCAAGGATTCCGTTACCGATGTAGACCTTATTCTTATGGTAGCAGATGCTTCAAAAGCCATTAATGATATTGACAAGAGGATAATAAACAGTTTTCACAAAAAGGATAATGTTATTCTCATACTTAACAAGATAGATTTGCTTCCCGACAAGGAAAAAGTCGCTTTAAAGATAGCTGAATTTTCGGCTTTGTATGATTTCAAGAGCGTTATTCCCATAAGTGTTGTTCGTAATGACGGCATAGATATCGTATGGGAAGAAACCAAGAAATACGCTGCCGAAGGTCCGCATTATTTCCCTGATGATTCGTTCACAGATCAGCCTGAACGTGTGCTTGCGGCTGAAATTATCCGTGAAAAGATACTTCGTCTTATGCACGATGAAGTTCCTCACGGCATTGCCGTTACAGTTGAGCAGATGAGCGAGAGAACAGATTCTTCGGGTGAAGATATACTTGACATTTCCGCTGTTATCTACTGCGAAAGAGATTCGCACAAGGGAATGATAATCGGAAAGCACGGTGCAATGCTCAAAAAGATCGGACAGTATGCACGTGAAGACCTTGAAAAATTTTTTGAGATAAAAGTAAATCTCCAGTGCTGGGTAAAGGTCAAGGAAGACTGGCGCAACAGCGAAGCTATGATAAGAAGCTTCGGACTTTCAAATAATACCTCTGATAATTAAGTTCCGAAAGGGTATAATCATAATGTAGTTTTCCGAAAGCGGGGCTGTATTATGAATGATGAAAAAGATATACTTTGGGACGAATTTACCAGAAGCGGCAATATTGCCGACTATTTAAAATATAAAGGAATTTACAAGTGCGGTAATTCTGCGGAATATGGTTATTCAGGCATATCCGCCGAAGAACCGCATTTTTGCGGTCAGATATCGGATAATACGCTATCTGCGCAAATGAAAGCGAGATGAGAGAATATGGCATCAATGCTGACGGTCGATGGGATAGTTGTTCTTGAAAGATGTGTTGGTGAGAATGACAAATATATAAGCATACTCACCGAAAACTATGGAACACTTGAAGTTTCGGCGAAAGGTTCAAAGAAGATAACTTCAAAGAATCACGCCGCAACGCAGCTTTTTGCCTATTCAACGTTTTGTCTTAGAATGAACAACGACAAATATTATCTTGACAGCAGCGAAGTAAAGCACGATTTTTACAACCTGCGGCTTGATATAAAAAAGCTTTCGCTTGTATGTTATTTCGGCGAGCTTGCACGTCACGCTGTACTTGCAACGAGCAGAAAACATGAACACGATATAATGCGGCTTATGCTCAATTGTCTTTACTTTCTTAATACAGATCAGCGAAGCTGCGAATTCATAAAAAGTGTTTTTGAACTTCGGTTCGTTACGGAAATTGGTCTTGTTCCACAGCTTATCGGCTGTCGGATATGCTATGATTATGATGCTGATCCGATGTATTTTATTATCGATAAGTCACGTTTTTACTGTGAATATCATTTTCGTGAAAAAGAGCTTGAAGAAAGCTACTACCGTGTAAAGCTTACTCATTCTGAGTTTGAAGCGCTTCAGCATATTGCGCTTTCGCCGATAGATAAGCTGTTCAATTTCCGCATTTCTGATAAAGCTTTAGCGAAAGTGAATGAAGTTACGGAAAAATACATCTATACGCAGTTCGGCAGAACGTTCAGATCGCTGAATTATTACCATGAGATATGCAACCCCTTTGAGAAAGGTCAAACATCATGAATAACTACTATAAGTCACTTGAATTACATAAAATTTTAGAGATGCTTTCAGATGAAGCATCAAATTCACGCACGAAAGAAATGGCACTTGCTCTTTCTCCGTGTACAGATCTTGAAAAAGTTAAAAAAGAGATGAAGAAAACCGAGGACGCATTTGAGCTTTCTGTAAAATATGGCACTCCCGACTTTACGGCGTTCAAGGATATAAGAGGTTCGCTTCGCAGAGCTTCATCGGGTGCAAGTCTTTCGCTCCGTGAGCTTATCGACATCGGGCAGATGCTTTATCAGGTAAGAATAATTTCTGATTGGTATAAATCCGTTGAAGAAAAGGATACAACTCTTTGTGAGCTGTTTTCATCGCTTTCACCGAATAATTTTCTTGAAGACAAGATCAAGAACTCTATCCTTTCCGAAGATGAGATATCCGATATGGCGAGCCATGAGCTTGCGGATATCAGAAGAAAGATAGCGCAGGCGGGTGTTAAAATAAGAGAAAGCCTTGACAAGCTTGTGCGCAATTCAGAGGTCCAGAAATCCTTGCAGGAAAATATTGTTACTATCCGTGACGGACGTTATGTTCTTCCTGTAAAGGCAGAACACAAGGGAAGCGTCCCGGGACTTGTTCACGCAACATCTGCGACGGGTTCAACATACTTCATTGAGCCGATGTCCGTTGTTGAAGCGAACAATGATATCAAAATTCTCAAAAGCCGAGAAAAAGAAGAAATAGAGCGAATTATTGCGGAGCTTTCGGGCGATTGTTCGTATTGCGCAGAGTCACTTTCCGCTGACTATGAAACTTGTGCGGAGCTTAATCTTTATTTTGCTAAGGCTAACCTCGGCGCAAAAATGAGAGGTTGTATTCCTGCAATTTCCGATGACGGCATTACTGATCTTAAAAAGGCGCGTCATCCGCTTATTGCTGCGGATAAGGTCGTTCCTGTCGATATAAAGCTTGGCGAGGACTATCAGGCACTTATTGTTACAGGCCCTAACACGGGTGGTAAGACGGTTATCCTTAAAACAACGGGACTTCTCACTGCTATGGCAATGTGCGGACTTATGATACCTGCATCGGATGGCAGCCGAGTTTCCGTATTTGAACATATTCTTGTAAATATCGGCGATCAGCAGAGCATCGAGCAGAGCCTTTCAACGTTCTCGTCACACATGAGCAGCGTTGTAAAGATACTTGAAGCGGCTGATGACCATTCGCTCATACTTCTTGATGAGCTTGGTTCGGGTACTGATCCTGTTGAGGGTGCTGCGCTCGCTGTTTCTATTATTGAAGATATGATAGCTAAGGGAGCAAAGCTTCTTGTTACAACGCATTATCAGGAATTGAAGCTTTTTGCTATTGAAACAAAGGGCATTGAAAATGCTTCGTGTGAATTTGATACCGCAACTATGCAGCCGACATATAGGCTTATAATCGGTTCGCCCGGTAAATCGAATGCTTTTTCTATTTCGTCAAAGCTTGGCGTTCCGCAAAATATAATCGATCGTGCAAAATCGCTTGTTTCATCGGAAAATCAGCGCTTTGAAGAAGTTGTTGCAAATCTTGAAAAAGCACGAATTGACCTTGAAAATCAGAACAAAGAACTTACAAAGCTCAAAAATGAGCAGGCTGAGAAAACTGCTCAGCTTGAAAAGGAACTTGATGAGCTTAATGAGAAAAAAGCAGGGGAGCTTGAAAAGGCAAGAGTTCAGGCTATGCGAATCGTTGAAAGTTGCCGTATGCAGTCTGATGAGCTTCTCGGTCAGCTTGAAGATATGCGCAAACAGCAGAACAAGGCTGACCTCGCGAGTGCAAAATCCCGTCAGAAATCTGCAATGAGCAAGATGTATGATACGGCAAATCCCGTTCAGCAGCGTGAACGCAAGGAATATAAGCTTCCACGTCCGTTGAAGCGCGGCGACAAGGTTCTTATTTTTGATATAGACAAAACAGGTATTCTTGCAAGCGACCCTGACAGCAGCGGAAATGTTTTTGTTCAGGCAGGTATAATGAAAACAAAGGTCAATGTCAGCAAGTTAAGACTTATCGAAAACGAACCCAAGGTCACTGTTCAGAACAAGAGAGTTTCAAAAGCGGGAATTCAGAGCAAACTTCAGCGAAAGCCGTCGCTTGAACTTGATATTCGTGGCTGTGCAGTTGATGAGGGCATCCATGAACTTGATATGTTTATTGACAATGCTGTTCTTTCGGGGGCAGGTATCATTACTGTTATTCATGGAAAGGGAACGGGAGTTCTCCGTGCGGGAATACAGAAGCACCTTAAATCGCATCCGTCTGTAAAGAGTTTCCGTCCTGGACTGTTCGGTGAGGGAGAAGACGGTGTTACAATAATTGAGCTGAAATAAGCATAGAACAAGCAGTCCTTTCCATACTATTATATAAAGTATGGAAAGGTCGTGCGAAATGAAATATACTTTAAATGATATACGAAACAAGGAAGTAATAAATATTCGCTCGGGCAGCAAAATCGGCTATGTTGATGACATTGAATTCGATGCGGAGAGCCTTACGGTGAAATCCCTTGTGATTTACGGCAGAGGACGATTTTGGGGCTTCCTTGGAAGAGATGACGATGTGGTCATAAAATGCCGCGATATTGAGATAATAGGAACGGATACGATTCTTGTTTCGACCAATGAAACAATATCACCAAAAACGATTGATGCGAAAGCGAAAAGTTTGTGCAAATAAATAGTGCGTATCGTATTGTAATTTTAAAAAGAATATGATATAATATTTAAGTAATTCGCACGTCCGTACTTTTAACGGTTGGTGCTTGGAGAATATCCGAGTTTATGTTAAGCTAAGTCGGGCGGAGGTTATAAAATTTTAAAACCAATATGGAGGAAAAAATCATGGGCGTAGTATCAATGAAGCAGCTTCTTGAAGCTGGCGTACATTTCGGTCACCAGACAAGAAGATGGAACCCTAAAATGGCACCTTACATCTTTACAGAAAGAAACGGTATTTACATTATCGATCTTCAGAAGACTGTAAAGAAGCTTGACGAAGCTTACAATTTTGTTCGTGAAGTTGCTGCAAACGGCGACACAGTTCTTTTCGTAGGAACTAAGAAGCAGGCTGCTGATTCCGTTAAGGAAGAAGCTATCAGAGCTAATGTTCATTATGTAAATGCAAGATGGCTCGGCGGTATGATGACCAACTTCAAGACAATTCAGAGAAGAATCAAGAGACTTGAACAGCTCCACCAGATGCAGGAAGACGGCACATTCAACCTTCTCCCTAAGAAGGAAGTTGTTAAGCTCGAACTCGAGATCGAGAAGCTCGAAAAGTTCCTCGGCGGTATCAAGACAATGGATAAGCTCCCAGGTGCGCTTTTCGTAGTTGATCCTCGCAAGGAAAAGATCGCTGTTTCTGAAGCTAAGAAGCTCGGTATTCCTGTAGTTGCAATCGTTGACACAAACTGTGATCCTGACGATGTTGACTATGTAATTCCTGGTAACGATGACGCTATCAGAGCTGTAAAGCTTATTGCTGGTGCTATGGCTGATGCTATCATCGAAGGCAGACAGGGTACACAGGAAGCTGTTGCTGCTGAAGAAAAGGACGAAGAAGCAGCTGCTGAATAATTTATTCCGCATTTTCGGGCAGACACAATTTATAATTATGTCTGCCCTAATTAGATTATCCGACCTTAAACGGTTATACTATAAATATTTGGAGGAATTAAAATGGCAAAGGCATCTATTGCAGAAATCAAAGACCTTATGAAAGCTACCGGCGTTGGTATGATGGATTGTAAGAAAGCTCTTGAAGAAGCAGATGGCGACACAGAAAAGGCTGTTACCATTCTTCGTGAAAAGGGTCTTGCTACACAGGCTAAGAAGAGCGGCAGAGTTGCTGCAGAAGGTATCGTAACTTCTGTTGTTGAAGGTAACGTTGGTGCTGTTGTTGAAGTAAACATTGAAACAGACTTCGCTGCTAACAATGATGAATTCAAGGCATTCGTTGCAGCAGTTGCTAAGACTGTAATCGAAAAGAACCCTGCTGATGTTGACGCTCTCAAGGCAACAGTTATCAGCGGTGGCGACAAGACTGTTGAAGAAACTCTTCAGGATCTCTTCATCAAGATCAGAGAAAATATGGTTATCCGTCGTTTCCAGAGATTTGAGGGTACACTCGTTCCCTACGTTCACGGCGGCGGAAGCATCGGCGTAATGGTTAAGCTTGATACTGACCTTCCTGCTGATAAGGTATTTGAAGTTGGTAAGGACTGCGCACTTCAGGTTGCAGCTATGAACCCTGCATACCTCGATGAAGCATCTGTTCCTGCATCTGTACTCGAAAACGAAAAGACAATCATCATGGCTCAGATGGCTGAAGATCCTAAGATGGCTTCCAAGCCTGAACAGGTAAAGGCTAAGATCGCTGAAGGTAAGGTTGGCAAGTATTATTCTGAAAACTGCCTTCTCGATCAGGCATTCGTTAAGGACGACAAGATGACTGTTAAGCAGTATGTTGATAACGCAGCTAAGGCTCTCGGCGGCTCAATCAAGGTTGTTGATTATGTTCGTTTCGAGAGAGGCGAAGGCGTTGAGAAGAAGGTTGACAACTTCGCAGAAGAAGTTGCAAGCATGGCTGGCACTAAGTAATCTCAATATAAGCTGAAAATTGCCGCTTGGATCGAATTTCCAAGCGGCTTTTTTGTACTTTTGGGAAAATAGTATTGCAAATTCTTCAATTAAATGATATTATTATAGAAGAATTTGTTTAAGGGAGTAGTTTTCAATTGGTAAAGCGAAGATTTTGGAATATCTTGATAACAGCTGTAATGATCCTGAATGTTCTGACAATTTTTACAGGCTGTGAAGAAGATGACGGTTCAGGGCATACTTTTAAATACAATTTATCCGGCAATCCGCAGAATCTTGACCCACAGCTTGCAAGTGATGAGTCATCAATAATGGTTATCGAAAATATTATGAGCGGACTTGTAAAAAAAGGCTCGGACGGCAGTATTCAGCCGGATGCGGCAAAAAGCTATTCAATTTCCGATGACGGTCTGGTTTATACTTTTGAACTGAAAGATGATATTTACTGGGAATCGGCAGCCGATTATACTGGAAAACTTACAGCTGAGGATTTTGCTTTTGCGTTTCAGCGTATCTATGACAGTGAGGCACTTTTCTCACCATATATCAACGATTTTCTATGCATTAAAAACGCAGAAGCAGTGTCAAAGGGTAGTCTTTCAAAGGATAAACTGGGCGTAACTGCGACAAGTGATGACACTTTACAGATTGAACTTGAATATCCGAGCTTTGATTTCTTGGAAAAGCTTACATTAACAGGTGCAAAACCTTGCAGCAAAGCCTTTTTTGAGTTTACAAAGGGAAGATACGGTTTATCGGCTGAAACTACGGCTTCAAATGGAGCATTTTATCTCAAAGAGTGGAATTATGACCCATATTGGGATAATAACTATATGATACTGCGGCGAAATAAGTCGAATTCCGAGAATTATTTTACATATCCATACAGCTTGAATTTCTTTATAAAAAGCGGTACTGATACGAATATGTCAGAATTTACGGCAGGAGATATCGACTGTACAGTTGTTTCAAATTATGATAAAAAATCTTTTGCGAAAAATCAGTATGAGGGCTATGCTACCAAGACATATGGTCTGATCTTCAATACTAATTACAAATATCTTGCTTCAAAATCGATAAGAGAAGCTCTTTCCGCATCATTTATCAGAGTTGAATCGCAAAATCCCGATTATGTATCGGGCAGCGGAATTATTCCCTCGGGAATATCTGTTGCCGGAAGAAAATATCGTGAGTTGGTTTCCGATGAAGGTTTAAATTTATATGACAAGGAAAAAGCCTTGTCACTATGGAACAGCGAACTTAAAGCAAATAATTATGTTTCAATCGATGGATTAAAGATAACTGTACCGGAAAGTTTCGGAGAACCGACACTTATTTCAGGCATCACAGAACAATGGCAGCAAAATCTTGAATTTTACTGCGGCGTTGAGGTAGTGTCCGAGAATGAATATCAGCTAAAGCTTTCAAACGGAACTTATGATATTGCTTTAGTCGAGATACAATCGGAAAGCGGGACAGCAAGCGGCTTTTTCGATTATTTTTCATCTAATAATGATTTAATCACTCCAAATACAAGGTATGCTGTTGAAGGAGCAGTGGCACAAATTTCAAAAGCTGAGAATCTTGGTAAGGCTACTGAACTTTACACCAATGCGGAACAAACCATAATCGATTCATACGAATTCATTCCGATTGGTTATGGAAATGAATATTTTATATATCCCGATAATGTGACAGATTTGATTTATGATCCGATAACTCATTCGATAGATTTTAGCGAAGCTAAATATTTTGGATAAAAAAGACTGGCTGTTAATTAAAACAGTCAGTCTTTTTTTATCTATGCAGATATATTAGCCAAAGTAAGCAACGCCGCTTTCAAAGATCTTCTGATCCTTTTCGCCCGAAACGTTCTTGGAGATGTCACGCCCGATACGTTCGCTGTGTCCCATCTTACCGAGGATACGTCCGTCGGGAGATGTGATGCCCTCGATCGCATCAATTGAAGTATTAGGATTAAAGCGAATATCCATTGTAGGATTGCCTTCAAGGTCAACATACTGAGTTGCGATCTGTCCATTATCAGCAAGCTGCTTGATAAGCTCTTCTGATGCAACAAAACGTCCTTCGCCGTGTGAAATTGCAATTCTGTGGATATCACCTGTTTCACAGCCTGCAAGCCATGGCGATTTGTTTGAAGCGATCCTTGTGTTTACCATCATTGACTGGTGGCGGCCAATCGTGTTAAATGTAAGTGTAGGGGAGTCGTTCTTCATATCAACAATGTGTCCGAACGGAACAAGTCCGAGCTTGATAAGAGCCTGGAAGCCGTTGCATATACCGAGCATAAGTCCGTCACGATTATCCATAAGGTCATGAACTGCGTCCTTGATGCGTGGGTTGCGGAAGAATGCTGTGATGAACTTACCTGAACCGTCAGGCTCGTCACCGCCAGAGAAGCCGCCCGGGATCATAATGATCTGAGAGTTCTTGATAGCCTTTTCAACATAAGCAACGCTGTCTTCGAGTGCTGCTGCCGAAAGGTTCTTTATTACTACAACCTCGGGAACTGCACCTGCACGTTCAAATACTCTTGCAGTATCGTATTCACAGTTTGTTCCCGGGAATACAGGAATAAGAACACGAGGCTTAGCAACATGAATACTTGATTTTGCTCTTTCTGTTGCTGTATAGGTGAATACCTTTGCAGGCTTGTCAGTTGTTTTGATATTGCAGGGGAATATAGGTTCAAGCTTGTCTTCCCATTTCTTCTGAAGAGCTGCCATATCAACAGTGTAACCCTTGCAGTCGATCTTGTATTCGCTGATCGTTTCACCGATAACATTTTCAACTGTGAATGGATCACCATTGAGTTCAATTACAAATGAGCCGTACTTGGAGTAGAAGAGTGTATCCTCAGAAAGCTTCTTATCAAAGCGGAAACCGATTCTGTTGCCGAGTGACATCTTTGCAACAGCTTCAGCAACGCCGCCGAAACCAACTGCCCAAGCTGAAACTGCAGTTCCGTCCGCGATAAGCTTTTCAACTCTTTCAAAGCAGCTGCGAATGCTTTCAAACTTAGGAAGATTATTTTCGTCATATTCAGGGGTGATGAGGATGACCTTATTTCCTGCCTTTTTGAATTCAGGCGAGATAATGGACTTGCTGTCGCCAGTGGAAACAGCAAAGGAAACGAGTGTTGCAGGAACGTCGATGTTCTCAAATGTACCTGACATTGAGTCCTTACCGCCGATAGCGCCGCAGCCAAGTTCGATCTGTGCCTTGTATGCACCGAGAAGTGCTGCAAAAGGTCTGCCCCAACGTGTGGGATTGTTCTGTGTTCTTTCAAAGTATTCCTGGAATGTGAGCCAGCATCTCTTGTAGCTTCCGCCTGCTGCAACGACCTTTGCAACGGATTCGATAACAGCGGCAATTGCACCGTGATATGGGCTCTTGTCGCTTACATACGGGTTAAAGCCCCAACCCATGATAGAGCAAGTATTTGTTTCGCCCTTGAGAACAGGGATCTTTGCAGCCATTGCCTGAGTTGGTGTGAGCTGATATGCACCGCCGTAAGGCATAAGAACTGTACCTGCGCCGATAGTTGAGTCGAAACGTTCAACAAGTCCCTTCTGCGAGCAAACATTGAGGTTTGTCATAAGAGCTTCCCAGCTGTCTGCGCAGTCTGTGTAAGTTTTGAGCTGTGAGGTAACAGGGAGCGGAACAGCGACATCGGTATGCTTTTCTGCACCGTTCGAGTTAAGGAATTCTCTTGAAAGGTCAACGATAGTCTTATCGTTCCAGTTCATTTTAAGACGTGGTTCTTCTGTAACAACAGCAACAAGTGTTGCTTCGAGGTTTTCCTTTTCTGCTTCTGCAATAAATTTATCAGCGTCAGTCTTGCGTACAACAACAGCCATACGTTCCTGGCTCTCGGAAATTGCAAGTTCTGTACCGTCAAGACCGTCATATTTCTTTGGAACAGCGTTGAGGTCGATGATAAGACCGTCTGTGAGTTCGCCGATAGCAACGGAAACACCGCCTGCACCGAAGTCATTGCATCGTCTTATCATGTGTGTAACTTCGGGATTTCTGAACAATCTCTGGAGCTTTCTTTCAACGGGAGGATTACCCTTCTGAACTTCTGCACCGCAGGTTTCAAGCGAAGCTTCGGTGTGCGACTTGGAAGAGCCTGTTGCACCGCCGCAGCCGTCACGTCCTGTTCTTCCGCCGAGGAGAATAACTACATCGCCCGGTTCGGGGACTTCGCGGATAACGTTGTCCTTTGGTGCTGCTGCGATAACTGCACCTATTTCAAGACGCTTTGCAACATATCCCGGGTGGTAAACTTCGGAAACGTGACCTGTAGCAAGACCGATCTGATTGCCGTAAGAGCTGTAGCCGTTTGCTGCACCGACAGTAATTTTTCTCTGCGGAAGCTTGCCGTGGATAGTGTCTTCAACTGGAACAAGTGGATTAGCTGCGCCTGTTACACGCATTGCCTGATAAACATAGGAACGTCCCGAAAGCGGGTCACGGATAGCACCGCCGAGGCAGGTTGCAGCGCCGCCGAAAGGTTCGATCTCTGTTGGGTGGTTATGTGTTTCGTTCTTGAACATAAGAAGCCAGTCCTGAAGATCGCCGTCAACATCGACCTTGATCTGAACAGAACAAGCGTTGATCTCTTCGGATTCATCGAGATCTTTGAGAATACCGTCTTTTTTCAGCTTCTTTGCAGCAATCGTTGCAATGTCCATAAGGGTGATGGGCTTGTTTGTTCTGCCGAGTTCTTCTCTTGCATTAAGGTATTCGTTATAAGTCTTTTTGATATAGTCAGCGTTGATCTCAGCGTTATCGATAATGGTCGAGAAAGTGGTGTGACGGCAGTGGTCAGACCAGTATGTATCGATCATACGAATTTCGGTGATAGTTGGGTCACGTTTTTCGGTTTCCTTGAAATACTTCTGACAGAATTTAATATCGTCAAGATCCATTGCAAGTCCGTACTTTGAAATGAAGTCAACAAGTTCTGCTTCACCGAGATAGATAAAGTTTTCGAGAGTTGCAACCTCTGTTGGAATATCATATTCGGTAACGAGTGTGGAAACTTCGTCGAGGGATGCTTCGCGGCTTTCTACGGGGTTGATGATATATGCTTTGAGCGCAGACATTTCGCTTGCGGAAAGCTTACCGTCAACGATGTAGATCCTTGCATTTTTGATCTTGCAGCGTTCACCCTGAGTGAGGATCTGGATACACTGCTCGCAGGAATCAGCTCTCTGGTCGAACTGACCGGGGAGATACTCAACGGCAAAAACACTTTCGTTCTCACCGAGTTCGGGAAGCTTTGCGCTTGTGGTGTCAACGGCAGGTTCGGAGAATACATTTCCGATAGCAAGCTTGAAATCAGCTTCGGAAAGACCTTCTGCGTCATAACGGTTAAGGATCCTGATGTTTCTCAGCTTATCAAGTCTGAGAGCCGTTTTGACATCGGCAAGAAGATTCTTTGCTTCAACAGCAAATTCAGGCTTCTTTTCAACATAGATACGAAATACAGACATAGTTTACGCTCCTTAAATTCTGTTTATTTGGTGACCCCGTTACCCCTTGGGACAGCTTTGTATCAGCAGCGGAAATTTTCTGGACCGCATTGATAAAAGCTGACTTTATATGGCTTTACGGACAACCTTTTGAGCTGATCATTGCTCAGATACAATTTCGCCTACACAATAATCATTCTCTATCCTTTCTATTTTAACATAAAAAATCTGATTACGCAAACTTTTTCCTAAATTTTTTGTAAAAATTTTTACCAAAGTGTAGTTAGGCGTATATCCGTGTGGGATTTTATCAGTCTTTTCGCGTTCAAAAAGTACGGGAAAAGTAAGTCCTGACTGGCTTTGCAGGAATTTTTGGCGTGATTCCTCAGCAGCTTCGGACATTATCTTTGCACGAATATTTTTTTGTGATGTCGGTATCTGATTTTCAAAATCAGCAGCAGGAGTGCCTTTTCGCTGCGAATATGGGAAAACGTGGACTTTTGCAAAACCGATTTTTTTGACAAATTCTACCGATTGTTTGAAATTTTCATCGGTTTCATTTGGAAATCCGACCATTACATCAGTTGTTATTGCACAATTGTCAAAGTTGTTACGAAGTTTTTGTACGAGTTCAGCATAATCGGCTGTCGTATATCGGCGGTTCATTTCTTTCAGAGTCTTATCACAGCCGCTTTGGAGCGAAAGGTGGAACTGAGAGCAGAATTTCGGTTGCGCGGCAAGTCTGCGGATATCTTCGTCGTTTATCATTTCAGGTTCAAGAGAACCAAGACGAACTCGCTTTATGCCGTCGATAGCACATATTGTTTCAACCGCATCTGCCAGTCGAAGTTTGTATTCTATACCATAGAATGAGAGGTTTATACCGACAAGGACTATCTCTTGATAGCCCGATGCAGCAAGCTTTTCAGCCTCTTCTTTCAGCTTATTGATAGGTTTTGAACGAAATCTTCCTCTTGAATACGGAATGATGCAGTAGGTGCAGAACATATTGCAGCCGTCTTGTATTTTTATAAACGCACGGGTGTTGTTTTCATAACCTGCGTTGCACATATCTTCAAATACGTCGTTTGAAGTATAATCGCAAATATCTACTGTCCTTTTGCGGCTTTCAAGATATTCGTTTATAATGTCGGGAAGAGCGTTTCTGTTTTTTGTTCCGACAACTATATCGGCTTCTTTTATATCGGAAGCTTCATTTGGAAATGCCTGCGGATAGCATCCTGTTACGGCAATTACCGAGTCGGGATATTCTCGGCGAAGTCTGCGAAGTTCCTTAAATACCTTTTTGTCGCCGGTTTCGGTAACTGTGCAGGTGTTTATAACAAAAATGTCGCTCCCACTTTCTTTATCGGTCACAGTAAATCCTTTTTCGCTGAAATTCTGCTTCATATTTTCGGTTTCATAAAGATTTACTTTACAGCCGAATGTTTTAAAGTGAATATACATAAAATACTCC
>CALANW010000162.1 GCA_937926145.1 uncultured Ruminococcus sp. | reverse complement strand
ATTTGAGCAGCCGTGATGAACAGTTGGAAGCACTGGAAGCTGCCGTTAAAAGTGCCGAAAGTAAGCTTAAAACTGCCAAAATGTCTGTAGATGACATTGACAGGAAAATCAAGTCAGTTGACGAAGCCTTTGAACAGAAGCTTGCCGAAAAAGCGATAGGATATAAGGAACAGACAGGTGCGGATTTCAGTCGTGAGGTTGATGTAAACGGACGTGTTTCATACTCTTTCAGCCGTGAAGCTAAGCCTAAAGAGCGCAGAATTCTGACAGTAAATCGACAGTTTGATTCTGAAACGGGCAAAGTCAGATATAAAGTCGGATTTACCGATAACGGCAATCAGACGGTTTCGGTAAATTCGGCAAAAGATTTAAAAAAGCCGAGCAGCAGAAAAAAATACATTGCATTCAATCTGTTCGGCTATCGGAAACTTGAACTCAGCACGGAAGTAAACAATCCATTCCTTAATACAGTCGGAAAGCCGATAATCGTTCCGATTCAGGCTGCCGCCAAGCTTGTGGACAAAACAGAAGAATTTGCAAAAAAAATTTCCGAAAGCTCGGTTGGCAGAGGTGTTGCGGACGCAGCCAAAATTGTATCCGCTCCGATAGTGATTCCTGCAAAAATCGTTAAGGATATTTCCGATAAGGGCGGCGTTATCCATTCGATTTCCGCTTTGGGCGATAAAATCAAAATTGAGGGAGTTAATGTTCCTAAACCTTTGAAAACAGTTGCTTCGGGAACTGTTTCGGTGGCAAAAGGAATGGAAACTCTCGCTGTCAATACGGTAAAAGGTGTAAATAAATTTACTGTTGAAATCGCCAAGGAAAAACTGTATGAGGAAATTCACAAAGGTATCTCCGAAAATGAGAGCACTCAGGCAGCCTACGTTATTGGTGTCAGAGCCATAGACGTTTACAAGGTTCTCAATGAGCATACAAAGTATAAAAAGGCTGTCAGGAGAGATAAAGCCGGAAATGACATTACCGATACGAACGTTTCACGCTATCTTGCAGGAAAAGAAGAAAGCAGATATCAGCAAAAAAGGGACAGCCTTAATGAAGAAAAAAAGGCTGCCGATTATTCTGCATACAATGCAAGAAAAGAGTATGAAGCGGCAAAAGCACGGCTTGAAAGTTACCAAAGAAGCAAAGGGATACCTGTTTCTGAGGTTCAGACAGACGAAATCGTTCATGAAAAGCCAAAGCTGAACAAAACTGAAAAGGATATCGAGAAAACCAAACGCAAGCTGAAATCCGTTCAGAATCACAAATACCGTTTCAAGCGGCAAAAGGTGTTCATTCCCCAAAAGGGCAAGGTCGTTTCCAAGGTTATGCTTACAAGGGTGGACGTTACTGAGCCTACCCCTATGACGGCATGGGAAACAAGAAAAGGTCTTGAGGGACTGGCTGTTCGTGATGTCGGTATGAGTATGCGCCGTAAGGCAATGAGAGACGGCGGAGATAATTCAGGTGTAGAAGCCGCAAATTTTGCAATAACGGCTGCACAGTCAGCAACACATATTGTCAAAGCTATTGACAATAAGGAAAAGGAACTGACAGAACAGCATTATGAAAAAAAGCTCCATACGCTTGAAAATAAAAAAAGCGTTGATAATGCGGTTGAAAGCGTAAAGCCTTATGAAAAATCTCCCGATACCAAACCGCCCGAAAAGAAAAAGAAAAGCACCAAGTCTGACAGCAAACAACAGCAAAAGAAGCAAATAAAAAAGAATCATCAGAAAAAAGTCTATAAAAAGAAGAAAAATGCCGTTTCTGAGGTTTTCGATGACATAAAAAGATTTGGTGCGAGACGTGCAAAAGGAATAGGTGTGATACTCGCTATTATAGCGCTCATGATACTGATTCCTGTTTTCAGTCTTACAACGTGCGGCGGCGGAACTCCGATAGAATCGGGAATGGGAACGGCAGCAGAAATACTTATCAGTCCTTGCAGTACCGTAGATCTCGGACAATGTGACCTTTATTATACGGAACTTGCAAAGAATATGATACATATGCACCAAAATATCGACAGCTATTATGTCGATTACAATAAGTATGTCTGCCTTACGGAAATAAACGAAATTTCTCATTCTCCCGAAAAGCTTTTGCCCTATGTTGCCGTAAAAGCACTGAGCGACAGCGGTGAGGACGAATGGAATTTTGAACAGGCACAGCCCTACATCGAGGACGTTTTCAATTCGCAGTATGAGTTTTATGCGAATGAAATACACCAAATAAGGAAAAATGTCACAACAGTAACTTACAGAAATGAAAATACTTATTATTCCGCTCTTGGCTCGTCAGAATATAATTTGGAACGTCCGGAGGGTGCAGATATTCCAAACCCTCTGAAATCGGAATTATATACGCACTATGCAAACACATACACCCATATTGAACTGCCTATAATTAACGGATATATCGAAAACACACTTGATTGTGTCGGCGTTTATACCGATGAGAATGGGCAAACTACAGAGTATGACGATATGCAGACTATAACTTTCCAAAACTTTTGGCAGATAACACTTGTATTTGACTACATTGACGGTGAATATCAGGAATACTGGGTATATACCGAACAGCAGCAGGATTATTTTGAGTACGACTACTATATTCTTGAATACGCCATAAGGGAAAATGCAATGGACGTGCCTGACAGCTATTGGACGGATACGGATTTGCGATGGTTGGATAATAACTTTGACAAGCTTATCTATAACCGTGTATTGGCTATGAATGAAGATGAACAGGAGTTGTTTGACGGATATTTTGAGTATAACATGGGACACCAAGAGCTTAAAACACCATACGCAGAAGCAGAGATAGCACGATATCCGGGGTATAACAATGATATTTACGGCGATATGTCCCTTGAAAACGGTATAGTGCTTTATTCTTCTCCGGGGCAGCAAATTATATGCGGCATGGACGGAGAAATAACCGCTACCGAAAACGGATTTTCGATTTATAACAAAAAATACGGAACTCTGTACTATGAGGGTGCAACCGTCCCGAATGTATCAACGGGAGTAAAAGGTACACCCATTTCCACGGCAACAGGCAATACCCTAAAGATTACCGTTATTGACAAAGACGGAAACTATATCAACCCAACATTTATATTTTCAGATTGATTTGAAAGGAAATTTTATATGAAAAGCACTTCACCAACAAGGAAAAAGGTCGATAAGCTTTCTGCTGAAATACAGCAGCTTGAAGCTCAGATTGCGGAAAAGAAAGAGAAGTTGGCTTCTCTGAAAGAAGCCAAACTTGAAGCCGAGAACACGGAGATAATTTCTATTATCCGTAATGCTGATTTATCTGTAGAAGATATTCAGGAGATGATCTCGGACTTGACTTCTGTAAAGAAATCGCCGTCAGATATGGCAAAGTCACAGCCAATGAGTGACCTGAAAGGAGAAGAAAAAATAATATGAAAACCAAAATCTTATCATTTTTCATAGCTCTGTCCCTTGTAAATGTTCTGCCGACAACCGCTTGGGCAACAGGGCAGGAAGAACAGCAGGCGGAGATAACTTCCGAGGAAGTTATTGAAGATACTTCTGAGGACGCAACTGTTTCTCTGGAGGAGTTTCTCAGAAACAATGAGGATATGCAGGCTCAGATTGATGAGATCAGACAGCTTTTTGAGGACAACGGTTACAACATTGACGGCTTGAACGGCAATGTTGAGAATCTGAATGGAGAAATTGACGGTTTACAGATGTCTCTCAATGATCTGTACAGCCTTATAAATACGCTTCAGGCACAGCCTAAAGCAAGCAATACTTCATCATCTTCAAGTTCGGGCAGCACTCCTCAGCAGGCAACGACAGCTCCCACTCAGACCACAACGACTACAACAACCGTGACCACTGCTGCTCCAAATACAGAACCTAACGGTTATCTCGTTGAAAAGGCTGAAAAGACCCCCGAAGAACGTGATTTTATTACAGTCACAACACGGGACGGACACGTTTTCTATATTGTCATTGACTATGAAAATGATAATCAGAATGTTTACTTCCTCAATACCGTTGATACGGCAGACCTGAAATATCTTCTTGAGGGAAGCAGTACAACAACCGCCCTGAAATTGGAATCGGACAATAAGACAACCGAAACGGAAGCAGCCAAATCCGAAAAAGACGATGCCGAAAAAGCGAATGATGGAAATACGAAAAAGAAAAACAGCAATATGGTTCTTTACATAGTCGGCGGTGTTGGTGTTATCGTATTTATATTTATCGCAAAGAAGAAAGTATCGGGCGGCAAGAAAAAGTTTGACGATGATGATTCGGAAAACACTTCCGATGATTACACAGAGGAAGAACCCGAAATCTATGAAAATGATGAGACGGAGGAATCCTATGAAGAAGAATAATTCCTTGAAAGTGCAGATACTTACCGCTTTGGGCGCATTTGCCGGAGCTGTTTTATGCTGTTACTACCGAAAGCACTGCCAAGTGAATGCCGTTATCAAAGCAATTTCCGATACCTTGGGAGATGAAGAAGTTACAGACTTCAAAAGCTTCTCAGAACATCTGTCTGAATACTACGGAATCACTGCGAAAAACATTTACGGCAATGTGGTCGAATATTCATCGGACAGCATTAAATCAATAACCAGTGATGAAATACAGTCATACAGCAAGAAAAGCTGTAGCTATGATATGGACAGTTTGGAGACTGCTTTTTCTTTCAATCGTGAATTGTGGATATAAAGTGTGTCACCGTGACACATCAGTCCGCCCTGTTTTATTATGGGGCGGACTTTTCCTATCAAAAATTTGGAGGTAGATAACGAATGAAGCTCATAATCGCAGAAAAGAAGAGTGTCGGAGAGACAATAGCTAAAGTCCTTGGTGTAAAAGCTATACGGAATGGTTATTTAGAGGGCGATGATTACATAATTTCATGGTGTCAGGGACACCTTGTAGGGCTTGCTCTTCCCGACAGTTACGGTGAACAGTATAAACAATACTGGACGTTTGATAATCTTCCGATAATTCCGCAGAAGTGGATTTTTGAAGCGGACAACGGCAAAATAAAACAGCTTAAAATTCTGAAAGAACTTATTTTTAACAGTTCTGTCGATGAAATTATCTGTGCAACGGACGCAGGACGTGAGGGTGAATGTATTTTCAGATATGTGTACAATTTCTTCGGCTGCCGCAAACCTGTAAAGCGTTTATGGATATCATCAATGGAGGATTCCGCTATCCGTGATGGAATGAACAATTTACAGCCGTACAGCAAATTTGATAATCTTTTTTCCGCAGGATTGTGCAGAGCTAAGGCGGACTGGCTTGTAGGCATGAACGGTTCACGTCTGTTTTCAAACCGTTACAGAACATCTCTGAACGTGGGACGTGTTCAGACACCCGTGCTTGCAATGGTGGTTCAGCGTGATTATGATATAGCGCATTTTGTGAAGCAGAAATATTACACGGTTGAAATGGACTGCGGAGATTTTATTGCCGCAACAGCAAGAATTGACGATGAAAGCTTCGCAAGAAATCTTGCGGAAATATGTAACGGGAAAAGTGCTGTAGTTACAGCAGTTACCAAAGAAACAAAGACCGTAAATCCGCCAAAGCTCTATGACCTGACCACATTACAAAGAGAAGCAAACAAACTTTTCGGATATACGGCAAAGCAGACCTTGAACTATTTGCAGTCCCTTTATGATGCAAAATTGGCTACATATCCACGAACCGACAGTCAATATCTGACCGAGGATATGGAACAGACTGCTTTGGATATGCTCCAGTGTATCAGAAATACATTCCCTCAGTTATCTTGCGGAATAAGCTTTGACGATACCGACCATTCAGGCGTTAAAAGATGTATGGATAATTCAAAGGTATCCGACCACACAGCTATAATTCCGACAGCGGAAATAAAAAAAGCTGACCTTTCCGCACTTCCGACAGGTGAAAAAAATATTCTTTTGCTTATTTCCGCAAAGCTTCTTATCGCAACATCAGAACCGCACAGGTATGAATCGGTAAAGGTTTCGGTAACATCTGAAAGTGCTGCAAACTCAGAATTTTACGCAACAGGAAAGAAAATTCTCACTGCGTATGATTTCAAGGTGATCGAGAGCCATGTGAAAGAAGTCCTGACCAAGAAAAAAGTTGAGGAGAAAGAAGTAATGCTTCCTGAAATAGCAGAGGGTCAGTGCTTTGAAAATGTCAGCACAAAAACAGCGGAACACTTTACCTCACCGCCAAAAGCTTTCACAGAAGATACATTGCTCAAAGCAATGGAAACAGCCGGAAATACCGACTATGATGAAAATTCCGATGTAGAGAAAAAAGGCTTGGGAACTCCGGCTACAAGAGCGGATATAATCGAAAATCTCGAAAAAAGAGAATATATTGTCCGTGACGGGAAGAAAATCAATGCGACCGAAAAGGGAATCAAGCTCATTGAAGTTGTTCCCGATGAAGTCAAGTCACCAAAACTTACTGCTGTTTGGGAAACAATGCTTCAACATATGGAAAAAGGACAGGCTTCTCCCGATAGCTTTATGAATGAAATTGAAAGCTTCGTCAGAAAGCTTACGGAGAACTATTCCGAAAGTGCAGAGGGCAGCAGTTTCGTCAGGTCATCTTTGGGCAAGTGTCCACGATGCGGAAAGAATATTATAGAGGGAAAGCTGAACTACTATTGCGAAAGCGGCAAGGACGGCTGCGGTTTTTCTGTATGGAAAAATCAGAAATATCCGAATACTACAGTTTCGGCAAAGCAAATGGAGGAGCTTCTATCCCTCGGAAAAACAAAACTTAAAGCCGTTTCCAAAAACGGTAAGGAATATACAGCAGATTTCAGCCTTGAAGATACGGGCAAATACGTCAATCTTGTCTTTGCACAAAGTGAAAGCACAGCTTTGGGCAAGTGTCCGAAATGCGGCGGAGATATTATCGGCGGTCAATATGGTTTCCACTGCAAAAACAAGTGCGGAATGAATGTTGGCAAGGTTTACGGCAAGGAGCTGACAGAAAATCAACTTAAAAATCTTCTTAGCGGAAAAGAGATTTCTTATACCGCAGGCGGAAAAAAGACTGTTGTTGTACCTGAGATCATTGAAAATAACTATCAGGGGAAAATATATTTTCAATGGAAAACCAAATCGGCAACATAAAATGTGTCACGGTGACACAGAAAGGAGGTTTGAAAAATTATGACAAGCACAGTAATTCTTTTCTTGGTTTGTCAGATTTCTTCGCTGATACTTAATGAAACCAAAAACTCTCAGATAAAAGCTATTGAAGCTAACAGCAAAACCATGTCCCCGACCGAGAAAATGAAATGTGAGCAGAAAATACGCATTTCAAAATTTTTCTCGGCATTTCTGAAATACGGAGGATTCGCTTATCTTGTCCTTTCAATCGCTTTGGAAATCATAGGGCAGAAATAACCTCCTGTGTCACCGTGACACACAATACTTTTCCGAATATGACCCTTTAGGGGTTATAGAATATAAAAACAAAGGAGAAAAAATCATGAAAATCACAAAAAAAGCACTCGCATTCACACTTTCGGCAGCAATGGGAATATCCGCTATTCCTGCAATGAATTGCTCGGCAGCAGAAAGAACAGTTTTTGAGAGGGAAAATTATTCTGCTACATACGAGAATTCTTTCTCACTTGAATTTGTCGTAATCATGTGGTCGGAAAATGACAATGGTGAACTTACGATAACAGGCTGCTCCCCCATGCATTCAGAAAAGATAAAGGATTATCCTACGTCAAATGTTCTCGGAAGCTTTGTGTTCAACGGAACGCTCAGACTTCCGTCACACATAAACGGAAAGCCTGTTACTGCGATCAATGGCTATAACATAGCCAAAACTGTCGGAGCAAATACCGTAATCATCAATGAGAATATCACAGATGTATCCGAAAAGTCATTCGGAAAGGGTGTGACGGTTCTTACTACCGACAAGGAACTCAGACAGTCACCGATCTACTACTGATCTCTGCAATAAAATTTAAAATGTCGTTAAGGGAGTATGCGTGTGTATGCTCCCTTTTCGTTTGTACAAAGGAGATGACCTATGCACGTTTTAAGCTTATTCGACGGTATTTCCTGCGGAATGGTTGCACTTGAACGTTCGGGAATACTTGTCGAAAAGTATCACGCATATGAAATTGACAAATACGCCACAGCAATTTCAAAAAGAAATTATCCCGAAATTGATTATCACGGTGATGTTTTTTACGGAAATTTCAGAAAATACAAGAACTGCGATCTGCTTATCGGCGGTTCACCGTGTACATACTGGAGCGTAGCCAAAAAAGGAAGAGAAACAACTGCTGACGGAGAGGGATTCAGATTGTTCATGCAGTATGTTCGGGCATTGGAAGAAAGTAATTCAAAGTATTTTCTGTATGAAAATAATAACAGCATACACAAGAATATCAAAGATGAAATATCCAAATTCTTGGGAGTTGAGCCGATAATGATAAACTCTGCCTTGGTATCTGCGCAGCAACGAAAAAGATGTTATTGGACAAACATTCCAAATATCACACAGCCGCAGGATAAGGAAATTTATCTAAAAGATATTTTGGTAAGCGGTATTCCGTGGCAGGATAAGTCCTACGCTTATACAACAAGGTGTCAGTGCGCAACGTTTAAGGACACACTTAAACGCCATAGGCATACTATGATTGCCGAACCAGTCATATTACAGAGGGAACACGGATACAACAAAGGTGGTATAAAACAAGGAAAATGCCCTACTTTTACTGCAAGTGATAGTTTTGTATATAACAATTTGGTCGCCGTGCCTGTAAAGATAGGACATATTGGAAAAGGCGGTTTGGGCGAACGAATTTATTCTGTTTACGGAAAATCTGTTTCAATGAAAGCTAATGGCGGAGGCGGCGGAGCAAAAACAGGATTATACAAAATTGACTTGCCTGACGGCGATTATATCATACGCAAGCTTTACCCGATAGAAGCGGAACGTCTGCAAACTCTCCCCGATAATTACACGGAGGGAGTGTCCAATACTCAGAGATACAAGTGTATCGGAAACGGGTGGACTGTGGACGTTATAGCGCATATTCTCGGTTTTATTCCGAAATAAAATGAAAGGACTGAAAAAATGGAATATATTCTTTCTTTGAGCTATGGCAAGGACAGTCTTGCCTGTTTGGGAGCTATTGCTGAATTGGGGTGGCAGCTTGACCGTATAATTCACGCTGAAATATGGGCAACCGAAACTATTTCTGCTGATTTGCCGCCAATGGTGGAATTTAAGGATAAAGCCGATAAAATCATAAAAAAGCGATACGGAATAACCGTTGAACACGTTTCAGCAGGAATTACATATGAGGAAATCTTTTATCATTATGTAAAAAACAAAGGAAAAAGCATAAATTCAGGGCATATAAACGGCTTTCCAATGATAAAAGGTGCTTGGTGCAACAGCAAGCTTAAAGTTGCAGCTTTAAATAAAATTGATAAAAATGCTGTTTCCTATATTGGAATAGCCTATGATGAACCCAAAAGATTTAAAGTTTTATCGGCGAAAAAATTATCTCCGCTTGTTGCCGCAAAATGGACGGAAAAAATGTGTTATGACTGGTGTAAAAAGAATGCTCTGCTTTCACCGATATATGAATCATCAACCCGTGGTGGGTGTTGGTTTTGTCATAACCAAAGTGTTGAACAGCTTCGGCTGCTGAGACACAACTATCCTGACCTTTGGGAACTTCTTATGCAATGGGATAAGGACTCGCCAATTACTTTTAAACCCGATCATGCCGTTCATGACTTTGACAAGCGTTTTCAGCTTGAAGATTTGAATATAATCATTCCAAACGACAGACGTTTTCGGTGGAAATGTCTGAATGACCATACATTTAACTGACAGCTTATGTATTTCGTGTGTCATGATGACACACAGCGAAAGGAGTTAATATGCCAAAATTTACTGACGAACAGGTAGAACGTGCAAAAAATATTGATGTCCGCACGTTCCTTGAAAAAACTGAGGGATACGTTTTTCAGCAGCATGGAAGATATTTAAAGTGCCAAAATCCAGAGCAAACAGGACAGCCGTCCTCACTTACAGTTGATACAAATTTAAACCGAATTTTCTATAACTCTGAGACCGGTAAAAAGCCTCTTTCAGCTCTCGACTGGTGCAAAGAGATAAGAAACCTTGATTTCCAATCCTCCATGCAGCTCATACTTGGTGAAAGTCCGCATGGCGAAAGAGCCGAAAAGCCAAAATTTCATCAGCATATATCAGAACCTATAAACAGCGTTTCCAAAGAGCTTAATTTGCCCGAAAAATCCGATACTTCAAAGAATGTATATGCTTATCTCACAAAAACAAGGGGCATTCCTGCAAATATCGTGAATGACTGTCTTAAAAATGGCACGATTTATCAGGACGAAAGAAGAAATGCTGTATTTGTCGGATATGACGATAATAAGCAAGCCAAATATGCCGCAAGGCGTGGAACATTTACTCCTGACGGAAAAGAACCGTTCAAGCGAGACTGTTCGGGCAGCGATAAAAAGTTTGCTTTTAAATTGGAGGGCAAAAGTACCGATACCGTTTATGTTGCGGAAGCTGCCATAGACGCACTTAGCCTTGCTGCGTTGGAGGATAAATTCAACGGCAGCGGAGCATATAAGGAAAAGACCTACATATCAACAGGCGGCGCAGGAATTGATAATGCCTTAGAACAGTTCTGTAAAACACATGATGTTAAAACCATAAATATATGCTTTGATAATGATGAAGCAGGAAAAAGCGGCATGGAGAACATTATGAAAAAGTTCCGTGAAAAAGGTTATGAGGTAAATGATATGAGAGCTACTCTTGCTCATGACTATAATGATGAGCTTGTAAAATTCAATAACGATCCCAAATTTTACAAAGAGCCGCCTATAACGGTCAGACCGCCCGAAACAGTTGTACAGAAACAAAATGATGTGAATATTGAAACCAAGACAGCAGCTACTGAAAATAAAAGGAATGATATTATGCCGGAAATCACAAGTACAGAGAAACCCGAAATCGAAAACTCAGAAAAGCCTGAAATTCCAAACTCGGAGAAACCCGAAATAGCGATCTCAGATAAACCTGAGATTCCAAACTCGGTGAAGCCTGAAATAGCCAATCCAGTGAAGTCTGAAATTCCACCATCAGAGAAAAAAGAATCGTCAGAAATTCAATCATCTGTTATTTTTGGAAATACAGGATACAGCAAAATCCCCGATAAGGAGCATATTACCAACATTGAACCGTCAATCGCCGTAAATCTTTTTGACCGCTTACAGCATGAAAACATTCAGTTTTCGGGAAAATTTGCAAAAGACGGTTTGGTCATAGCCGCTTCAAAGGATAATGTCGATAAAGTAAATGCAATGATCCGTGAGGAAACAGCCTTACTCAAAAAGAGAGAAGAACAGGAGCTTTCCGTACCCGATATCCCGAAAGAAGTAAAGTCTGAGCAGACAGTCTCAAATCCTGAGCCTCGGAAAGAAAATCATGAAGCTGTTAGCGACAAGGCTTTATCAGAAATGAGCCAAGAGCAGAAAGTGAATTTTCTGCTTTCATCTGCAAAAAACAGACAGGAACATAAGAGAGCCGATTTACTTGACAAGATTGACCACATTGACAGTAAAATTGCGGACAGACAGCAGCGCATTGAAAAGCTGAATGATAAAATATCGGATATTGAGCTGTCTATGAAAACATCGGCTGCTTTCAAGCTTGCCTTTGGCAATACACCGATCGGCAAGCTTATTGATAGAAGAATCTCCAAACAGCAGGCTAAAATTGAGCAGATACAAAATGAAAAGATTCCAAAGCATGAAGCTAAAATAGAAGCTCAGAACGCAAAAAAAGATAAAGTCACCTCAAAACTCGGAAAGGTCAACAGAAAAATTGATACGATTGACAAGGTGCAGGATTTTTTTTCGGCTCTAAGCAGTAAGGATAAAGTCGAAAGGCATACCGGCTTTATAACAGGACTTGAAAACCTTTCTGCTGTCCGCCGTGAAAGTCTCGAAAATAAGCTGCACAAGACCAATACTCAAATTGATATGCTCTCGGCTAAATACAGTTCTCCCGAAATTTCCCATAGCGAAAGGCTTAATATCAAACAAACAATACATTCTCTCAGGAAAAAGGCTGACGTATTATCTTCCAAAATTGAGGGATTGAACAAGCTTAACGGCAGTTTGGACGATATGAAAAACGGCAGATTTACAGAATCGGAAGTGGAAACATCAGTTGCCAAGACTGCCGATAAAATAAACGAACAGCTTGTAAATGCCGCTAATCAGGAAGAAAAAGGCATAATCAACAACTTTGTTGCTGTTTCCGTAGAAGCAGGAAATGAAGCCATAGCGGAAGTAATGGAAGAAAAGACTGTTGACCGTGAGGAAAAGATAGATCCTGTTATGGAACGGGAACGCTTACCCGAAGAACAAGAGCCGAATGTGACGGAAGATACCGAGCAGAAAATAATTACTGCTGTGGCAGCCGTTACTGGCATTGCCTTGTCTGAGCTTAACAGACTTCCCGTGGATATAAAATCGGATATTATTTCTGAATTTCAACAGAATAACGGCAATATTGCCGCTGAACAGCTCACCGAAAGAATATGCGAAATTGCGGATATTGAGCCGCCCGAAATAATTAAGCCTGCCGAGCCTGAAATAAAACCGCAGGAGAATAAGGAGAAAGAGAACCCATTGCGTGAACTGGAGGATTTGCTTGAAGAAAACGATAACTACTTTGACGGTATGCTTAACAATCTTCCTCCTGAAAAGCCTGTCAAACAGGAACGTGAGGATTCACACGATGAACCTCTCTTATCACGAAGCAGGATAATGAGCAATGATTTTAAGCCTTTATCCGAAAAATCGAACGAAGATATTGAAAAGAGCAATAACAAAAAGCATGATTTAAGCATTTAATATACTTTGTATAAAATGCCAAAAGATAAGGTCAAGGTAAAAAAGCCTTGACTTTATCGCTTTAATGTGCTACAATAGAATGGAGGAATAGAAATGTCAAATGATAAGCTCAGCGAAGCGCAGGCAATATATGTTTCCGAAATACGAAAAGTGCAGGAATCAGCCGATACATGGAGAGATTTTCTTGACTTTTCGGCGAAAGTAATGGTTAATAACAATCAAAGCGAATTTGAATTTTCGTCAAAGTTGATTATACACGCCCGTAATTCAAAGGCTACAGATTGCAGACAATTCGGCGAGTGGAAAACAAATGACGGAAATCACGTTAATCGCTATGAAAAAGGAATACCTGTGCTTTCACGAGATAAAAGCGGAAAGCAATCTGTAACATACCTCTTTGATACAAGTCAGACTGCTTTCCCCAAAGAGCCTGAACGTGTTGCAATACCTGACGCACATAAGGACAATTTTAAATCCGAACTTAACTCCGTGATTGACAGATTATCCGATAACGTTTCATTTTCCGATGAGCAGAAAAGACTTTTCAGGGAGACTGCCGAATACAAATTTTGCAAACAGTATCAACTTGACATTTCCGAGAATACAGAAAGATTTTCGGGTATAGAAAACCTTTCTGTAAGAGAAATCGCCAATATTGGAATCGTGCTTAACAGGTGCGGTCAGGAATTATCAGCTATAATTGAAAGGAATGATCTGAATGAACAGGAACAAAGTGGTAACAGTAAATCAAGAGAAGATCGGGCAGAACTTTACGGACGAGAACGGCGTGGAGTGGATCTGGGTAGCGGATTATCGGGAACACGCAATGAAGTACGAGTACGACGAGGAACTGAACGAGTGGAGCAAACTCAACGAGGAGAATCTGACATACGAACCGCTGATAGAGATACACGAACCGAGACCAACAGCCGAGATGGGCAAGTACGGCATTCTGAGAATGAAGTTCATATGGCAGACACCGTGTCTGATAGAAGCGATAATGGTGAACGGGGATATAACGAAACACTGCGAGGAAATGAACGAGAAAGTCTTGGAGCTGATGGAGAATATCATAGAGAAGAAGAAACAGTCGGACGAGTACAAGGCGGCACTTCTCTCGGGCAAATATCTTCAGATACTCCAGTTGTCGGAGAGATACAGGAAAGAAGCGGAGGAAGAGATACTTCCGGTAACAGTTTACGCAATATAAAAGATGAAGCGGCAGAGCCTGAAAAGGTTTCTGCCGTTTCTGATTTATCGGCTGATATTCCCGATGAGCAGCCAAAGGAACATTCTGACGGCTTTGAAAATGCCAAACGCTCCAAAAACGGAGATATCATTCTCGGCAACACTACATTCAGATATATTCCCGAAAAGACCTACACCAAAATCAGCAAGGATATAGCTGCCGAAGTCGCAGATCAGCTTGAAAAGCAAGGCGTGAAGTTTTCGGGCGTTATAAAGGGGGATACGGCAACAATTACCGTAAGCAAGCCGCAAAAAGAAGCTCTTGACAGTATTATTGCAAGTGTTTCCTCTCCCGACAATGATGTTACACTCTCTCAAAGCGAATTTATAGAAATCGCTTCAAATATTTTATCTGAAGATAATAAGATTTTCAATGCTCACAGAAACTCCGATGAACAGAATTACCGCCTTGAAGTCAACAGCGGTATAGACAGGATTTGGGCAGAGGCTATTTCAAATAGCCGTGACATTGGATATTCCGTCTCTGAAATGTCACAGCTTTGGGAAAGCTTTCAGAATGACAGCAGCATAAAAGAACATATTCAGGCTGTCGTAGCCGAAAATGTGGATATAACTCTCACAGAAAGAGAACAGCAGATTGAAAAAACACGTCAGTTTGCCAAGGAACAGGGACTTCCCTTTTCGGAAAACTACAGCAAGGGCGCAGATGAGGAATTTAATCCTTATGTTGCTGACGGCAGTATGTCTCCCGAAGATTATGAAAAAATGCACGAGCTGATAAACGCTGATAAATCAAGACCTACTGTTGATGATCTGTCTGTGGGAGATGTTATTCTTTATGACGGCAAACGCAGAGAAGTTGAGCAGATAGATGAAAAGCGTATCAGTTTAAAGGATTTGGACGCTCCCGATTACGGGGGAATTCTGCTCGGCACAAGTGATGTATATGCGTATGACGGTTGGCAGGAAGAAATGAATGAAAAAGGCTTTGAAATAATTTCAAAGGCTGAACCCGAAATTACGCTGAATGTCGGAGATGTTATAAAAATCGCTCCCGACAGGGAAAATCACGAACTTTCAGAAAGATACGGCGTTGTTGAACTAAGCTCAGAGTATCGTTTGGAAGTTGGCACATATAACCTGAATGATACTGCTTTTTGCATGAAAAACGGTGCAATCAGCTGTAATAAGAATATATTCAACAAAAGCTATGATTTTGAGTATGTAGGCAATGTTGATGAGCTGCGCAAAGCTGACCATGAGCAAAACAAAGCAATATATGAAGCTTTGGAGAATCATGATATAATTCACCTCACGATTGCGGACGAAACAGCAGAAACTTTTATAGCTCAGAATGTTCAGAACAGTAAAATCAGAGACCTCCGTATCGAGTACAATGAATTCGATGATGAAAAAAACGATTATGATAAAGGATTTGTACTGAAATGCGATACGGAAAAAGTTAAAGACCTTATTCTTGTTTCCTATGGCGAGCTTCCGCCTGAAGATATGTACCTGTTACTCAAATTGGATAAATATGATGTTACGGAGATTGAAAAATACAATTTCAAAGAAACAGAAGTGTCACGTCAGATGTCTTTATTCGATGATATTTCGGATATTGAGGATTTTCCCGATTTCATTGAGGAGGAAAGCATTGCGCCAAACATTCCCGAACCGTCTGTAATTACTGATTTCAGGGCAAAGACTGAGGAAAACTTCAAATTCTACAACTTCAAACCCATTGAAATTGAAAATATGGTCAAAGACTTTGTACAGAAAATCTTTGAGGAGAATGGAATAAATGCTGATATTCACGGCGCAGCCGTTACAGGTTCACGCTCCCGTGGACTTGAAAATGCGGATTCTGACATTGATGTGGTTATTGAAGTGGACTCTGACCTAAAAGAAGATGTGCTTTTCAATATCATTCATGATGAAGAATTTACACTTTCAGGCTACACGATTGATATAAATCCGATCAAAGCTGACGAAACAGGCACACTTGAAACTTACTTGCCAACAGCGGAAGCCTATCTTACGGAAAAAGCACAGAACAATAAGCATACTGACCTTGATGTTGCCAAGCAGCTTATTACGGACTATCTTGACCGTGAATTTGGTGAACCGTCTGACTTTTCTGATATTTCAAAGATTTCTCTTGCTTATACTACTGATGAAGAGCATGATCTACCGATACAGGTTTATGCGGATTTGGAACAGTTCAGGCTCATTTATGAGTATGACGGCAATGTTGTTCGTAATGAGCAGTATAACTCCCTTGCGGAAATGAACAAAAACGCTCTGTCGGTACTTGATTTCAATGACCTTGTATCACTTTCCGATGATGAGATTTTATCGGTCATTCAGGCAAAGTCTGATGAACCGCTTCACTCCGAATCTGAGATAAAAGCACCTGAAAAGCCGCAGAAATTCACCATAACCGACTATACCCTCGGCGAGGGCGGTGCAAAGACCAAGTTCAAGAACAATCTGCTTGCCATAGAGACCTTAAAGCAGATTGAAAATGAGGACAGACGTGCAACACCTGAAGAACAGGAAATTCTTTCAAAATACGTTGGTTGGGGCGGCTTGCAGGAAGCCTTTGACGAACGTGAAGCTTCGTGGAGAAAAGAGTTCAATGAGCTTAAAACACTCCTTACGGAAGAAGAATATGAAGCTGCCCGTTCAACCGTAAACGATGCTTTTTATACCTCGCCGATCATTACACAGGCAATTTATGAGGGACTTTCAAATATAGGATTTAAAGGCGGAGAAATCCTTGAACCGTCAATGGGCGTGGGTAATTTCTTCGGAACTATGCCCGATAAAATGCGTGAAAACAGCAATCTCGCAGGAATTGAAATAGACAGCATATCAGGACGTATTGCCCAAAAGCTTTATCCTGAAGCTGACATTGCTATAAATGGCTTTGAGAAAATAAAACTTGCCAAAGGCTCGTTTGACTTGGCTGTCGGCAATGTTCCGTTCGGAAATCACGGTGTAAATGACAAGACCAAAGCCTATAGCGGTATGCTGATACATGACTATTTTTTTGCAAAGTCTCTTGACAGCGTTCGTTCGGGCGGTGTGGTTGCGTTTATCACGTCAACGGGAACACTCGACAAGGAAGATATAAAAGTACGTCAAATGCTTGCACAGAAAGCCGAGCTTATGGGTGCAGTACGCTTGCCCAATAATGCTTTTCAGAAGAATGCAGGAACTCAGACATCAACGGATATTATCTTCCTGAAAAAGCGTGAAAAGCCGCTTAATATAAGCGATATGCCTATGGACAAATCCTGCGATTGGGTTCATACAAAGAAAAATGCTGACGGCTTAAAAATCAACAGCTATTTTGCGGATAATCCTGACATGGTTTTGGGAAATCTCTCCGACAACGGCAGATTCGGCAGCATTGTATGTACTCCTATTCAGGGTGCAGACCTTAAAGAACAGCTTCACAATGCTATGAAGCACATCAAGGGCGAATATGTTCCCCTTGAATTTCAGCAGGAGCTTGATGAAAAGCAAACTGATCTATATCTTACCGCAACTCCTGATATTGAAAATCTGACCTATACAGTAGTTGATGATAAGCTGTATTACCGTGTGGACGATAATCTGATACCGCTGAAAGAGAGTGAACAGCACGGAGTAGTTGCTGAACGCCGCAAGGCTATGTGCGGTATGGGCAAAACCGTCCGTGAGCTGCTACAGGCACAGGTTGAGGACAGACCGGACAGTGAAATAAAATCTCTGCAAGCTGAACTGACATTAAAGTATGATAAGTTTGTAAAGAAATTCGGTCGAATAAATCCGATAGAAACTCCCAATTCCAAAAATGCGAGTGGAATTTCAAGAAAAGCTCAGAACAGCAATGCTTTCAAAAATGATGTAAGACTTCCTCTTTTACAGTCACTCGAAAAGTTGAAAGACGGACAATTCATAGGAAAAACCGAAATATTCACCGAAAGAACCATTCGTCCTCACAAAGTTGCGGAACACGTTGAAACGTCCCATGAAGCATTGATATTATCCATGTCCGAAAAGGGCAGGATTGATTTTGACTATATGGAACAGCTCACAGGCTTTGAGCGAAACAAGATAGTTGATGATCTGCACGGCGATATTTTCCCCGTTCCCGAACTTTCCACGGAAAACAATACCGTTTATCAGACCAGTGATGAATATCTGTCAGGCAATATTTATAAGAAAATTGCTCAGGCAGAAGCCAAAATATCAGAAAATCCCGAATATGCGGATAACATTGCGGCTCTTACGGAAGTTATACCAAAACCGCTGAAAGCAACGGAAATAGATATGCAGCTTGGAATGACATGGATTGATACAAAAATCATTCAGCAATTCATGTATGAGCTTTTTGAAACGCCTACTCGCTTTAAAGAATATGACAGCAATGTTGCACAGGAAAATCCAAATGCAATCACGGTTAGTTATTTGGGTTCGGGAAAAGGCTCATGGAAAATAAAGAATGCCCGTCTTGACAACTCCTTGAAATCGACTAAGAATTTCGGCACAAAGGATTATAACGCATATGAGCTGCTTGAAAAAATCCTCAATGCTAAATCGGTAGCCGTTACAGAGACAGTCAGCGATCCGGTTACAGGCAGCAAAAAGACCGTTATTCTTGAAAAGGAAACAAAAGCTGCGGAAGATAAGGTAAAGCAAATCAATGCGGCTTTTAAAAAGTGGATTTTTGCAGACCCCGAAAGACGTAATGAACTTGTAAAAACTTATAATGAAAAATTCAACGGCATTCGTCCCCGTGAATATGACGGAAGTCACCTCAATTTCTTTGGGTCAAATCCTGAAATCACCTTAAAACCACATCAGAAAAATGCCGTGGCACACGCACTTTTCGGAGGAAATACGCTGTTTGCTCATCAGGTTGGTGCCGGAAAAACATTTGAAATGATCGCTACGGCAATGGAGGGAAAACGTCTCGGACTGCACAACAAGTCTATGTTTGTCGTACCAAATCATCTGACGGAACAGATAGGCTCTGACTTCATGAAGCTTTACCCCAATGCAAATATTCTTGTGGCAAAGGCAGACGATTTTTCGCCACAGAAGCGCAGACAAATGTGCGCAAGAATAGCTACGGGCAATTTCGATGCTGTAATTATCGGTCATTCTCAGCTTATAAAAATACCTCTTTCATCGAAACGTGAAGAAGAATTTATCCGTAATCAGATAAATGAAGTAATGGCAGCTCTTGACGCAGCCAATGAGACAGGCAGCAAAAGTTATACCATAAAACAGCTTGAAGCGATAAAAGATAAACTCCGAGACCGACTTGAAAAACTTACTAACGGTACAGTTAAGGATAATGCAGTAACCTTTGAGGAACTGGGAGTAGATAAGCTTTTTGTTGATGAAGCTCATGAATTTAAAAATCTTTATGTTTCCACAAAAATGGAGAATGTATCAGGTCTTTCAACCAATGCCGATGTTCAGAAAACTCAGGATCTGTACATGAAATGTCAGTACCTTGATGAAAAAACGAACAGCAAGGGAGTGGTTTTCAGTACAGGAACACCCGTGACGAATGCTCTTTCCGAAATGTACACCACTATGAAGTATTTGCAGTCCGATTTGCTGAAAGAAACAGGACTGAACAGCTTTGATGCATGGGCAGGAAATTTCACAAGAAAATCTACAGAAGCTGAAATATCACCAAGCGGAAGCGACTGGAGAATGAAAACCCGACTGAAATTCACGAATGTTCCTGAACTTGTGACTATGTTCAAGGAATGTGCGGATATAAAGATGGCGGATCAGCTCAATCTTGATGTTCCCGACTGTGAGAAGCATATCGTTTCAGTCGAACCAACGATAGTACAGAAAGCAGTCGTTGAAGATCTTGCGGAACGTGCCGAAAGAATAAATCAAGGTGCTGTCTCCCGAAGTGAGGATAATATGCTTGTGGTAACAGGAGACGGAAGAAAACTTGGTCTTGACCAACGTCTCTTTGATATCAACTTTGCGGACGAACCTCAGACAAAGCTCAATTCCTGCGTTCAGAACGTTTTCGATATATGGGAGAAAACTGCCGAAAAGAAATCAACTCAGCTTGTTTTCTGCGATCTTGGTGTTCCTCAGTCAAAGGAAGATTTAAAGAAAAACGGAGAACGGTTTGACGTTTACAACGATATACGTTCAAAGCTGATCGAAAAAGGTATTCCCGAAAAGGAAATTGCATTCATTCATGATGCTGCAAGTGAGGTGGAAAAGGCAAAGCTGTTTTCAAAAGTCCGTAACGGAGATGTTCGTGTACTTATCGGTTCAACTCAGAAAATGGGTGCAGGAACTAACGTGCAGGACAAGCTTATTGCACTTCATGACCTTGATTGTCCGTGGAGACCGGCTGACCTTACACAGCGTTTGGGACGTATGGTCCGGCAGGGCAATGAAAATAAAAAGGTTGATAATTTCAGATATGTTACCAAAGGCACATTTGACGCTTATCTTTATCAAATGGTCGAGAAGAAGCAGGAAAGTATCGCACAGATTTTCACTTCAAAGGCTATTGCCCGAACCTGTGATGATATTGACGATATGGCTGTGGATTTCATGCAGGTCAAAATGGCAGCTATCGGTGATGAACGTATCAGGCGGCAAATGGAGCTTCGTGAGGATATCCGCAGTCTGAATATGCTCAAAAATACATATTTGGAGAACAAATACGAAATTGAGGACAATATAAACAAACTGCCCGATAAAATCGCCAACATAGAAAAAATCATCAAAAACATTTCTGACGATACGAAAACAATAAACAACTTCCAACCGAAAAAGGATATTGACGGTAAGGAAGTTTTTGAAATGAAAATTGGTGATACGGTTTATACCGACAAAAAAGAAGCTGCGGAAGCCCTTGACAAGACTATGAAAATAGCAGTAATGGGTAATCCTAAAGGAATGACAGAAATCGCCGAATACAAAGGATTTAAGATTGATGTATCGTATGATGGATTCTGTAAGAGATATTATGGCAATCTGAACGGTGCAAACAGCTATCCTATTGAATTCGGCAGCAGTGAAAGCGGTAATATCACAAGGATTGACAACACCATTGCTTCTGTTCCAAAGCGTATAGACAAGGTTTGCAATGAACTGGAACGTCTCAAGGTCGAGCTTGCTGACAGCAAAAAAGAGATAAATCAGCCGTTTGAGTATGAATCAGAGCTTGAGGAAAAAAAGCAGGAGCTTGAACGGCTTACCGATGAGATAAATGCGGATAAGGTAAATGGAGAAATCCTACCTGAACAGCCTGAAAGCACATCTCACAGCATTCAGGCGGCGGCTTCTGAGGAACAGCCTGAGCAGTCCGAAAAGCCGAAAACGCTGAACATCAAATGGAGACAGAATGACAAAGAGCTGCGAATATCCTATGACAGCTCTGCCGAAAACAAGATCACGTCATTTTCTGACGGAAAGGAAGTAGGTCATTGCTCCGTTGATGAACTGATAGTTTCAAGGATCAGCGAAAATGAGCAGAAAAATTATCCTGCTGACATAAATAAATGTGTCAAGCCTTTAAATCTTGCATTCAGCAGTAAAATGGCTATGCACATCAGAACCTTTGCCGAAAAGGTAAAGACTGCTGAGAAAGATACGGACCGGAGCAATACAGCGTTATTTTCCCGTGAAAAAATCATGAGTGATGATTTCAAGCCAACATCAGGCAAAAATTCCGACAGCCTTTCTCTGCCGGAGCATTGATTTTATCCCGAACAAGCAAATCAGCTTGTTCGGGATTTTTTCTGTTTATATATAACATTTTTTGTGCATATCTACAAAAATTAGAAAAAATAGTGTATAATGAAAGAAAATGCCGTTTTTAAAACATTTATATTAAATGGTGTATATTTTATATCTCTTGGACAAAGGAGCAATTTTATGTACGATGAAATTGTAAGCAGATATTACAATGTAATTCTGAATTACTGCAAATATAAACTGAATGGGAACAAAACGGCTGCTGAGGATATAACGCAGGAAGTGTTTTTTGTTCTGTACAAAAAACGGAATCACCTGAAAATGGGAGACAACATAAAGCTGTGGCTTTATCGAGCCGCAGATAATCAGATAAAGGCATACATAAGAAAGAATCCGTCTTTTCAGCCGATTGATGAGCTGTCGGAACTTGCTGCTGTGTCTGAAATTTCAGAAATTACAGACAGCGCATTCGATTTCCTGACACCTGAAGAACTCGCACTTATCACCGAATACTATGACGGTGACAAGGCAGCAGCCGCAAGAAAGAACAATATTTCAATGAACGGATTATATATCCGCATACACAGAATCAAGAAAAAGCTTTTGGACAGTGCCGTTAGAATGAACAAAATCAATAAGTGAAATTGTAAAAATACAACAAACTTAAATTGCTTTGAAAGAAATAAGGCTTTTTCAAACATTTATTAAGCAAAGGAGCAGAGAGCCAATGAAAGACCTTGCAGAGAAAATAAACGCCGACAGGGAGTTTACAATGGAAGCGTATAACTACATCAGAAGCGAACTGGATAAGGAAACAACTAAGCCGCTTCGCAAGCGTGACTTTGACCGTATCGAGCAGCTCACCGCTCAACTGAATGAGCTGACGGGTGATAACAGCGATTCGGAACAGCCTGATACAAGTGAGCTGTATAAGAGAATAAGAAACTACGAAAAAACGTCCAAAAAGCCTTTTAGTGTCATGAAAAGGTTTGCTCCCGTACTTTGCTGTATGGTTCTTGTTTTGGCAGCCAACTGCATAACTGTACTGGCATATGATATGAATATTATATCTGCTGTTATCAAGTTCACACAGGGCGGATTTTCCGTTGACTTCGGCAATCAGCCTGAAAAAATCGTTCTCCCTACATCAGAGGACGATCCCTATGGACTTATTGCCAAGCTTGCGGAATATGACATAGAATTTGAAACTCCGCACTATATTCCGGAGGGATTTGTACTTACAGATGTTGATACCAATGTTAATGAAAATTTCTCAAGTTCAGTATCATTCCATTATAAAAATGGCAAGCAGAAATTTATATTGTCATATGATAAATATCTGAAAGAAATCCCTGATATAGTTATTCCGAGTGATGAGTATAACCTTTCAGAGACAGAAGTGAACGGCTCGACAGCGATAATTTCAAAGGAAGATAACCAATACACTATAACTTATCAAAAGGGCAAAACCAACTTTGTAATGTTTACAGTTGACGTTCCATATGATGAGTGCGATAAAATAGTAGCGTCAATAAAATGACAGGAGGAAAATAAAGGTGAATAAAAAAGCATTAGCACTAAGTGTCGCAAGTGTTCTGACATACAGTGTACCCACAATGCCCGTAAAGGCAGCTTCTAATACCCCTACAAGCGTATCAGAGAGCAGAACGGCAGGATTGATAAGTAGCTGTTCCCTTAGCATTTCATCAGGCAAAAAGCATATTTACATAACGGCTGATATAAAAGCCATTGAAAGCATGAAATCAATCGGATACAAAAATATTTCCATAGAATACAGTTCCGATAAGGTCAACTGGAAAAAGGAAAAGTCCATTGATGATCTGCTGAAATCAGGCAGCAGCTATTACCTTAACAATTATTCCGTGTCGGTAAACGGCGGTTACTATTACCGAGTTTCCCTAACTAACTACGCTAAAGAGAGCGGTTTGTTCGGTTCTTCTCAAAGTGTGCCGAACACCTCCAACAGTGTGTGGATAGATTAAAGCGTGTCACGGTGACACATTGTATCAGAAAGG
>CALANW010000161.1 GCA_937926145.1 uncultured Ruminococcus sp. | reverse complement strand
CGTTGCAGGTCATATATACTCACTTCGTTCGCATATATGACCTGCAAGGATAGTTCTTCCGAATATAAAGAATGGCGCAATTCACATTTTAGGTTTACAGAACTGATTTCTCACGTTCTGTTTTGCCTTTTTTGTGTGAATTGCGCCTTTTTTAGCTGTTAGTGATTTCGTTGTTGCGGCAATGCTTTCGCTGTTAGTTTAGAGTGTTTCGCTCTTCTGCTAAAGGTCAAATTGACCTGCGACCAAGGGCTTTGCCCTCTGGACACCCACCACCTTTGAAAAGGTGGACGAAACTTTTGCTTGGCTTCGCATTGCTGCGACTTTTTTACTTAACCATTGAGTGGACGCTGATTCGATTGAGCGCTCTCTGGAGCTTCAATTCGGCAATGTCAAGCTCGTGCTTATCTTTAAGATGCTGGAGCTTATCCCTTGCTTCCGCTTCGGAGCGTTTTGCCCAGTCGATATCGATCTCATCTGCCCATTCAACTGCGTTTGCAATGATAGATACCTTGTTTCCGCCGACTTTGATTATTCCCGACGAAAGCGCTGCTATTTTAAATGTTCCGTCCTGATTTTTTATCTTGACGGGACCCGATGGCAGGCTTGCTACAAGGCTCGTATGATTTGCGAGGATACCGATATCTCCCTCGGTCGTTCTGACGATGACCATTGATGTTTCATCGTCATAGAACGTCTTTTCGGGAGTAATGATCGAGAGTCTGAACTCGGCAGCCATTATTCCACCTCCGATTATTCAGCGCTCATTGTTTTTGCTTTTTCCACTACCTCGTCTATTGTTCCTGCAAAGAGGAATGCAGACTCGGGGAGGTCGTCGTGAAGACCTTCGATGATCTCCTTGAAGCCTCTGATAGTTTCCTTGAGCGGTACATATTTACCCTGATAGCCTGTGAACTGCTCCGCAACGGAGAACGGCTGTGAGAGGAAACGCTGTATCTTTCTTGCTCTTGAAACGGTGAGCTTATCTTCATCGGAAAGCTCGTCCATACCCATGATAGCGATGATATCCTGGAGTTCGGTATATCTCTGGAGGATATTCTGAACGGCTCTTGCTGTTTCGTAATGCTCTTTTCCGACGATATCGGGAGAGAGAATTCTCGAAGTCGAGTCAAGAGGATCAACTGCGGGGTAAATACCGAGCGAAGCGATATCTCTTGAAAGAACCGTTGTAGCGTCAAGGTGGGCGAATGTTGTTGCAGGAGCAGGGTCAGTAAGGTCATCGGCAGGAACGTAAACGGCCTGTACCGATGTGATAGAACCCTTGCTCGTGGAAGTGATACGCTCCTGAAGAGCGCCCATTTCCGTAGCAAGTGTCGGCTGGTAACCAACGGCGGACGGCATACGTCCGAGAAGTGCGGAAACCTCCGAACCTGCCTGAGTGAAACGGAAGATATTATCGATGAAGAGAAGAACGTCCTGTCCCTCAACGTCACGGAAATATTCAGCCATTGTAAGTCCCGAAAGACCTACTCTCATTCTTGCTCCCGGCGGTTCATTCATCTGACCGTAAACGAGGACGGTCTTGTCGATAACTCCCGACTCGGTCATTTCGTTATAAAGGTCGTTGCCCTCACGGGTACGTTCACCAACGCCCGTGAATACGGAGATACCGCCGTGCTGGTTGGCAACGTTGTTGATAAGTTCCTGGATAAGGACTGTCTTACCAACGCCTGCGCCTCCGAAAAGACCGATCTTACCGCCCTTGAGGTAAGGACAGATAAGGTCGATTACCTTGATACCTGTTTCGAGTATCTCGTTAGCGGCAGCCTGCTCTTCGTAGGAAGGAGCTTCTCTATGGATAGCCCATCTTTCCTCGCAGTCGGGAGCGGGCTTGTTGTCAACGGGTTCGCCGAGAATGTTGAAGATTCTTCCGAGCGTACCTCTGCCGACGGGAACGGTGATAGGACTGCCCGTATCAACTGCGTCAATGCCTCTTACAAGTCCGTCTGTGGAGGACATTGCAATGCATCGAACGACATCGTCGCCGATATGCTGTGCAACCTCGCAGACAAGCTTTTCACCGTTGTTGTCAATTTCTATTGCATTCAGAAGATTCGGCAGGTGATCCTTTTCAAATGCGATATCGACTACCGCACCGATGATCTGGACTACCTTACCGATATTTTTCTGTGGCATTATTTGATCACCTCTTGTTTTAAATTGGGTGTGCAATGCATTGTAACCGCTGCATTGCGTTCGGGCGTTTTATCGGAGCGTCATTCCTGAGCGGAAGCACCGCCGACGATCTCCGTGATCTCCTGAGTGATCGCAGACTGTCTTGCCCGGTTGTAGACGAGCGAGAGGCTGGAGATCATTTCTCCTGCGTTGTCGGAAGCGTTTTCCATTGCGCTTCTTCTTGCAGCCTGCTCTGCGGCAAAGCTTTCAACTATCGCAGAATATACAACGCCTGTGATATATTTGGGAACAATGGCGTTAAAAACAGCCTCGGCTGAGGGTTCATATATGGGAAGTTCGTGAACTTTCTTCTCCTGCTTCGGGATATCGAGCGGCAGGATAGGACTGAACTTCGCAACCTGAGAGAGCGTTGAAACGAACTCGGTCGAAACAAGCTCCACAGATGTGACCTCGCCTTTAAGATACGGTACGACTATATCGTCGGCAATGGCAGCCGCGCCGTTTATGCGCAGGTCCTGACCGACATTGATATAAGTCTGCACGACATCATAGCCATGCTTTGTGAAAAATTCGGCTGATTTTTTGCCGACAGCAAGAACCTTGACCTTGCTGCCCTCGTCCGTAAGCTCTTTGATGCGCGCTGCGGCAAGCTTCGTTATATTTGAGTTGAAGCCGCCCGCAAGACCGCGGTCGCCTGCGATAACGACAAGCATTACCGTGCCTGCGCCGTCCTGCTTACGGGTAAAGGGAGAAAAGAAGTTCTCATTTTCGGATTGGATCTCGCACATTGTTTCATGCAGCGACTTATAGAACGGGCGAGCCTTGTCAGCCTTTTCCTTGGCTTTGCGCAGCTTCGATGAAGAAACCACTTCCATAGCCTTTGTGATCTGCAAGGTGGACTCGACGCTCTTGATACGCCTTTTTATGCTTTTCATATTGCCCGAAGCCATACAAAATCCATCCTTTCTTTACCTATTTTCGTCAGCGGTTCAAGCCTTTTCAGCGAGGAACTTCTTAACGAATTCATTGAGCGCATCTTTGAGTTCGTCCTCTGCTTCGGGAGTAAGAACCTTCTGCGTTCTGATAGTTTCGGTAATGTCGGGGTGAGATTCTGCGATGAAATCGAACATTTCATTCTGGAATTCGAGAACGTCCGAAACGGCAATATCCTTTAAATAGTTATGCGTTACGGCATAGATGATAAGAACCTGATTTTCAACGGCGATAGGCGAGTTTCTGTCCTGCTTGAGAACTTCAACAACTCTTTCACCGAGAGCAAGACGCTCCTTGGTGTCCTTATCGAGGTCAGAACCGAACTGCGAGAACGACTGGAGTTCACGATACTGCGAGTATGTGAGCTTCAGCGAACCCGAAACCTTTTTCATAGCCTTGATCTGAGCTGCACCACCAACACGGGATACGGAGATACCGGGGTTTACGGCAGGGCGGATACCTGCGTTGAAAAGGTCTGTTTCAAGGAAGATCTGACCGTCTGTGATAGAAATAACGTTTGTAGGGATATACGCCGAAACGTCGCCTGCCTGCGTTTCGATGATAGGAAGCGCGGTAAGCGAACCGCCGCCGTAGTTTTCGTTAAGGCAGCAAGCACGTTCGAGCAGTCTTGAATGGAGATAGAATACATCTCCGGGGTAAGCTTCACGTCCCGGTGGGCGCTTAAGAAGCAAGGAAAGTGTACGGTAAGCAACAGCGTGCTTCGACAGGTCATCATAAACGCAAAGTACGTCCTTGCCCTGATCGAGGAAGTATTCACCCATTGCACAGCCCGAATAAGGAGCTATATACTGCAAAGGTGCAAGCTCGGAAGCTGTTGCGGAAACAACAATGGTATAATCCATTGCGCCGTTCTTTTCGAGCGTTTCAACAACGTTTGCAACGGTAGAACGCTTCTGACCTATTGCAACGTAGATACAGATAACGCCCTGACCCTTCTGATTGATGATAGTATCGAGCGCGATAGCGGTCTTACCCGTCTGTCTGTCGCCGATGATAAGTTCACGCTGACCTCTGCCGATAGGGATCATAGCGTCGATAGCCTTGATACCCGTCTGGAGAGGACGGCTTACTGATTTTCTTGTGATGATACCGAGAGCGGTCTTTTCGATAGGCATTGTCTTATCCGTGAGGATAGCACCCTTGCCGTCGATAGGCTGACCGAGCGAGTTTACAACTCTTCCGAGAAGCTCTTCGCCGACGGGAACTGACATGATGCGTCCCGTTCTCTTAACGGTATCGCCCTCCTTGATACCCGTGTCCGAACCGAGCATAACTGCTCCGACGAACTCCTGTTCAAGGTTGAGCGCCATGGCATAAACGCCGTTTTCAAACTCAAGGAGTTCGCCGGACATACATTTTTCAAGTCCGTGGATCCTTGCGATACCGTCGCCGACCGTGACAACGGTTCCGGTATCGGAAAGTTCGATCTTTGAATTGTAATTCTTGATCTGTTCTTTGATTATACCGGTGATCTCATCCGGGCGTAAATCCATCATTACACCAACTTTCATAATATTTTTTTGATCTAAACGAGCGTAGTGGTTTAGATTTTTATGCGATCGTACCCTTTATCTGTTTCTGGAGCGTTTCAAGACGGGTCTTTACAGTACCGTCGAGGAGCGTTCCGTTGTAGCTGACCTTCATTCCGCCGATAAGGGAGCTGTCGGTCTTTTCTTCAAGAATTATCTTCTTGTTATAGACCTTGGAAAGCTTATCGATAAGCTTGTCCCTCTGCTTGTCCGAAAGAGGTCTGTCGGAAGTGACCGTGACTTCGGCAATTCCGCTCTTGTCGTACCATTTCTCCTTGTAGCTGTCCGCTATCTCGGGGAGATGATCCGCACGGCTCTTTTCGGTCAAAACACAAAGGAAATTGTATATCTGGTCGGAAACTCTGCCCTTGAAGATCTTTTCTGTGGCTTCAAGCCTTTCCGCTACGCTCAAAGTAGGGGATTTGAGGAGCTTTGAGACCTCGGGATTTTCCTTCCATATCTTTTTCAGAGCCATAAGCTCGTCAAAGGTTTCCTCTGCGCAGTTCTGCTCGGCGGCAAGTTCAAACAAAGCTTCGGAGTACACATTTCCAACCGAACCTGCCATAAGAACCTGACCTTTCCCGATTATTCTCCGATGCTGTCGATGAAGCTGTCGATAAGCTCATCGTGAGTCTTGGGGTCGATCTCCTTGGATACGACCTTTTCTGCGATAGAGATCGCAATATCGGAAATATCGTCCTTTATCTGATTAACAGCGCGTTTCTTTTCCTTTTCAATGTCAGCGTTAGCCTTGACAGTGATCGAGCGAGCCTCGTCCTGAGCCTCGGAGATGATCTCGTCAGAGCGTTTCTGAGCCTTTTTGGTGGCATTCTTGATGATCTCAGCCGATTCTTCCTTAGCGCCTGCGAGCTTTTCAGTGTATTCAGCTTCGAGCTCCTCAGCGTTTTTCAGCTTCTGGTCGGCTTCTTCGTAAGTTTTTTCAACTTCCGTTTTTCTCGCTTCAAGAATGGCGTTCACCTTGTCGAAAAGAAAATGCTTTACAACAAGAAACAGGATCAAAAGGTTAGCCAGAGTGCCTACGATCGTGGTCAGATCAATTGAGAAAAATTCAAAATTAGTTGACATAGGCTTATTCTGCCTCCCGTTCTAAATTCTTATTAAAATTAGCCAAGGTATTTGAGGAACGGATTAGCGAACAGGAGCATGATAGCAACGAACAGACCGTAGATACCTGTTGTTTCGGCAACGGCACAGCCAACGAACATTGTCGGTGTAACTTCGCCCTTGATCTCAGGCTGACGGCCGATAGTTTCAATTGTCTTACCAACTGCGTAGCCTTCACCGATACCAGGACCGATACCTGCGATCATTGCAAGTCCTGCGCCGATCGCCTGACCTGCGAGTACAATACTCTGAGCCTGCAATAAAGCTTCGTTTTCCATAGTTAAATAACCTCCAAAAAATTGATTTTGAATTTATACGGAACACTATCTTAAAATATTGGAGAGATCGGAGCGATCTTTCCGCATTTTTCGGTGTTCGGTATTATTCGCGTCCCATCTGAATATAGATCATGGTGAGCATGATAAATACATAGGACTGGATCGTACCGGAGAAAAGGTCGAAATAGACCGATAAAACCGCAGGAATACCTATCTGGAAGATATTGAAGTAATAGGTTTCCGCATGGATACCGATAAGATTGTATAACGCTCCGCTTGCCGAGCCGAGAGCCGCATAAAGAATGACAGTGATTATCATACCGCCTGCGACGTTGCCGAAAAGACGAAGTGCCATAGCGACAGGAGTTGCGACTTCGCTGATGATGTTGAGCGGGTTTATCATCGTTTTGAGGTAAGCGCCTATTCCGTGGGCGTGGATCTTATTATAGGTTATGAGCACAAAGGTAACTACCGCAAGTGTGCCCGTAACGCTGATGTCGGCTGTGATACTTCTGAAACCGAGCATCGAAATAAGCGTTCCCAGCAGGATATAGGAGAACAGCGCACCTATATAAGGAGCATAGTTCATACAATCCTCACCCATATTGCTGCGCACCATTTTATTGCAGAAATTGACTATATATTCCGCAGCGCATTGTTTCTTGCCTGCAGGAACTTTCTGCATATTGTGCGTAAGAATAAGGCAGATCGCGAGAACGGCGAGGATAACGAGCCAACCCGTAACGACCGATTCGGATATAGCGAATCTGATGTTTCCCTCTGCATCAAGCAGCTGTATCATCCGTCTTGGTCCCTGCACGTCTATATTCATAGATCTTTCCCCTCCTTCCGTTTTTTCACTGCCGCATCAAGCGTGTAGCTCCAGCGGGGATACATCATAGGGACAGCAGCCATAACAACGTTCGCATATTGAGTTTTGACGCAAAAAGCGAAAAGACAGCCCATTATCGCGAACCTGCCGATATAGGAAAGGGTCATGAGCCGCTTTGCAGCGCCGACCTGCCTTTCGACAGCGTGTTCGGAAGAAATTCCGAGTATCACGAAATTGAGCAGCATAACGAACGTTCCGAGCAGCAGCCCCAACAGCATATCGAGCTTAAAGCCAAAGAACGGCAGCGTTATTAAGTATAGAATGCCGTCAAATATAAAAGTGCGCGGCAAAAGAAACGTCAGCTCCTTATTTATCATAGAGCTAAAGCACTTTATCCTCACACTTTTCACCTCCGACATTATAAACTTATAGTATTATACCATGTTTCGCTCAAATTTGCAACAAGCTTTTAATGTATCTGCATAAAAAATATGGTTAAATAATCTCGCAAATTGTAGTGCAAAATGCAACAAAATAGTTTATTCCTCAATTTTATTTCAACAAAAAGAGTTACAAAAATTGTACAACTGTCTAGATCTGTACTTATTTTGCCCGATTTATGTCAAAATAGACAAAACAGCATCGAAAAGTCTTGCTGATTTGTTTAAAATTTAATATTGACAAACAGTATCGAAATGCGGTATAATGATTAAGCTGAATTCGGGGCGTAACTCAGTTTGGTAGAGTGCTTGGTTTGGGACCAAGATGCCGCAGGTTCGAGTCCTGTCGCCCCGACCATTCATTTTCAGCAAAATTTCGACAGAAAAACAGAGAATGTGAACAATTTGTAAATAATAAAAAATCCTATTGACAAATTGAACTTCTTATGTTAGAATGTAATAGTCGCTTGAAACGATAACAAAAAATCAGATTCAAGCTGGTGTAGCTCAGTTGGTAGAGCAGCTGATTTGTAATCAGCAGGTCGG
>CALANW010000160.1 GCA_937926145.1 uncultured Ruminococcus sp. | reverse complement strand
CTAATACTAATTTTTAATCAAAGTGTAGACAAAAAATCGGCGCAAAAGCCATATAAACCTGTTTTCAACAGCTACGAGCTTTTGCTTGATTTTTTGTACACTTTCAGTTTAAAAATTATTATAATATAACACTGCCGCCGCAGGGAAGTTCTCCTGCCGCGGCACTTATAATTATACCATTATTATGATACTTTTGCAACAATTTATGTGAAGTTGCGCAGTCAAATTTTCAAACTAAACTCTCACTGCAAATTCAGCATAAGCAACTCCGTCGGGCGTGTTTATTTCAAGCTGATAAAGTCCCTTTTCAAAGCTTTGCTCATATTCAAAGGAATGTACAAAACGGCAGTAGTCTCTTTCGCTGAAGTTGGCTGAAAATTCTCCGCACCTGCTCCAAATCTGCCCGTCAAGTTTCCGCACCGTTACCGTCATCTCATCTTCATAGTTTTCCATATCGGTCGAGCAGTCCGTAGCTCTCAATGTGAGAACGCCGTTCTCGTAAAATGCGGAGTAAAGTCTGTTGCCGACGGCATAGTCGGAATAGTCACATTGGTGAAAATTAGAATTGTAAATATAGGGAACGATCTCGCCGTCATCTTCTTTGGTAAGGAAGAAGAAATGATCCATATCCGTATGGTAGAGCCTTATCGAATCAAGCGTTCTTCCGTAGATGAATACGGCGGAATCGGAGTTTGTCTTAGGCGTGTTGAAATTCGTGTGATGAACGGGATAAGCCTCATTGACCGAATATTCAATATAGTAGAATGCGCCGCCGTCCTCCGGATCGCCCGTGCGGATAAGATAATCGGGGTTGCCGTCGTTGTTGTAATCATCGAGCAGAAGCGAAAAATTGTCATTATAGGTATATTTAAGTCCCGACCCACTCTCCGAATCATACGCACAGGGATAAGTCACACTGCCGTGTTCACTGTTCCGGACATAGCAGCGCATTTCTCCCGAGTAAACGCCGTCCTTCTTGTAATAGCGGCTCGTGATATCGACCGTGACCTTGCTTCTGTCACCGTTGACGAAAACATTGTGGGAAACAAGATACTCGTTGGACTGCGGATAATACATACCTTTCTTGTCCGCAAAGTATTCTTCACAGTCGATCTTATTGGTAAAATCGGACAGCGTATCGGCAAGTTTTGGGTCTCGTTCGGGGCGTTCATATTCCTGCTCTAAATACAATTCGTAATCGCTTTTTTGTCTTTCCTTATGACTGAAAACAGAACTGCTGCTTTTATAGGTGATAAGAAGATCGACTGCGCCGATAAAAACAAAAAGCACCAATATAACTATAAGCTTTTTCATACCGAAAATCCGACCTCCTCTCTGTTGAAAAGTCCCTCGTTGACATAGATCTCTTCGCCCTCAAAGCGGATATCATAACGCCCTCTGCCCTCGCCGTTGATATATACGCTGAAGCTCGGACTGTCATAGTCGTCGAGCCTATAGTGGAATATGTACTCGCTCTCATCAACGAAAAGCTCCTGCCATTCTTCCTTTACGCTTTCGTCGGGACAGCAGTACCAGTCATAATAATTATACTCCGCCGCATAATCCGATACCGTCCGCATAGCCTTTTCATGCTTTTCAAGCAGAGGGTCGATGACCTCATAGGTGCTGATGCTTTCCTCAGCGGCGATATCCTGCACCTTTGAAATTTCAATATATGAAGAAACTGCACCGAACACAATAAGTACCGCACACATTGCCACCATAGTTCCGCCCCACCATATTGCCGACTGCCAGCCCTTTGCACGTTTGCCGTAAATTTTCTTGTGCTTTCTTGACACGATCTCGTCCGCTATGATAACGGGCAGTAAAAAGAAATACAGCATGATCAGAACATACGGCAAATTCAGCAGAATAGATGACGCTATCCAAGCCAGATCATCAATATAAAGACCGCTGAATCCGTGACAATAAAAAATCAGCAGATGAAGCTCCGAGAAGATCATAAATATGAATAGCGGAGCTTTATACGACAGGTTATTTTTCTTCACAGCAAGCCACCAAGCCAGTGCCGCCGTTGGTATAGCAAAAAGTCCTCCGCAGTATAAAATGTTCACATATAACAATCCCACAGCTGAAAATATGCTTATCCACACCCCATACATATCCCCGCCGTCCCAAATTATCGCATAGCCTGCCGACAGAACGATCAGCGCAAGCGGCACAGCAAAAAGCTTTATTCCAAGTGAAGTGCAGAACAGAGCACGGATAATGCCCTTAAAGTCAAAGCCTATGCCTTCAAAGCTTATGCCGTTATCATTTTCACGGGCTTCCGATTTATCGATCTTGTATTTTTCCGCAAGCTCGGGCATAGCCATATCCGCCGTCAGAACGATGTTGTTGTTCGCATAGCTGAGTTCGGCGGCAATATTTTCACCCGTTTCCTCACAGCGGAAAAAGTCCGTGCAAGAGCCGTCGGCGTCCTTTATTTCTTTTTCAAACACAAATTCGGGATAGAGATATCCGATGTCGCTTTTAAGCCCCGAAAACATCTCCGAATTTGCGTGTTCACTTATTTTATATGTGTATTTCATTTTTTACCCCTTATATAAAAATTTTCAACTGAAGATCTGCGGAATTCCCAAAACGATGACCATACCCAGCAACTCCAAAGCTATATACGGAACGGAAGCAATGTTGAGCGCATAAACGATCAGCCTGTACCTGTTATAAACCGCACCTTTCTTTTTCAGCTTTGCCATAATAAATCCCAGCACCGCCGCCATTGCGATATAACCAACAATATCGGGTATAAATAATATAATATCCAATATATTGTCCGTGTAAAAAGACACTGTTTCGTCCAAGAAATCCTCGATAAATATCAGAGCGGCTATCTTCACCGCTATAAAAATCAATGCATATATTTTCGTTTTGGCGTAATTCTCCTCACCTGCGATATCCTTCTCATATTTCTTAACATAAAAAACAGATATCATAAAGATCACGAACTGTATCAAAAAGGCAGCAGCCATTGTCCCGAACTTATATCTGTACGCCGCAACAGTCATAACGCACACTGCGGCAACATTGAATATCAACAGCAGAATAAATCTGCGTTTTTTAAATTTTCTGTCCCCCTCGATATACATTTTTTCAAACATTTTATTTTCCGACAAAACAACACCCCGTTATCCTTTTTTCAATAATTTTTCTCGGAATAACTCCTTTGTCTGCCCGTCCCCCGACGAGTTTTTCATTTTTGTGCGAAAAAGTCTTCCAAATGCCGTTCCGTACAGAATTTTGCACACTTTTTCCCCTTTGATATTTCAACTCGCTTCCATTATACACCAAGAAAACGTCCTTTGTCAACAAAAAATACATTTTTTCTACATTTATTAAAAGTCAAATTGAATATGTTAAACGTTTAACAAACTTTTATTTGTTGTACGGGTTGTAAAATTTTCATAAGTCATTGATTTTTGGTGAAGCCTGTGCTATAATTTATCTTGAATAACTCCGCAAAGATCATCATTTTCACAAGGCAGACAGAATTTGCGGTGCAAAACATCAACATTTTATATGAGGTGAAATATTATGAACGAAAAAGAACTTTATGAACTCTGGTGCGAAAAGGCTGTTGACGACCCCGACCTCCAGACTGAACTTAAATCCATTGCAGGCGACGATGAAGCTATCAAGGACAGATTCTACCGTGACCTCGAATTCGGCACAGGCGGACTTCGCGGCGTTATTGGCGCAGGCGCTTACAGAATGAACATCTACACTATTAGACGTGCAACACAGGGTCTTGCTGACTATGTTAAGGAAGCTTTCCCGTCCAATCCGTCCGTTGCTATCGCTTACGACAGCAGAATCAAGTCCGATGTTTTCGCTAAGACTGCTGCTTCCGTTCTCGCTGCAAACGGCATCAAGGTACATATCTACTCCGAGCTTATGCCTACACCGATGCTTTCCTATGCTGTAAGAGCATTGAAGTGCAGCGCAGGTATCGTTATCACCGCAAGCCACAACCCTGCTAAGTACAACGGCTACAAGGTTTACGGTTCTGACGGCTGCCAGCTCACACTCGGCGCAGCAGAGATCGTTCTCAAGAACATCAACAACGTTCCTATGTTCGGCGGCGCAAAGTACATCGACTTTGAGCAGGGCGTTAAGGACGGCTCTATCAATTATATTGGCAAGGACGTTATCGACAGCTATCTCGACAACGTTTCCAAGCAGGGTATCCACACAGACCTCGTTGCTTCAAGCGGACTTAAGGTCGTTTACACACCGCTCAACGGCACAGGCAACAAGCCCGTTCGTGCTATCCTCGACAAGATCGGCATCAAGGAAGTTACTGTCGTTCCCGAGCAGGAATATCCTAACGGCAACTTCACGACCTGCCCATTCCCGAACCCCGAGATCAAGGAAGCACTCGCACTCGGTCTTAAGCTTTGCGAAACAGTAAAGCCTGACCTCCTCCTTGCAACCGACCCTGACTGTGACCGTGTTGGTATCGCAGTTCCGTCCGATAACGGCTATGTCCTCTTCTCGGGCAACGAAGTCGGTGCAATGCTCCTCGAATATATCTGCAGCGAAAGAACAAAGCTCGGCACAATGCCTGCTGACCCTGTTGCAGTTAAGACTATCGTTACAACAGATATCGCACAGAAGATTGCCGACAACTACGGCGTTAAGATGATAAACGTCCTCACAGGCTTCAAGTTCATCGGCGAGCAGATCGGCTTCCTCGAAGCTAAGGGCGAGGAGAACCGCTACATCTTCGGCTTTGAAGAGAGCTACGGCTACCTCGCAGGCTCTTATGTAAGAGATAAGGACGCAGTTGTGGCTTCAATGCTTATCTGCGAAATGGCAGCATTCTACCGTACTCAGGGCATCTCTCTCCTCCAGGCAAGAGAGAATATGTATAAGAAGTACGGCGTTTATAAGCACTCCCAGCAGTCGTTCACCTGCGAGGGCGCAAGCGGCATGGAAAGAATGAAGGAAATCATGAGCGACCTCCGCACAAATACACCTAAGGAGATCGGCGGACTTGCAGTAACACGCTTCGACGACTATATGGCAAGCACCTCCACCGATACAGCAACCGGCGCAAAGACAATGCTCACACTTCCTAAGTCCGATGTTCTCACATTCGTACTTACAGACGGCGCATCTGTTGTTATCCGTCCGTCGGGCACAGAGCCAAAGATCAAGGCTTACTACACAACAACAGGCACAACTCAGGCAGAAGCAGAAGCACTCGAAACAAAGATCGCCGACAGCTTCAAGTCTATTCTTGGATTCTAAGATAGTTATAATAGCCGCTGCGATACCTACCGCAGCGGCTGTTTTAAATATGCTTGACATATTTGTATCTTTAATGTATAATAATAGCGGAGAGCAGTATCGCTCTGAATGTTTTGTATGGTTGTACGTTCTATTGGCGCTCACCGCCATTAAGGGCAGAATCGGATAATTGGCGCTCACCACCATTAAGTGCAGAATTTGATAACTGGCGCTCACCGCCATTAAGTGCAGACTAAAAACAATCATTAGACCGTGGGGAGAGCGTTGTAACGTTTCTCCCCATTGGTTTATATCGGAGAATTTATGGATATTTACTTTTATTACATTAAAGAGGATTATATTGATTTTCTAAAAAAATATGAATGTGAGCAAATCGGGCATACCTGCGTACCGAATATACAGTATAAAACCTCCAACAAATTTGTATTCGGAGCGATAATGAATATCAACGGTATGTCCTATTTTGCCCCCGTTTCATCTTATAATAAAAAGCAGGAAGATGTTATTTTGATTCGGGATAAAAAGAACCGTTCAGACGTACTTGGTTCACTTCGTTTTGCGTATATGCTCCCCGTGCCGCTCGCTTGTTTAAATAAACTTGACATAAAAGCTATAAACAGCGAATACAGCAAGGTTCATATTTCCAAGGAATTAGCATTTTGCAGAAGAGAACGGGATAAAATTTTTAAACAAGCTCAAAAAACATATTTCCGAGTAACAAATAAGGTCAATGAACAGCTTGTAAAAAACTCCTGTGACTTTAAGCTTTTGGAGCAGGCATACATAAATTACTGTACCAAAAATCGGCTTGATATTGAAACATAAATAAACGGACTGCCACAATCTGTGACAGTCCGTTATTTATAACCCTTAACAATAATTGGTTTACACTGCAAATTTACATTAAGAAAACTTATGCATTAAGCATTACGCATTATTTCAGTCTTTTGATATAATCATATATCATCTGCATAGCCTGCGCCCTCGTGAGAACCTTGTTCGGCGAGTAGTTTCCGTTCTTGTCTGCACTTGCAAAACCGAGAGCCTTTGCTATCGCAATGTAGCCTACATAATCGTCCGATACAGCAACGTCCTTGAACGGCGCACGGTAGATGCCCTTTAACTCAGCATAATCAGAACCGCCGTAAACATCAACGAATACCTTTGCGGCTTCCTTTTTGGTGAGCGTTACAGCCTTTTCTTCTTTCTGATAGTTGCCGTCCTCAACATAGTAAGGCACATAGTTGCGCGTTGCTTTGTAAATAACCGTCGCGAACTCCTTGTCGGTGAGCTTTGAGTTCGGGTCAAACTTTCCGTTTTTGGTTTCAAGCGTGATGCCGTATCTTGCAAGCGTTTTTATCGCATTTTCCTGCGCGATGCCGCTGATGTCCGTGTAATCGGTGTTGTCATCTCTCTCGGCAGGGAGCGGAGTGCCGTCCCATTCTACAACACGGTACTTGCTGTCGAGGATATAATCGTTGATATCGTAAAGAAGATAAGTCTTGACTGTTCCGTCCTTCTTGTAGTAGCCGTCATAGTAATATCTGAGCTTTATCTGCTTGAAAAGCTGCTCAAATGCCTTGTCATTGTCGAATTTCGGCACGGACGGAAATTTTACTTCTGTGTATCTGTATGAGATCGATCTGACATCACCCGAGATGTCAACATTTATCCTTATGGTATCGCCCTCGACCTGCACACCGTTAACATAACGGTTGTAATAGTATGTTCTGCTGCTTTCGGTGTATACTGTCTTGCCGTTGCGGTCGGTGTAAAAATGGCATGGCTCGCTGTTTCTTTCATCAGCCTTATATTCACCGAAAATATCACCATAGAAATGCTTTGCGGCTGCCGCTGCGATCTTCGCATTTGCATTTACGGGGTATTTCTTGCTGCTGTCAAAATAATTATCATAGGACTTGCTGAAATTGTCGACCTTGCCCGTTTTTGCATTGACTTTTACGGACATATAGAAATACGGTTCTTTTGGGTTCGTATTTATATCTACGCCAACATCTTCCACCGCTATGTCCGTATCGTCCTGAACGTCCACGTCATCTACAGCCTCATCTACATCAATTCCGACATCAACGATGGCATCGTCACCGCCACGATAATCGATAATATAGTAGTATTCGCCCGTGTCCTCGTTTTTGTAAAGATTTGCATACTCAAGCACAACATAATCGGGCATCTTCGTGTATTTATCCTTGTTGAGAAGTGCCGTTATTTCGTCCTTTTTGAGCAGCCCCTCATCAGCCGTTATCTCTTTAAGCTCGGCTTCGGTGAACTCAACTCCGTCATCACCTGCATCATCATAAGCAACATCAGCGGCAGTTTCTACGCCATCTGCCATTGAGTTATAATAATTGTGACTAAAATTTCTGATGCCTTTATCACTATTCATATCGTCCCAGATAGTTGACGGCTTGCCCGTTACAGCATCGATCTCATCGGTAAAGCTCGGGAGATACAAAAGAACCGCTTTCTGCTCATACTTATCCGTTTTTTCATTGTATTCGCTGACGATACGGTATATCGGCGTGAGCGTTGTGAGCGACTTGTACTTTGCCCTTGCTTCGTCAGCGGTAAGCTTTGAAGCCGTGCTGCCATACTTCGTGCCGTTCCAGAACCACTCGATGTTCATTGAAACGAGTTCGCCCGTGTTCTTGTTTACTACAATAGTACCGCCGTTGCCCTCGACCGCAACACCATTCTCCATACGGTCAAGCTTTACCGCTGCAGTATCGCCGAAAAGATCGATGCTGTCAACGCTGTATTTGCCCTTGTTTGCAAGATCGGGGTCAAGCATTTTGAACGCCTTTTTTGCATAGTCGATAAGCTGTGCGTCGGTGAGCTGTGCAAAGCTTTGCTTTACGTCCTTGCCGCTATCTCGGTTGTCGTAATAATTGTATGAAAGTATGATGTCATTGGCATAAAAAATTTCAATACTTTCTTTGTATTCCTTGTCGCGCCATGTAAAGGTGAAGGCTTCCGTTCCGTATGATGTTGACATACTATAGTTGAATTCGGTCAGCCTGTCTGGTATCTTAACCCTCTTTTTCACAACGGTCAGAGCCGTTTTCATAGCTTTCTGCTTCTTTGTTTCGCTCTGCGAAGATGTGCTCGATGAACTGCTGTTTGAGGCCGCCAATACGGGAACTGCTCCTGCGCTGACGGTCATCATCACTGCCATTGCAGCGGCAGCGATCTTTGCGATAGTGTTTGTTTTCATATTTCTGCTCCTTTCATTTGTCCAAGTCTTTTTGTTAAAAGATCATCTTTGAAAAAATTATCCTCGGAAATACATTGAAACATTTTTCAACGGTTCCCGAGGATATTTGCATAGGAAACCTTAAAGAACATTTCCCGACTATTCGCCGAACAATACCTCCCAAGGGCAATTTTGTTGTGAACAGTTATAGCCCGATGCTGTATTTTCTGCGAATAAATGTGTAAAAGCGATCCGCAAAACTTCTAAAGCAAAATCCCACAATTGATCTATCCGTTCTGCGGATCATTTCACCCTTTACACTTATAAAACAATTTAACAGCCCCGAATTTTTCATTTTCTGAAAAATTTTTCTGAGGTTTGTATATCTTTACAAAAATAAGTGAAATCCTTGTCGCATTTGTACAAAATCAAAGCGGGCATTTTTCCTTTATCATCGAAACAACGAGTGCTATCGCACCCTCAAGATCAAGCTCCGAGGTGTCCGCAAGAACAACGTCATCAGCCTGCTTTAAGGGTGAAACATCACGGTGCATATCGTTGTAGTCGCGCTGTTTGATATCGGCAAGAACCTGCTCATAGGTCGGGCAGTTCGGTTTTTCGGCAAGCTCCTTAAAGCGGCGGTCTGCACGGACTTCCGCCGAAGCCGTAAGGAAAATTTTAAGGTCGGCATTCGGCAAAACCACCGTTCCGATGTCGCGTCCGTCCATTATCACATTGTTTTCGGCAGCAATGCTTCGCTGTAAGTCGAAGAGGAACTTTCGCACCTCAGGTATAGCCGAAACTGCCGATGCTCCCATTGAAACCTCGGGAGTACGAATGAAATCCGAAACGTCCTTTTCGCCCGAAAAAACGTGCTGAACTCCGTCAATGAAGCGGAGCGAGAAGAAGCCAACGCCGAATTTACCGAGTTCGGCAACGACCTTATCCTTGTCGCTCGGCGAAATTCCCCTCGATATCATCTCAAAAGCGACCGCTCTGTATAGCGCGCCAGTGTCAACATAAATGAACCCGAGCTGCTTTGCGGCAGCCTTTGCTATCGTGCTTTTTCCTGCCCCTGCAGGTCCGTCTATTGCAATGTTATATACCTTTGACATTTTAAACAACCCTCTCCTTAGATTTAATTCGGAATTATTTTAAATTCGTAAAAACGCCTTACGGCGCGGGACGGGTGACCTGTCCCATACATTTTATATCGATTTTATGCAAAATTTTTGCACAATCATCGGGCGGATATAGAATCCGCCCCTACGAAAACCGAGAACGCCGCAATTTTGCGGCGTTTTATCCCCAACATTCCGATAATTCTAAATCCAGCCGTCCTATTCTGATAAAAATATTTTTTCTGTCGTAAAAAAGCGGAGCAAGATCAATTCCGAATTCCGAATTCCGAATTCCGAATTAAATTAAGCTCTTCCGCAAGCCTTAAGAATTCCTCCATAGAAAGCTGCTCGGGACGCGCATTTGCAGGAATGCCTGCATTTTCGACCGCCTTCGCGATGAGCGGCTTTTCCATTCCCATTGAGGACGAAAGCGAGTTGAGAAGATTTTTTCTGCGCTGAGAAAACGCTCCCCGTACTGTTTTGAAGAAAAATTCCTCGTCCTGCGCTTTGTACCGTCCGTCATTGTGGATATCAAGCTTTATTACGCAGGAATCAACATTCGGCGAGGGCATAAAGCTTCCCCTTGAAACGTTGAACAGCAGCTTCGGCTCGGAATAATAGCGAACCGCCGCCGTTACCGCTCCGACATCACGCGTTCCCATTTCCGCGCAAAGCCGCGTTCCTGCCTCTTTCTGCACCATTACGGTTATCGAAGTCAGCGGCAGGCGGCTTTCGAGCAGCATCATTATTATCGGCGAGGTTATATAGTACGGGAGATTCGCACAGACTGCGACCTTCATTCCCCCGAAATTTTCCTTTATCACTTCCGCAAGGTCGATCTTCATAACGTCAGCGTTGATGACCCTGACGTTTTTATGCTCGGCGAGCGTTTCTTCAAGAATCGGGATAAGGCGCTCGTCAATTTCAATTGCGACCACCTTGTCGGCGCGCTTTGCAAGCTCGTGCGTGAGAACACCTACGCCCGTTCCTATCTCGATTATCCCCGTTCCAGATGCAGCGCCGCCCATTTCAGCTATCCTCGGGCAGACGGTCGGGTTGACGAGAAAGTTCTGTCCCAAAGCTTTCGAGAACGAAAAGCCGTGGCGCTCGAATATATCTTTTATTACCTTTATGTCGGTCAGATTTTCCATAATTTAACCTTTCAAAACAAATACAAAATGCCGAGGAACATCGGCTGATGAATAACATAGAACCAAAGCGAGTATCTTCCGATGAAGTTTACAGCGTGTGCATTTATCCGCCCATAGAAGAAGCTCGGGAACTTTTTTTCCGCTATCGGGCGTGAAAGTGCCGCTCCCACAATGTATAAAAAGCCGTTCGGGATAAGCGGAAAGTAATCCGAAGAGTAAAATCCGTCGGGCAATATACCTATCGTATAAGAATATTGCGAATTTTCGGGCAAATTTAGCTTTATATCGGTGAAAAATAAGTGCAGTAGACCGCCCTTATCCACGAAATCTATCGTCACGAAATATAACAGCAGGCTCAACGCGAGCAGAATCCGCCAGTCTATTCGCCGAATTATCGGCCTTGCCAGTCCGCAGAGCATCATCATCACGCCGAAAAATGAAAGCGCTCCGAACACTGCGACCTGATCATGCATAAAAAGGTCGGTCACTATCGTGAAAATACTGCCCATAAAGAACAGCACCGCTCCCCTGCGCACACTGTCGTGCGAGAATGAACTGCATATTCCCGAAACGATTATAAGCAATGCAAGGAACGCATCGTGCAGAACCTCGAACCACCTTGCGCCGAAGAATGTAATGTTCACACCCTTTACAGTTATAAGGTCATAGCAAAGGTGATAAAACATCACATAAATTAGCGAAATTCCGCGCAGAAGATCGAGCAGTTCTATTCGGTTGTTCCGCCCGAATCCGCCCGAGATGCTTTGTTCGCCGCTCATCACATATTCTCTCCTGCAAGGCAGCCCGTTGAGAACGCTATCTGCAAATTGAAGCCGCCCGTGTAGCCGTCCACATCGAGAACTTCGCCTGCAAAGTAAAGTCCCTTTACAAGCTTTGACTCCATTGTTTTCGGCGAAACCTCACTGACCTTAACGCCGCCGCTCGTAACTATCGCCTCGGCTATCGGACGGAAGCTCCGTATATGCACGGGAAAAGCTTTCAGAAGTGAAACGAGCCGCTGACGCTCCTGCTTTGTGACGGAGTTGACCTGCTTTTCACCGTCGATGCCCGAAAGCTCAACGACCGTCGGTATCATTTTCGACGGGAGAAGCTTTGAAAGCGAGTTTGCAAAAATTCGGTTCGGAATCTCCTTGAAATCACGCAGTATCCTCTCGTCCAGCTTTTTCTCATCAAGCGCAGGCTTTAGGTCGATATAGAAAATGTAGCGTCCGCTTTCGACCTGCGGAATATGGCTCGATGCACTCAGAACGAGCGGACCAGATACACCGAAGTGCGTGAAAAGCATCTCCCCCATTTCGGAGAAAACGACCTTGTTTTTCACCGTGTCTTTGAGCGTGAGCACAACATTTTTCAGCGAAAGTCCCATCATATCGCGGCAGTAATCATCGTCCGATTCGATAGGCACAAGTGACGGTTTTATGTCCGTTACAGTGTGTCCAAGCTCCTCAGCGAAGCGGTAGCCGTCACCGTCCGAACCCGTTCCGGGATAGGACTTTCCGCCCGTTGCGATGAGTACGGACGGAGCGAAATATGTCCTGCTGCCGCACTTTACGCCATTTACAGCGCCGTCCTCGGCGATTATCTCCGTCACCTTTGAAAATATCCTGTTCACGCCGTAATCTTCGCAGCCCTGTTCAAGCGCACGGACGATATCCTCCGCCTTGTCGCTGACGGGAAAAACACGGTTTCCACGCTCCGTTTTGAGCGGAACACCGAGCCTTTCAAAAAAGTCCATACAATCCTGCGAGTTGAAGCCTGCATAAGCCGAGTAGAGAAACCTCGGATTCGTCGGGATATTCGCGAAGAAATCGTCCGAAGTGCAGTTGTTCGTGACGTTGCAGCGACCCTTTCCCGTTATGGATATCTTCTTGCCGCAGCGGTTCATTTTTTCGAGCAGCAGCGTACTTTTTCCCAGTCCTGCGGCTGTTATAGCAGCCATCATTCCCGCAGCTCCGCCGCCTACTATTATACAGTCATAAGAATTTGACATTTTTTACTCCTTAAAGATGCCAAGCCGTTTTATTTCGGCAATAAGCTTGTCCGCCATTTTACGGTGAGTTACGGTGCTCGGGTGCCATTCCGAACCGATGCCGTCCTCCTCGCGCTGAACCTCAAAACCGAGCGAGGTTATCCTCTCATCAGCAAGCGATTTTACAGCATTTTCGATCTGCGGCAAAAGCTCCTGACCCATTGCTCCGAGTGCACATATAATGTGCGCCTGCGGATTTTTCTCGCGGATATGTGCAATAAATTCACGATAGCAGTTTTCAAACGCCGCCGTGCGCTCGGGTATTCCCCTTGTGAAATCCTTGTCGTTCGTTCCAAGATTGACAACGATAAGCTGCGGCGCAAAGCGTGAAAATTCCCACATTTCGGGTTCATTCCCAAGCATACCGTCAACAGCCTTGTCGGTGTAGTCATATATAACGGGCATTGTCCAGGCGTTGTCGGGTTCGGTCACGCTCTCGTCCTTGACCGAGTTCGAGTAAACACCTATCGCAGTCCAAGAGGTGAGCTGATATTCCGCGCCAAGTTCATTCGCCGTGAGCGAAGCATAGTTTATGAGCGGATTTTCGGTCGATGTCTTGAAATTGTCGCATACCGACTTGCCCTCAATGCCGAAACCGCAGGTTATCGAGTCGCCGACAAATTCTATCCTGCGCTCGGAACAAGGCTTTGTCGCCGTCAGCTTTCCGTCCGCGCTGAAAGACAGCACTCCAACCTTTGAAAAGGCGTTTTCCGAAAGCTTCACAAGCCTGATGCGGACTTTTTCCGCCTTTTCACTGCGGTAAAGCTCATATTCGGCTGTCCCCTCGCTGACAGCGAAACGCTTTAAAAGCTTTCCGTTCACAAGCACAGCCATATAAGGCTGAAAATTCTCTTTCCAAGCCTCGTCATTCACCCAGTCGGTCGTAAGCTCCGCCGAAAGGCTCGTCCCGTCAAAGTCAAACTCCGCACCCGTCAGCGAATAGCCGAGCCATAACGTTCCGTTCCGCATAAGGGTTCGTCCGAGCCTGCGTATATCGGCATTTTCAACCGAAATTTTCATTATTTCACTCATTTTTATTATCCTCTTCAAGGAAATCAACGCCGATATAGTCTGCGAAAGCCTTGTAAATATCGGGGTGGGATTTTTTCGTGCGGAGCGGTTTCAAATTCATATCGGTGAAGAAATGCGAGGTTTCGCCCGTGGCTTTGAGCTCGCCGTTGTCCTTGCCGATAACTCGGTAGGTTATGCGCATTTTGAAGCCGTTGAACTCCTCGACTTTCAGCACGATAAGCACAGTTTCATCGAAGCGGACAGCGTTTTTATAGTCTGCCCTCGCCGAGAGAACCGGTATCATAACGCCGTTTTCCTCCATTTTCGCATAAGGATAGCCGACCTCGTTCAGAAAGTGTATGCGAGCCTCCTCGAACCAGCGGATATAATTCGAGTGGTGAACGATGCCCATTTTATCGGTCTCATAGTAAAAAGCCTTGCGCTCATAAAGTTTAATTGCCATTTCGCTTTCCGCCTTTCTTATTGTATTCGTCCTCATGCTTCATCATAAAAAGGAACTTCGGCGGAACGGGAAGCTTCCATTCCATTTCCTTGCCGAGATAAGGGATATAGATAACAAGTCTGTCTGCATGAAGCGCCAAACGGCGGATAGGGTTTGTGTCAGCGCCGTATTTCTTGTCACCTGCGATCGGACAGCCCATTTCGGAGAAGTGCGCTCTGATCTGATTCTTGCGTCCCGTTTCGATGTTCACCGCAACGAGCGAGTAGTCACGGCTCTCACGCTTGACCTCATAATTCGTTATGGAAAGCTTTCCGTCGCCCTTTATTCGGGAAGAATAAACGAACATACTGTCCGTTTCCTTCAGCCATGATTCTATCCTGCCCTTTTTCGGGTCGGGGTGACCCTCGACAACGGCGCAGTAGCCGCGGTATTTCACATATTCGTTCCAATGCTCCTGCAGGTCGAATTTCACCGTGTCATTCTTGGCGAAAAGCAGTATTCCCGAGGTGTCGCGGTCAAGGCGGTGAACGATGAAAATTCGATCATTGCGGTTCTTGCGCTTGACATATTCGGTAACGGCGTGATAAGCCGTGTTTTCCTTTTCCTCATCGGTCGCAACAGCCAACATTCCCGCAGGCTTGTTAACAACGATGATATTGTCATCCTCATAGATGATATCGGGCATATTCGGAACGTTGTCACGCTTGTATTCGGGCTTGTACGATGCAACAGTCACTACCTGACCTGCTCTGAGCGGATAGTCGAACTGCGTAGTCACCTTTCCGTCCACCGAAACAAGACGGTACTTGAGCGTTGACTTGACCTTGTTCACGCCCTTGCCTTTCATATTTTCAAAAAGGAAATCGAGCAGACCGATCGGCTCGCTAACGGTAAAGCTCTGCGGCTTTGACTTTTCCTTATCATTGTTTTTGTTATTATAGTTTCTCATATCTGACCGCCTTTTGGATTTTTAAAAGCTTTTTTGACATATATATTTTATTATATCATATCAAAGCCACAATTTCTATACTTTTGTGCAAAAATAACTGAAAAAGCAGCAAAAACAGAACAAGTTTGTTCGTAACAAAAAATTTAAAAATTTTTTCTGAAACCTCTTGATTTACGGATAAAATTAGTATATAATATAGCCATAGCCTATGAAATTGATAGACTTTATAAATATACTAAAGAAAAGAGGATACTATGGAAAAACGTTATATATACGCGGACAACGCCGCCACAACGGCAGTTTCCGAAAATGTCCTTAACACTATGATGCCGTTCCTCACAACGCAGTACGGCAACCCGTCAAGCATCTACAAACTCGGCCGTGACGCACAGAAAGTCGTTGAAGAGGCTCGTGAAAAGGCTGCTGCCGCTCTCGGCTGCAACCCGAGTGAGATATTCTTCACAAGCTGCGGAACAGAAAGTGACAACTGGGCGATCCGCGCAACTGCAGAGCGCCTTGCCGCTAAAGGAAAGAACCACATCATCACCACAGCTTTCGAGCATCACGCTGTTCTTCATACCTGCGCTTACCTCGAAAAGCATGGCTTCACCGTTACCTACCTCCCCGTAGGCGAAAACGGTGTTATTACTCCCGAACAGGTAGCCGAGGCTATCACCGACAAGACAGCTCTCGTTACAATAATGTATGCTAACAACGAGATCGGCACTATCCAGCCCATCCCCGAGATCGGCAAGATATGTTGCAAAAATGGCATTCTTTTCCACACCGACGCTGTACAGGCTGTAGGTCATATTCCGATAAACGTTGCCGAGCAGAACATCGATATGCTCTCCCTTTCGGGTCATAAAATTCACGCACAGAAAGGCATCGGTCTTCTCTATGTTAAAAAGGGCATACCAATGCCGAACCTCATCTTCGGCGGCGGTCAGGAACGCGGCAAGCGCCCCGGCACGGAGAATGTTCCTGCAATCGCAGGTCTTGGAACTGCTATCACTGATGCTTGTGCAAACATCGTTGAAAAGGGCGAGCGCATCAAAAAGATACGCAATAAGATAATCGACGGTATCCTCACTATCGAGGGAACAAGACTTAACGGCGACCGCGAAAAGCGTCTGCCTGCAAATATAAACATCTCTTTCCTCGGCGTTGAGGGCGAAGCTCTCCTGCTCCTCCTCGACAGCAAGGGAATATGCGCTTCGAGCGGCTCTGCCTGCACATCGGGCTCACTTGACCCTTCACACGTTCTGCTTTCACTCGGACTTCCTCATGAAGTTGCACACGGCTCACTCCGTCTTTCGCTCGGCGAAGATATCACCGACGAAGATGCTGATTACATCATCGAAGCCGTAAAGGAAGTAGTCGTTCGTCTTAGAAATATGTCACCGCTTTGGGAAGATATCACAAACGGCAAGGAGCATACAAAGAAGCTTCTTCCGTTCGTTTCGGAAATCAAATCGGCAAAGTAATTATCAAGGAGGTAAATTTTTATGTTATACAGCGATAAAGTAATGGATCATTTCGCAAACCCAAGAAATGTTGGCGAAATCCCCGATGCTGACGGCGTTGGCGAAGTTGGCAACGCAAAGTGCGGCGATATTATGAAAATGTACATCAAGGTTGACGGAGATACAATCACCGACTGTAAGTTCAAGACATTCGGCTGCGGCGCAGCAGTTGCAACATCTTCTATCGCAACCGAGATGATAAAGGGCAAGTCTATCGACAACGCCCTCAGCCTTACAAACAAGGCAGTTGTTGAAGCCCTCGAGGGACTTCCGCCGCAGAAGATACACTGCTCCGTTCTCGCAGAGCAGGCAGTACGTTCCGCACTCACCGACTATTACAAGCGCAAGGGCGTAGACCCCGAGCCTATCCTCGGCAAGCAGTCCGAACACTGCGATCTTCACGATCTCCCGACAGACGAGTAATAATAAATTCGGAATTAGGAATTCGGAATGCGGAATTATTTTTACTCCGTATATCTACAATGAAAATCGTAGGACGGATTCTATATCCGTCCGTTAAATACACTTTTGGGGTTGTGTAAGGCAATACAGTAACCGAACAGACTTGTTTTCAACGTATTATCAATGAAAACAAGTCTGTTTTTTATAAAATCACCTCAATTTTCATTATAATTCGGAATATTGTGCCCCGTCTGAAATATTTTATCATAGAGATAAATTCAGAACTATATTTCTTATTACAAATTGTATAATTATGTCGAACAATCACAATTTGAATAAAAATAATTTGCCATTATCCCGAAAAAATGTTGTATTTTTAAAGCTTATGTGTTATAATATTAAATATATAGACAGGTGTACAATCCTGCCGTTTAATCATGACAATATAAAGGAGTTGTTTAATATGAAAGGACTCGGTGCAGCATTTCTCGCATTGGTTTCCGCAGCAGCAGGCGCAGCAGCCGCTGTTTATGCAATGAAGAAGCACGAAGAGCTTGAACAGTACGATTACGATTATGACGATGATGATGAGATGTACTTCGGCGATGACTGCGATGACGATTGTGACTGCTCTTGCAGCTCATGCGATTCCGCAGAAACACCCGAAGAGCTTGACAAGCTCGATTCCGATGAGCCTGCAGCTGCTCCTGCTCCCGAAGCAGAAGACGAAGCTCCCGCAAGCGAAGATTTCTAAGCTTTTTTGCAAAAATCAAGCCGCATATCCTTTTAACGGGATATGCGGCTGTTTTTTGCCGTACAAAACCAAACGATTACGATTTTGTATGGCTTAAATTCTTGTTTGTCAAAACGTCAATAAGAGATACCTCTTCGCGATCACAAACTCATTTTACGCAAAAACGAGCGCAGCAAAGCGGAGCGTGGCGCGAACTGCCCGCAGGGGCTTCCCTGCTATTTCCACCCCGTCGCAAGCTTGTGAACGAGCGCTGCGCCTATCTTTGAGAGCGGCAGCTGCTCCGTGCAAGCACCGAGCTTGTATGCTTCCATAGGCATACCGTAAACAACGCAGCTTTCCTTGTCCTGACCTATCGTGTAAGCGCCTTTTTGATGTATCTTCAGCAGACCTTGTGCGCCGTCAGCACCCATTCCGGTGAGAAGCGCAGCCGCAGTCTTTGCGCCGACCGTTTCGGCAACGCTGCGGAACAGAACATCTACCGATGGGCAGTGTCCCGATACCTTTTCGCCCTCATAGCACTTCACATAGTAGCCCTTTGCGTCCTTTTTCAGTTCAAGCTGAACTCCGCCTGCTCCGATTATGCAGTCACCCTGCGTTACTCTTGCGCCGTCGAACGCCTCACGCACACGGACAGCGCAGCTCTTGTCGAGCCGCTCCGCATACATTCGCGTGAAAACGGGCGGCATATGCTGAACGACAACAACGGGCGGCATATTGTCGGGGAACGCTTTTATAACACATTCGAGCGCGTCCGTTCCTCCCGTTGAAGCGCCGAGCGCCACAACGTAACCCTCTGCGGCGCGCTTGTCGAGCATTGCTATATCAGCCTTGTCGGGCAGCTCCGGCACGGCTTTTTTCAGCGCATTTGCAGTATGATCGAGCGGAACGGAAAGTCCGTCTGCCCCTGTTGGCACAGTTCTTTTCTTGTAATTTGCAGGATTTCCTGCCGCAATGATAGCCTTGGTCGCAATAATGCTTGCAAACGTTCCGAACTCGTTATTTCGGCTCGGTTTGAGCATAAAATCCGCCGCGCCAGCCTTTTTGGCATCGTCTTCGGAGAAATTCACGTTCGATGTCACCATTATGCACGGTACAGGGTACTGCGACATAAGCTCCTTGACGAATTCAAAACCGTTCATTTTCGGCATTTCAACGTCAATCACCATAACATCGGGCTTCAGTTCGGCAACCATATCCTTCGCCTCAAAAGCATCGCTTGCAGTCCCAACTACTTCGAGCGAGCGGCTCTCAGACAGCTTCTGCGCGAGCGCTTCGCGAAAAAGCCGCGAATCATCGACGATTATCAGTTTTTTCTTTTTAATACTCATAGAATATATTTATGAATGGCTTCAAACCGTTCATACCTTTTTGTCGCTGCTTATTTTTCTGTAAACGGCAGGCTTGATGTAGGTGTAGCGTGTGCCTTTTCCTACGCTCTCCGCGTGTCCGACATAGAGATAGCCGCCCTCTTTGGTAACATCGTAGAATCGTTCAACAAGAGCATTCTTCGTGTCCATTTCAAAATAGATCATAACGTTTCGGCAGCTTATGAGATCGTATTTTCTTCCGACGGGTATCTTATCCATAAGATTGAACTGGCGGAATTCGATCATTTTGCGGAGCTTATCCGATGCCTGATAGGTATTCGCATCGAGCTTGGTGAAATATTTCGTCACCCAAACCGCGGGAACGTCTTTCATCTGGTCGGCGGTGTAAACTCCCGAAGAAGCAGCCGCGAGAACGTCGGTGTCAAGGTCGGTCGCAAGTATGCGTATCACCCAACCCTTGCCTGCGAAGTATTCATCTATCGTCATCGCAAGGGTGTACGGCTCTTGACCCGTGGACGAAGCGGCACACCATACATTGAGCGTTTTATCCTTGTTCGTCTTTTCAAAATAAGGCAGAAGCGTTGTTTTGAGATACTCAAAATGCTCGGGTTCACGCATAAAATATGTGTGATTAGTGGTCAGCTTGTTGACAAGCTGCATCGTTTCCTTTCCCGTTTTGTCGGCAAAGGCAAAATCGATGAATTCCTTGAAGCTTTTGAAGCCTCTGGAGGTGACTGTATTTGAAAGTCTGCCCTCGATAAGAACTCTTTTCTTTTCAAGATTTATCCCGTAGTTTTTTTTCATAAAATCTACAAGACGGTAAAAATCATCATCTGTAAGTTTAAGCAGCATTTTATTTTTGCTCCATAAAAAATTTTATTCGTAATGAATGTTATTCATAATGAATATTATTCATTTGCAACGAGCTTATGACAATCGAGAAGAAGCTTTATCTCGTCCTCGAAGTTGATAATGCTCTTGATATAGTGGTTGGCGTTAACGTTCTTGCTGTCGGGAACTTTGCTGATAATATTCTTGTCGGCAACGATAACTTCCTGAACGCGGTCAACAATAACACCCACCTGCTCGCCGCTCTCGAATTCGAGAACGATGATGCAAGTTCTGTCATCGTAAGGGATCTCCTCCATTCCGAAGCGCTTTCTGATGCTGATAACAGGGACTATCTTACCGCGGAGGTTGATAACGCCCTTTATGTAATCGGGTATCTTCGGAACGACTGTTATCTGTTCAATGCTGATGATCTCGTTGATGAACTCGATCTCAATTCCGTATGTTTTTTCGCCGATAGTGAAGAAAAGTATCTCCGTTCCGTCAGCGGTAAAGGTCTTTTTCTTATCGGCGGTATAAATTTCATCGCTCATTTTATTCATCTTCCTTTGAGTTATTCGGGCGGATGCATAAGGCAGCCCGTATGCCATTCAGATACGGCTTGGATCAAAATCCGCCAAGGATATTTGCAATATCGAGAATGATAGTGATAGAACCGTCACCGAGGATAGAACAGCCTGCCATACCATTCTGCTTAACGTTGAAGTTATTGAGAAGCGAGGAGAACGGCTTAACAACGACCTGCTGTTCACCGATAAGCTCATCGGCGAAGATGCAGGCGCACTTGCCCTCAGTTTCGGCGAGGATAACGATGCCCTCGTAAAGATCTGTAGTCTTCGGTTCAAGGTCATAGATATCATAAAGTCTGATAAGCGGGAAGCACTCGCCTCTTATCATTATCATTTCCTTGCCGTCGGTGTCCTTGATAAGCTGGTTAGGCTTTACCTTGAAGGATTCTCTGATAGAATTTATCGGGATAGTGAAGATAGACTGACCAACGGAAACTTCCATACCGTCAACAATGGAGAGTGAGAGCGGGATCTTGATGATGAACTGGCTTCCCTCTCCCCACTTGGAGTCAACGGAAACCGAGCCGCCGACCTTTTCGATGTTCTTCTTAACAACGTCCATTCCAACGCCTCTGCCCGAATATTCGGTGACCTGATCGTTGGTGGAGAAGCCGGGGAGCATTATCATATTGTATATTTCTTTATCAGTATATTCACTGACCGGCTTTGTAAGAAGTCCGTTCTTTTCAGCCTTTTCAATGACTTTCTGAGCATTGATGCCCGCGCCGTCATCGGCAACAACGATGATGACTTCGTTCGAGGAATTGTATGCGGAAAGGGTTATCTTGCCCTTTGCAGGCTTGCCTCTTGCGATTCTGTCCTGAACGTTGTCCTCGATGCCGTGGTCCATAGAGTTTCTTACCATGTGCATGAGAGGGTCGTTGAGCTGGTCGATAATGGACTTGTCCACTTCTGTTTCTTCGCCCTCAAATACAAGGTCAACATCCTTGCCGAGCTTGACCTTCATATCACGGACGATACGGGTCATCTTGTTGAACGCGCCCGAAATAGGAACCATTCGTATCGACATAACAGTGTCCTGAAGTTCGGAGTTGAGCTTTCTGAGCTGACGTGCGGATTTCTGGAAGTTATCAAGACGAAGTCCCTTTAAGTCGGGGTTGGAAGTTACCATAGCTTCAGTGATAACAATTTCGCCTACGAGGTCAAGGAGCGTATCGAGCTTGTTGAGGTTTACGGAAATAAGCGACTGCTTTGCACCCGAACCCTTGTTGCCGAGCATATTGTTGATCTGCTCAACGGATTTCTTCTCAGGCTGTGCGGCAGGTTTTGCGGCAGGTGCAGGTGTGGGAGCGGCTGCCTGTGCAGGTGCGGCTGTCGGAGCGGTCTGTGCGGGAGCTGCGGCAGGTGCAGCGGCAGGAGTGCTGTCGGAGGAAAGTATCTCGCAGCATTTTACATTTGGACTGCCGTTTATTGCGCGGATAACGCCCTTGGGGTCGTCCGCTTCAAAGTGTATCATAAAGCCGTTGTCGATGATAGTCTGTGCGGTTGCGGAATTTTCTTCGATATCCGCAGGCTCGTAGGAGATCGACTTGCACTTGTCCTTGATATTGTTGATAACGATGAGCGCACGGAGATTTTCCATCTTGCAGTCTTCCTCAAACGTTACCTTGACATTGATCTTTCCAACGAGCTCTACAACTCTGCCTCTTTCGGTTATGTGATAAGATTTTACGTTGGAACATTCGCCGATAAGACTGATAACGCTGTCGATATCCATATCGGAAGAAGGCTTGAACTTTATGATAAAGCCGTTTTCGATGATATCCTTTGCGGTTTCTGGGTTGGTTTCAATGTCAGCAGGGATATATTCAAGCTTTTCGCAGTCCTCTGCGATTTTGTTTACAACGAGGAGCGCACGGAGATTTTCCATTTTGCAGTCATCGTCGAAAGTTACCTGTACGGTCGTAAGGTCACCGTCAGCGACCGATGCAGCGGCAGGTGCGCTTGTCTGCGCAGGAGCGGGAGCAGCAGGAGCAGGGGCAGCTGTCGGAGCAGCCGAAGCCGCAGGTGCATCAGCACCGCCTTTAAGTGCAGCAGCAAAAGCTTCGATCTTCTGCATTATCGCTGTGAAGTCAGTCGGTGTGTATTCGTCCTCCTGAATGAGTTCTATCTCAGCTTTGAGGAGGTCGGACGCTGAGAAAAGGATATCGTAAAGTGCGTTCATATCGGAGATAACGGGGTTTTCCTCGCGGATAACATAGAACATATCCTCGATGCTGTGCGCAAGCTTGGACATATTGTCAAGACCCATCATCGCAGACGAGCCCTTTATCGTATGCATCGTTCGGAAAATTTCGTTGATCTCTTCGGTCGAGAATGAATGCTCACTCTCGGTCTTCATAAGTATCTGGTCAAGCTGTTCGAGTAAGGAAGTGGTTTCAAATATGTACACATCAACCATTGATTCCATACCGGCTTCAAATTTTGCCATTTTTAAGCACCTACCTGTTTGATTAATAATTGCGGGGAACGCTCCGTGCGAATTCGCACTGCCGCTCCACTTTGTTTTTGATAAAGTCAAGCCGTGTCATAAAACCGCACACGGATAAGGGTTGGTCAGCCGCCAACAAATTTAAAAATTCTTGCTGAAATGTATTGCCGTTCGGTAAAAATTGTGTTATAATGGTATCTGAACATTTAAATGGACCGTAAAAATCAACTCCGAGCCATTATTATTCACAATATATACATTATACAATATTTTTCCCGTCTTAACAAGGCTTTCTCAGGAGAACTTTCCCTTAAATTTTAGTTTATTTTGCACAAAAATCAAGGCCTTGATTTTAAAAATCATCAGGCAAAAATCAAGCCTCATAATTACAAAAATCAGTGTGGAAAACTCGAAAATTATGTGAATTTTGCACAAATAAATATAAAATTTCAACACTTTTACAGTACACAAAAAATCATTAAGGAGCGATAGAGAATGTCCGATCTGCTTAATATTACAACCCCTGTTGCGCCTAAAAACTATGATTTTTCGCCGAAAAACAACCCTCAGCAGACTCAGACCGACCAAGTCTTCAACCTCGGCGACACTACAAAGGTACAGAAATCGACTGAGCGCGATCAGGAATACACAAACCAGGACAACAAGGACGGCTCGATCCTCAACACCGATATCACGCCTGCCAAAGACCCTACCGCAGGGATAAACGTACTCCGCTCTATCATCGGCGAAGAAACGCTGACCGCTCTGCGCGAAAGCGGCTCTGCCGATGTCCTCAACAAGGTGACGGAATTCGCCAATGAGGTAATGCTCAAGCCTGCGAACGTTCCGGGCGATATGATAGCGCAGGAGAAGCAGTCCACCGCATTCAGCGACCCTATCTGGGGCAATATGAAAGATATGCTGATGAAAACGGGTTCGAGCGACGTAGGCGAGGCTGTTTTGCAGTTCACCAAAGCCGCCGCAGATGCTTCCGCTCGTGACAGCATCGTAACTTCCGTTGCGGAAAATCTGCGCTATCTCTCCGATACAGCCGCACCGACACGTTCACTTGCGCAGCGGCTCACCGAGCTCGCGGACGGACTTACAAAGGATAATTTCAACGAAATGAAGGGCGAAATGCTCTCTCTCCTCAACGAGCTTCGCGGAAGTCTTCTTATGAACGACAAAACCGAAAACCTCATTTCGCTCGCGATATACAATATCTCACGCTTCAACGGAAGCACTTCGGCGCTCGGCGAAAGCTTCAACGCCATTCTCGATATGACCCCGAATCAGGAGCAGGCGGACGCTCTCCGTCAGCTTTTTATGAACTACATAGAAAATGCCGACCTGCCGACCGATATAAAGCTTGCTTCGCTGAACACTATCGTCCAAGGCTCGGCTTCACCGTTCAGTTCGCTTTCACTCTTGGCGGAAAAAGTCGGCGCAGCGCTCAACGAATCGACCGTACCTTTGGAACTTCTTATGAAGAATGCGGAGAACATCGCCTCGGACGGCGGACTTGATTCTCTGCGCGAATTGTTCTCACAGATGCTCCCCTCGTCAATGAGCGGCGCACTCAACAATATCCTCAAAAGCTACGATTCAACGGGCAATGTGGCTTCGCTCATCGACCGACTCAGCATTATGATAAACTCCGTCGATGATATGGATAAGAAAACTATGCTCGCCGACAAGACGAATGAAATTCTCGCAAACCTGCCCTTCCTCGAGAAAGACGTTTCGTTCGCTTCGGACTCTATTTTAAATCAGCAGTCGCTTATTTTGCTTTCGCAGAAGCTTGGCACGAACCTCAACGAAGCGCTCGCCGCAACAACTCCTCAGCGGCTTTCGGCTATGCTTTCCACTATCGAAACACAGTCGGGCTCAGCTTCGATAAGAAACGTCTTTGAATCGATACTTCCGCAATCCGAGCTCAACGAGCTCAACCTTATCCTGCGAAGCTTCAACGCAACGGGCGACCTTAACAAGCTTATCGATAATCTGAGCATTGCGCTCAATTCCGTCAATGATATGGATAAAAAGATTATCCTTGCGCAAAGTATAAATCAGATGTTGAGCGGTCTTACTTCCGCAGACGGAATTAAATACAAGCCGCCAACATCAATGGAAAATCTTATGGATTTTCTCTCGAAAAATATAAACGATTCTTCGCTCAAATCACTTTCGTCAATGAGCCGCTCGGATATGATGCAGGGATTCCTCTCCACTCCGGGAGCGATGACACCTCTTCTCCACTTCCTCGTTCCGATAAATGACGGCGGCTTCAAGGCTTTCGGCGAGCTTTGGGTTGACCCCGATGCCGAGAGCAGAACCGCAGGCGAAGACTCGCGCCAGATGTTCCTCTGCTTCGAGATAGAGGACGTTGGCTATTTTGAACTTGAACTTCGTTCTTACGGCAAGAAGCTGAATGTTTCGCTCCTCTGCCCGTCGGGAACGGAGAGCGTTTTCAAGCCGCTCCGCGACAGCATACCGAAGATAGCTTCGGCGAGCGGATATTCCATGGAAAATACGACTATCGGAACGGTAGTAAAGCGACGCGATCTTACGCAGGTATTCCCGAAAATTCGTGAAAAAAGGAGCGGTCTGAATGTCAAGATATAGAAAGCCTATCACGAACGGCGCGGCAGTCGCGCTCAAATACAATCCCGAGCAGGACTACTCCCCCGTTGTTGTTGCATCGGGTCACGGCAAGGTCGCAGAGCGCATCATAAACCTTGCGGAAGAAAACGGCGTTCCCGTTTACCGTGACGATTCCACGGCGGCAATGCTTACGATGCTGAGCGTCGGCGAGGGTATCCCTCCCGAGCTTTATCAGGTCGTTGCAGGGATATATGTTCAGGTCGTTGCGCTTGCGAAAAAGCAGTTTTAATTACATATAAAAGGACATAATATGAAACGAACAGCCTTGATTTTCACGGCGGCAATGCTTATTCTGACCTCCTGCAATAATGCCGATACCCCTGTTCCCGAGGAGACCTCGGTTTCTGCCGAGACTGTGATCTCTGCGGAAACATCGGCTCTGACCTCTTCGGAAACGTCCGTAACGGAAGCCTCGCCCGAAACGTCCCTTACCGAAAATACCGAGACCTCCGCTTCAACAGCTTCAGCAACAGAAGCTCCGATCGAAACGGTCTCCTCCGATAAAATTGAAGAAAAGGTCTGCACCTGCCCGAACGAATGGCAGCACGCTTACTCGGAATATCTCAACGGTCTTGATTTCCTTACGGGCGGAGTTTATCTCGGCGACATAAACGGCGATGATATCCCCGAAGCTGTGGTAGAGATAAACCCTTATGAACTGACGGATATCCTTTATTTCAACGATGACGGTATGCAAGTCCTGGAGCTTTGGACAACATCGGTCTGGGGAAGCGTTCGCTATATCCCCGATACAATGCGGATACTTTTCCAGCCAATGCGCGGACACACATGGGGAACTTACGGCTATACGGACTATTATCTTTACGGCTGGAACGGCTCGGACTTTGAAGTCGTTTCGACCTTGTTCCGTGAGTCGGGAATGTATTATACCGATGAGGACGGAACGGAACATTCCGAACTCGGTCAGGCTTATATCGACGGCGCTGAGGTTGACAATGACACCTTTGAAGCAAGGCTTGCGGAGATACAGAAGCTTGAACAAGACAACAGCTACTTCCCCGTTGCCTATATCTACGACTGCAACAACAGTAAAAATCCCGATATGGACAGCGTGAAGGCTTATATAGAGACCAATTTTCCCTGTTTCGACAATTGGGAGCTTTTAGAAAACTAACGAAAGGATACTATTATATATGAAAAAGAACAAAGACGTTACTCTTATCCAGTTTACAAAGGCAGCACTTCCCATTTCCATTGCGCTCTCGCTGATACTTATGCTCGGCGGCTTTATCGTCTACAAAGCTATCGCCGCTTACAACCATTATGAGCGCTGGAAAGACTATGACGAGTGCGGCTTGTCCTGATATTCCCAAGGAGTAAAATGAATGTATATCTACAACGCTGAAATACACACAATGGAGGGCGTTAAGCCTTTCATCGGCTACGTTGGCTTTGAAAACGGCAAAATTACTTCCGTAGGCGAGGGCGAACCTGCCGATATCCCCTCCGACAGCTTTGATGCAGGCGGAAAGAAGCTTTTCCCCGGCTTTATCGACCCACATTCCCACATCGGACTTATCGGTGACGGAATGGGCGTTGAGGGCGAGGACGTGAACGAGGACACTGACCCCGTAACTCCGCACCTGCGCACTATCGACGGCATAAACTGCTTCGACCGATGCTTTTCGGACGCTGTTGCCTGCGGTGTTACAACGGCAGTTACGGGCGTTGGCTCGTCCAACCCGATAGGCGGTGACTTTATCGCGGTAAAAACGCACGGCAGATGTGCCGATGAAATGCTTATCCGCAAGGTCGGCATAAAATTTGCCCTCGGCGAGAATCCGAAGTCCACATTTTCGGATAAGGACACCGCTCCAGTTACCCGAATGGCTACTGCGGCAATTATCCGCGAGGCTCTTTTCAAGGCAAAGCGCTATCTTGACGATAAAAATTTCGCAATTGAAAATGACGAGTCACTCCCCGAATTCGATATAAAATCCGAGGCGCTCATTCCGCTTTTCGAGCATAAATTAAAGGCGCATTTCCATTGCCACCGTGCAGATGATATTATGACTGCCGTTCGCATTTCAAAGGAATTCGGACTTGATTATGTGCTTATCCACTGCACCGAGGGGCACAAAATTGCCGATATTTTGGGCAGAGAAAACGCTTCTGCACTGACAGGTCCTATTATATGCGACCGCGGAAAACCCGAGCTTGCCGAACTTACAACTGCGAACGCAGGTGTGCTTAACCGACACGGCGTAAAAGTTGCTATCTGCACCGACCACCCCGAAATTCCCGTGCAGTATCTTCCGACAAGCGCCGCATACTGCGTGAAAGCAGGACTTCCCAAGGAAGAAGCGATGAAAGCGCTCACCATAAACGCCGCCGAGATAATCGGCATTGCCGACCGCGTTGGCTCGATAAAGGTTGGAAAGGACGCTGACTTCGCAATTTTTGACGGTGATCCGCTCGAAATAATGACAAACTGTTCCGCCGTTTTCATTGACGGAAAGAAAATTTTTGAAAGGAACGACATTTAAAATGAGAGAGATAAATGTTTCCGAAGTTGAAAAGATCGTAAGCGAGCTTTGCATCAAGGCGAACCGCAAGCTTCCCTGCTCGCTCGTTGAAAAGATAAAAAATTCTCCCGACGGTGAAAAATCTCCGACGGGAAGAGAAGTCCTCTGCGACCTCGTGCGCAACATCGAAGCCGCAGAAAGCGAGAATATCGCAGTCTGTCAGGATACGGGAATGGCTGTTATCTTCCTTGATATCGGTCAGGACGTGCATTTTGTCGGCGGAAGTCTTTACGAAGCTATAAACAAGGGCGTTTCCAAGGGTTACACCGAGGGTTATCTCCGCTGTTCGGTCGTTTCCGACCCACTTGAACGCGTAAACACAGGCGACAACACGCCTGCGGTAATACATACACGCATCGTTGACGGCGACAAGGTGCATATCTCGGTCTGCCCGAAAGGCTTCGGCAGTGAGAATATGTCCAAGCTGAAAATGTTCACCCCGTCTGCAACTATCGAAGATATCGAGAACTTTGTCGTTGAAGTTGCATCTGTCGCAGGAAGCAACCCCTGCCCGCCAATGGTAATTGGCGTTGGCATCGGCGGCGACTTTGAGCAGTGCGCATATCTCGCAAAGAAAGCATTGTGCCGCGATATCAGCATCAAAAACGAAAAGAAACTTTACAGCGATATGGAAGAGCGCATACTTGAAAAAGTAAACAAGCTTGGCATAGGACCTCAGGGCTTCGGCGGAACGACAACGGCGCTCTCCGTTGCGATAGAGCAAGCACCTACACACATTGCAGGACTTCCCGTTGCGGTAAATATCGGCTGTCACGTTACAAGACACGCAAGCAGAGAGATTTAATTCGGAATTCGGAATTATTGGCATAGCTCAAATTTGTTTGGGCTATGCCAAGCCAACTAAAGTTTACGTCCACGCTTTTCAAAGGGTGGCAGGGGTCAAGGGGGCATAGCCACCTTGTCGCTCTCGCAAGAGCGAAACTCCCTAAACTAACAACAAAAAGCTCTGCAACAATAGCGAAATCAGTAACAAAACCAAAGGCGCAATTCACATCAAAAAGGTAAAACGAATATGAGAAATTAGTTCCGTAAACCTAAAAAGTGAATTGCGCCAATTCTGTCCCACAAAAGCAAACTATCCTCGGCGAGTAAACACGCAGAGCGAAGCGATAAGTGCTTCAAGCCGACAACATTTGAACAGCTGTGGGAAATGAGCATAAAACAATGAATTC
>CALANW010000159.1 GCA_937926145.1 uncultured Ruminococcus sp. | reverse complement strand
TGCAGGTCATATATGCGAACGAAGTGAGTATATATGACCTGCAACGCTGTATGAAGTGTTTGAACATCATCTGTTTGCTCGTCGTTTTCACATTCATTTTCCATAGCTGTTCAAATGTTGTCGGATAAAAATGCTTATCGCTTCGCTCTGCGCATTTTACGCCGAGGATAGTTGATTTGAGGAAAATAGAATAGGCGCAATTCACATTTTAGGTTTACGAAACTGATTTCTCATATTTCTTTTAACCTTTTTGTTGTGAATTGCGCCTTTTTATTTGTTAATGATTACGCTGTTGCGGCGAACTTTGTGCTGTTAGTTTAGGGAATTTCGCCGTCTGCGGAAGCGACCAAGGGCTTTGCCCTCTGGACACCCACCACCCTTTAAAAAGCGTGGACGTAAACTTTAGTTGGCTTCGCAACGCTCAAACAAAGTTGAGTTATGCCAATAATTCCGAATTCCGCATTCCGAATTCCGCATTAAACAACAAGGTACACCGTTAAAGCAATTGCAAACAGTCCCAGCGAAACTGCCAAAAGGCGCAGGGTCAGGTCTGTGATGATATGCGCTTTCGGCGGCTTTTCCTCATTCGGGGAAAGCATTGCCACCGTGCTTCTCGCCTCAAGCTCCAGTCTGCCGATAGGCTCGGTGCTTTTTTCGGGTCGGATATAAAGCACCGCCTTTTCAAAATAGTCGTTCTTCATTCCGCTTATCTCAACGATCCGCCTGTTTACACCCTTTATCATAAATTCTCCACCTCAAAATTTCATTTCAAGGGAAACGAACGCTTCGCTTTATCATCGTATCCCAAGGCTATTTTTGACGCTTGTCAAGGTCAATATACAAGCTGTATTAAAAGTTTTCCTCAACATTCGGTGGAAAACTCGGTGGAAAATGGTGAAAACTGTTTATATACGGTGGAAAACTGGGTGGAAAGTGTGTAAAAGTGCGTAAAACCGTACCCTCGGTTTTCCACATATCTGAACATTGGTGGGAATACTGAATGTAAACTCACCTTTACGTTGAAAAAAATTACCCTTTAATCCTCTTCAACTTCGTATATTTTTGCTGAAAAAGGTGCGAATTCGTCCTTGAACGAGAACTTGTGCTGCTTGTACTGCTTCGCTTCGGAAACTATGGACGGCTTTTTCACCGTGCGGGTGCTTCCGCTGTAAATATCGCTGTCGCTGTACAGTATTTCGTGGAAATAAGCCTTTTCATCAACGCCTATCGTGTAGTTTTCGTACTTCTTGTCCGAGAAATTCAGCACAACGAGAACCTTTTTGTTCGCCGCCATTCGCTCATAAACATAAACGCAGTCCTCGCAGGCATCGGCTTCGAGCCACTTGAAGCAGTTGCTGTTGTATTCGCCGTTGTAAAGTGCAGGATTTTCCGTATAAAGCTTGGAAAGGTCGCCGATATAGCGCGCGAGCGAATCGTGCAGAGGATAGCGCTTCATAAACCAGTCCTGCTGGCGCTCCTCCGACCATTCTCTGAACTGACCGAACTCGCCGCCCATAAAGTTGAGCTTCTTGCCGGGGTGAGTGTACATATAGGCATAAAGCGCTCTTACCTGCGGGAATTTCTCCTCATAATCTCCCCACATCTTCTGAATGATCGTAGCCTTGCCGTGAACATTTTCATCGTGCGAGAACGGCAGAATATAAAGCTCGTTGTAGAAATACTGCATCGAGAATGTTATCTTGTGGTAATGCTTCGGGCGCTCGGACGGAGGTGTGCGGAAGAAATCGAGCGTGTCGTTCATCCAGCCCATATCCCACTTGTAGTCGAAGCCAAGTCCCTCATATTCGGACGGCGCAGTTACCTTTAAGAAGTTGGTGGAATCCTCCGCCATAAGCAGTGCTGTCGGGTGGAGATGATGCAGACCGCTGTTCATACTGCGGATAAACTGCACAGCACCGTTGTTCACGCCGCGGTTCGCATCGCCCTGCCAGTAGATGATGTTGCTGATAGCGTCCATTCTTATTCCGTCAAAGTGGAATTCTTCAAGCCAGTAATTCGCCGCCGACTGCATAAAGCTTCGCGACTCGCCGCGGAAATAGTTGAAGTTGTAAGTTCCCCATTCGCTCTCGCCTGCGCCCGTGTTCGGATATTCGTAAAGCGCAGTTCCGTCATATTTCGACAGTGCATACCAGTCCGTAGCCATGTGGACGGGAACGAAGTCGGTGATAACGCCGATGCCTGCCTTGTGACATTCATTGATGAAGTATTTGAGGTCGTCGGGACTGCCGTATCTCGAAGTCGGCGCGAAGAATCCCGTTACCTGATATCCCCACGAAACGTCGGCAGGGTGCTCGGAAAGCGGCATGACTTCAACGTGGGTGTAATGATTTTCTTTGAGATATTTTATAAGAAGCGGCGCAAGCTCACGGTAGCTGTACCAGCGTTCCTCGATAGGGATATCCTTGTCGAAATTCTCACCGTCGCCCTCTTCCTTTGTGAGCTTCATTTTCCACGAGCCAAAGTGAATTTCGTAAATGTTCATCGCCTTGTTGTAGGTGTCGCCTCTCGAAGCGATCCATTTTTCATCGGTGAACTTGAAGCTTTTCAGATCGGTTATATACGAAGCACAGTTCGGGCGAAGCTCCATTGCAAAGCCGTACGGGTCGCACTTCTCGACCGTTTCACCGCCTGCGCCGTGGATACGGTATTTGTACATCTGACCGACCTTGGCATTTCCCGCGAAAAGCGAGAAAACGCCGCCCGTGCCATCCTTGTTCATATACTGACCATTCCATTCGTTGAATTCGCCGATGACCTCGATAGAACGTGCGTTGGGCGCATAGGTGCGGAACATAACCCCGTCCTCTTCAACGTGCGCGCCGAAATATGTATAAGCATCAAACGCTCTGCCCTCATAAAAATCCTGTAAAACCATAGCGATCTCCTTTTTGAAGAAAAGTTTCCGCGCTTTCCTCCACGATATTTTATAATATTATACTATATTTGAAGCAAATTTTCAAGAATTTTGTGTAAATTCACCGCAAAGTCTGACAAAAATCAGATTTTGTCAAAAAATCTTTTGTAAAACGGACTTCAAACCGCCGAAAATACAAATTTCGCCTTGATTTTCGCACAAAAAAATGCTACAATATAAATGTATTTTTTCAATCCGACCGAAAAGGAGAACTTTTATGATAGTAAAACCAAAGATCAGAGGATTTATCTGCACAACGGCTCATCCCGAGGGCTGCAAAGCCGCTGTAAAGGCGCAGATCGACTATGTAAAGTCCCAGCCTGCCGTTGACGGCGCAAAGAAAGTGCTTGTTATCGGCTCATCAATGGGTTACGGACTTGCTTCAAGAATTTCCGCAGCATTTTCCTGCCACGCCGCAACTATCGGCGTTATCTTCGATAAGCCCGGAACGGAAAGCAAAACAGGCTCGGCAGGCTGGTATAACACCGCCGCTTTCGAGCAGTTCGCTCACGCTGACGGACTTTATGCAAAAACTATAAACGGCGACGCTTTCTCTCAGGCTGTCAAGGACGAAGTTATCGACCTTATCAAGAAAGACCTCGGCAAAGTTGACCTCGTTGTCTACAGCCTCGCCGCTCCGAGAAGAACCCTCCCCGACGGCACAACGGTTTCTTCCGTGCTCAAAACAACTTCAAGCAGCTACACTAATAAGACTATCGATATGAGAAATATGTCCATTTCCGATATCACCCTCGAACCTGCCACCGAAGAAGAGATCGACAATACCGTTAAGGTAATGGGCGGCGAAGACTGGTTCGACTGGATACAGCAAATGGAACGTGAACACGTCCTCGCCGACGGCGCAATGACCGTTGCTTACTCCTATATCGGACCTGAGATCACCCACCCAATGTATTATGACGGCTCGATCGGCAGAGCAAAGGCTCACCTCGCCGCAACCGCAGGAATGATAAATAACGTTTCAAACGGCGTAAAGGCTTATGTTTCCGTAAATAAGGCCCTCGTTACACAGTCAAGCTCCGCTATCCCGATAGTTCCGCTCTATATCTCTATCCTCTTCAAAGTAATGAAAGAAGCTGGAAACCACGAGGGCTGTATCGAGCAAATGCAGCGACTTTTCGCACAGAAGCTTTACAGCGGCAAGCCTGTCCCGACCGACAGCGAAAAGAGGATCCGTATGGACGACCTCGAAATGCAGCCTGAAATTCAGGAAAAGGTAACCAAGCTCTGGAATGATATCTCCACCGAAAACCTTAACGAATGTGCAGATATCGCAGGCTATCAGCACGACTTCTCCGAACTTTTCGGCTTTGACGTTGATGGCGTTGACTACGATGCCGATGTCAATACCGTTATGCCGATAGAAAGCCTTGAATAAAATTCGGAATTAAAGCAAAGCTCAATTTGTCTGAGTGCTGCGAAGCCAAGCAGCTGGTCGAGCTGAGCACAGCTCGTCAGGTGTCCAGAGGGCGGAAGCCCTTGGTCGCAGGTCAATTTGACCTTTAGCAGAAGAGCGAAACTCCTTAAACCAACAGCCAAAGCATTGCCGCAACAGCGTAATCATTAACAAATAAAAAGGCGCAATTCACAACAAAAAGGTTAAAAGAAATATGAGAAATCAGTTTCGTAAACCTAAAATGTGAATTGCGCCTATTCTTTATGTACGGAAAAACTGTCCTTGCAGGTCATATATGCGAACGAAGTGAGTATATATGACCTGCAACGTTGTATGAATTGTATGAACACCAGCTGTTCGCTCGTTGTTTTCACATTCATATCCCATAAGTAGCTCAAGCGTTGTCGGCGTGAAATGCTTATCGCTCCGCTCTGCGCATTTCACACCGAGGATAGCTGGTTTGAGGAAAATAGAATGGCGCAATTCACATTTATGACGTTACGAAACTTGATTTCTCATATTTCGTTCACCATTGTTTATGTGAATTGCGCCTTTTTATTTGTTAATGATTACGCTGTTGCAACAAGCTTTTCGCTGTTAGTTTAGAGTGTTTCGCTCTTCTGCTAAAGGTCAAATTGACCTGCGACCAAGGGCTTTGCCCTCTGGACACCCACCACCTTTGAAAAGGTGGACGAAACTTTTGCTTGGCTTCGCATCACTCAAACAAATTGAACGTTGCAAATAATTCCGAATTTATTTAGTTACTTCTACCCAAGCTGTAAAGTGCGAAAGCTTTTCAAGTTCGGGGATAGACAGCTTTATCGCGCTGTTATGGCTTCCGCAGGCAGGGTAAACGTACTCATAGTCTTTGAGTGAGCCGTCAAGGTAGACCTTTACTCCGTCCTTTATGCCGAACGGGCAAACGCCGCCCACATCGTGACCTATTTTTTCCGAAACCTCTTCTCGGGTGAGCATTTTCGCCTTTGCACCGAAGAATGCTTTGTATTTTGCGTTGTCGATGCGCTTATCGCCTGCTGTGACTATCATTATCGGCTCGCCTTTTACGTCAAAGGTCAGCGATTTTGCTATCATTCCCGGCTCACAGCCGAGCGCTTCTGCGGCAAGCTCGACCGTTGCGGACGAATGATCCATTTCCATTATTTTTGAGGTATCAAAGCCCTCGCTTTCGAGGTACTTCCTTGCATTTTCCAATGACACTTTTTCATTAACTCCTTAAATTCACCATTTTTTCTCTTCCGAGGCGCAGTACATTCCCTTTTTCAGCGCGCGAAGCTCTACGAAACAGCCGCATTTTCGGCATATCCCGCTTTCAAGCTCCGAACACGTTTTGCACACGCTCAGCCTTTCCGAATAGACTTCGTCCGAAACGCGCTTTTCCTCGGGAAAATCTTTTATATAGCGCTTTATGTCCTCGTATGTTTCGTCATAGTCGAGTTCGTCAAGAAGACAGCGCTTGCAGAATTTTTTGCCCATTTTACTTCTTCAGAGTAAGTGAAACCACGCTGCACTTCGGAAGAACGACTGTGAGCTTTTCGCCGTCCTGCTTAAAGCCGTCATAAGCTTTCGGTGCAACATTTTCTTTGCCGTCAAAGCCGTTGTAAGCGTGAATTTCGGCGGTGAGAATTTCGCCCGAAACGGATCTTGCACCTGCGCCGTTGATTTCGATCTCATAATCTTCATCGAGCGAGCAGTTCGAGAAAGTGACGAGAACATCGCCGTTCTTATCGACCGATGCAGAGTGCGAAACGGCAGGTATCTTGCAGCCGTCCATACCCGTCTGAGCGTTTTCAAGACTGCTTTCGAGAAGCTCTGCGCCCTGATGCTCGCGGTACATTTTGAAGACGTAATATGTAGGCGTAAGCATCATTTTTTCGCCCTCGGTGAGGATAACAGCCTGCAAAACATTGACAGCCTGCGCGATATTCGCCATAACGACACGGTCGGAGTGCTCATTGAAAATGTTGAGATTTATTGCGGCAACGAGAGCGTCACGCATTGTGTTCTGCTGATAGAGGAAGCCCGGATTCGTGCCTTTTTCGACATCGTACCAACAGCCCCACTCGTCAACGATAAGTCCGATCTTATGCTCGGGGTCGTGTGCGGTCATAATTTCATCGTGCTTGCGGATAAGCTCGTCCATAAAGATGGTCGACTTTATCGTGCGGTAATATTCTTCCTCGGTGAAGTCAATTGCATCGCCCTTTTTGCTCCAGTCGCCACTCGGAACGGTGTAATAATGGAGAGATATCGCCTTTGTGTGCCATTCGCCGAGTTGGCTCATAAGCACTTCCGTCCAGTTGTAGTCGCTGCTGTTCGGACCGCAGGCAACCTTGTAAAGCTCATTGCCGCTGTAATTCTTGCAGAAAGTCTGGTAACGGCGGTATTCATCGGCGTAATATTCGGGACGCATACAGCCGCCGCAGCCCCAGCTTTCGTTGCCGATGCCGAGGTATTTGAGATGCCAAGGCTTTTCTCTGCCGTTCTTTCGGCGAAGTTCAGCCATTGGCGAAACGCCGTCAAAGGTCATATATTCGACCCATTCGGCAAGCTCCTGAACTGTGCCGCTGCCAAGGTTTCCCGCAACGTAAGGCTCACATTCGAGCTCTTCGCAGAGGTTCATAAATTCATGCGTACCGAAGCTGTTGTCTTCGGTAACGTGACCCCAGTTGGTGTTTATCATTTTTTTGCGTTGGCTCTTGTCGCCGATGCCGTCTTTCCAGTGGTATTCATCGGCAAAGCAGCCGCCCGGCCAGCGGAGAACGGGTATTCTTATATCTTTGAGCGCTTTGATAATGTCATTTCTCACACCGTTCGTGTTCGGGACGGACGAATCCTCGCCGACGTAGATGCCGTTATAAATGCAGCGTCCGAGATGTTCGGAAAAGTGACCGTATATCTCGCGGTTGATATGGCTTTTGGTCTTATCCGTAAGGGTCATAGTTAATTTTTTCATAGAAGTTTCCCCCATAAAGTGAATTGTTGGTACAACTATAATCCATTTTAAACGGCAATTCAAGATTAATTTATGGATTAATTATGAAATATCTCTGATTGACAAAACTGTGCATTAATGCTATAATTAAGAATATCCGTTTAAAAAAATCTGTCACTTTTTTAAAATCAACGGCATAAAAACTTTAGGGGGGAGAGTTATGGATAAAAAGCTTTGTGCGCTGACCTTTGATGACGGTCCGAACACGGATACGACTCCGCTCGTGCTTGAAAAGCTGAAAAAACACGGAGTTATTGCTTCATTTTTTCTTGTCGGAAACAATATAAATGAAGAGTCAGCAAAGGTAGTCAAGCAGGCTTTTGATATGGGATGCGAAATAAACAACCATTCAAGAACACATTCGGCAATGCCTGAGCTTTCGGCAGAGGAAATTCGTGCGGAAATCGAATTTACTTCGTCCGAGATAAAGCGCATCACGGGCAAAGAACCGCGTTTTTTCCGTCCGCCGTATATCGCGGTCAGCGAGAAAATGTATGAGAACATCGACCTTACATTCATCGCAGGCATCGGTGCGGAGGACTGGCTGCCCGAGGTAACGGCGCAGCAGCGCGCAGAAAAAATTCTCGGTCAGATAAAGGACGGCGCGGTAATACTTCTGCACGATATGAGCGGAAATATTCAGACCGTCGAGGCGCTCGACATCATCATTCCCGAACTCAAAAAGGAGTATGAATTCGTGACCGTTTCGGAGCTTTTTGACCGTGCAAACGTCGTGCCGAAAAAGGGCATCGTCTATTCATTCACTTCGCAGACAACGGAATATTAAGGAGAATATCTATGAAAAAATTAGCGGCTATACTGCCTGCGCTTCTGATAGCATCAGTAATGGCAGGCTGTGCTGATTCGTCAGCGGCAAATAAGGAAGTTAAAGAGGAGGAAGCAGCGGTGAAGTCGATCGAACTTAACGAGGAAAATTTCAAGCAGCTTGGAAGAACATACTATAATAATGGAAAGATCTACTGCGCATTGAGCGGCTCGGGCGCAGAATTTACATTCACGGGAACGGAAGTCACCGTAACTATCGAGGGCGACACGAACAGCAGCAACCCTGCATCGGCGGACAATCAGGCTCGTGTTGCGGTATATGTGAACGGCGAGCGCAAGGCTGATGAAATGATAAACGAAAAGACAAAGTCTATCAACGTCAAGATCAGCGATACCGAACAGCAGAACGATGTCAAGATCGTGAAGCTCTCCGAATCGCCGATGTCTACATACGCTATCAGTGATATCACTATCAACGGCAAGGACGAAAAGCCTGCCGAGAACAAGTCACGCTATATCGAATTCATCGGTGACTCTATCACCTGCGGTTACGGCGTTGACGACGAGGACAAGGATCACCATTTCTCAACAAAGACCGAGGACTGCACAAAAGCGTATGCTTATAAAACAGCAGAAAAGCTTGACGCTGACTACAGCCTTGTTTCATTCAGCGGTCACGGCATCATCTCGGGCTACTCGGGCGACGGAAAGAAAGTTCTCACACAGCTTGTTCCGCCTTACTATACACACCTCGGCTATACTTGGAGCAAGAATGACGAGTTCGATCCGCTTGCTCTCGACTGGGACTTCACCAAGCGCGAACCCGATGTGATCGTTATCAACCTTGGCACGAATGATGACAGCTATTGCAAGAATCAGGAAGAAAAGTGCGAAGATTACAGATCGCACTATGTTGAATTCGTAAAGAAGATCCGTGAAAATAACCCGAACGCAAAGATCATCGGCACACTCGGCATCATGGGACAGAACCTCTATCCTTATGTAGAGCTTGCTCTCCGCGATTACAGCGAAGAAACGGGCGATACGAATGTTGACTGGCTCATGTTCGACCAGCAGAATATGAACGAGGACGGAATTGCCGCTGACTGGCACCCAAGCGAAAAGACCCACGAAAAGGCTTCCGACAAGCTCGTTGAAAAGATCAAGGAATCTATGGGCTGGGAATAAATTAAATTCGGAATTAGTTTAACCCCGTATTATTACGCCGCAAAGCGTTTATACAATAACGAACGCCCCTATTTTTCAAAGGATTTTTATCCAATGAAAATAGGGGCATTTCTTTATTTTGTAAACTTCCTATAGTATGAAACAGAAAACTGTTTCATACAGTATCTAACTTAATTTTGCGGAATATAAATAATTTCGAATTTATTTATGATATTTTCCGCCTGCGTTTATCTGAAACGCACGGTAAAGCTGTTCAAGAAGCATTATACGCGCAAGCTGGTGAGGGAATGTCATTTCCGACATTGAGAGCCGCAGGTCGGCGAGAGCCTTTACTTCGGGCGCGATGCCGAACGAACTTCCGATAACGATATTAACAGTGCTTTTGCCCTCATACGCTGACACGCTCTGAAGCTTTTCCGCAAATTTCACTGACGGGAGCTGTTTACCTTCTATACACATTGCAATATTATAACAGCTATTTCCTGAGAGTAATTGCAAAATAGCCTTTCCCTCGTTGGAAAGCGCCGCACTTATCTCTTTTTCGGACGGGTTGTCGGGAAGTCTGCTTTCCGCAAGCTCGACTATATTAAGCTTGCAAAACGCCGAGAGCCGCTTGCTGTATTCCGCCGAAGCTTCGCGGAGATAGCTTTCTTTAAGCTTTCCGACCGTGATTATATTAACATTCAACATAAGCTGTAGTCCTTCCTTATATTTGTCAGACTGTAGAATAAACCCATATTCGCGAATACAAACTTATTACCTCACAAAACGAGCGAAGCAAAGCGGATCGTGATGCGAACCTGCCGCGGGGCTTCCTCTCCAAATTTGAACTATAGAGCTTTTAAACCAACTTTATTCGCGAACATAAATTAATCCTCACAAAACGAGCGAAGCAAAGCGGAGCATGGCGCGAACTTGCCGCGGGGCATCCCCGCCGAACTTGCCGCAGGGCATCCCCGCCGCTTAGAATGCAATGAAGCCGCCGCTTGTTTCGACGGGCGCAACACTCAGTATGTAATCGCTGTTGCGAACGAAGCCGTCAAGATGACGGACTACCGTTTCAGCGGCGATCTCAGGCGTGTTGTTATCCTGCGAAAGATGCCCGAGGATAAGCTTTGTCGTGCCGCTTTCCACAAGCTTTCGAGCAAAATCGCCGCAGTCATCATTGGAAAGATGCCCGTTCTTGGAGAAAATTCTCGTTTTCAGATAGTAGTCATACCGACCGTTGCGAAGCATTTCGACATCGTAATTTGCCTCGATAAGCACAGCATCAAGTCCGAGCAAACTTTCCTCAACGATAGGCGAAACATAGCCGAGGTCAGTGCAGACAGCACAGCGCTTTCCGTCCTCGAATTCGATCTTGTAGCCGCAGGATTCCTTTGTGTCGTGCGAAGTCGGGAAGCAGGAAATTTTCATTCCGCATATCTCCTCGAAGTCTTTCATCTCGCAGCCCTCGCTGTTGATGAAGCCGCTGCCCGTGAGAATATCCAGCGTGTAAGCCTGCGCATAAACGGGAACTCGAAGCTTTTTCGTCAGCACCGAAAGTCCCTTTGTGTGGTCGGAGTGTTCGTGCGTGATGAACACCGCCTTTATCGCTTCAAGCGGCAGTTCGTTCACCTCAAAAGCTTTTTTCAGCCGAGAAAACGAAACGCCGTCATCTATAAGTATCCCCTGCTGTTTATTCCCGATATATGTAGAGTTGCCCTTGCTCGAAGAAAACAGCGGATAAATTCTTGCCAACTTTTATCCCTCCGAAATTTTTTGCCAAGTCTGCAGCGAAAAATATAAGCTTTTCCGCATTATGCCGCGATTTGGCATAAAAATCATATCAAATGACATTATACCACAAAATCCGCCGATTGTCACGCTTTATTTTCCCGAGCATAAAATAATATTGAGCGGACTGCGAATACAGCGGACCGACTACTTAATTTTACAGGAGAAATGCAATGAACATAGAAACAAGCCTTTTTTCCCTTTCGGAGGGAATGTGCGCCCGCGTCACACAGCTGCACAATGACGGCAGTATGCGGCGGCGCTTGCAGGATCTCGGACTTATCGAGGGCACACGAGTTGAATGTTTGCAGCGAAGTCCCTCGGGCGACCCGACGGCGTATCTTATCCGCGGTGCTGTTATAGCTCTGCGCGAAGAGGACAGTTCAAAGATAATGGTAAGAGCGGTTTAATTCGTAATGCGTAATTATTTTTGTTCCGCATATTTGTCACAAAAAACTGAATTTCGTAGGGGCGGATTCTATATCCGCCCATTCTAATACTAATTTTTAATCAAAGTGTAGACAAAAAATCGGCGCAAAAGCCATATA
>CALANW010000158.1 GCA_937926145.1 uncultured Ruminococcus sp. | reverse complement strand
GTGTATCTCATAGCTTTTATTATACCATATTTTTTCTATGTTGACAAGTTCTAAGAATACAGACGTTACCGAAGCACATCTTCTTCCCGGACTTTTCAAGGAACGTTCCGATGTAAACAGAGCGTACCTTATGGAACTCAAAAATGAGGATCTTTTGCAGAACTTCTACCTCGAAGCCTGCATACGCACAGACAGAGCTGTGACCGAAATGCACCTCGGCTGGGAATCTCCGACCTGCCAGCTTAGGGGACATTTCCTCGGACACTGGCTCTCCGCTGCTTCAATGCTCATCGCACAGAACGGCGACCGTGAGCTTAAAGCAAAGCTTGACAACATCATCGATGAACTCGAACGCTGCCAGAAGCTCAACGGCGGCAGGTGGGTAGGCTCTATTCCCGAAAAATATTTTGAACTGCTCGAAAAGAATTGTTACGTCTGGTCACCGCAGTATACAATGCATAAAACTCTCCTCGGACTTTACCACAGCGCAATGTATGCGAAGAATGAAAAGGCACTTGAAATTCTCAGCAACGCTGCCGACTGGTATATCGAGTGGACGGAGAAAATGGAAAAGGTCAACCCACACGCTGTTTACAGCGGCGAAGAGGGCGGTATGCTCGAGGTCTGGGCAGGTTTGTATGAATACACCCACGATGAAAGATATTTCACCCTCGCACAGCGTTACTCGCACCCGTCTATCTTCAAAAAGCTCACAGACGGCGGCGACCCGCTTTCAAACTGCCACGCAAACGCAAGTGTTCCGTGGGCGCAGGGCGCAGCTAAAATGTATGAGATCACAGAGGATCAAAAGTGGCTCGAGATCGTAAAGAAGTTCTGGAAGTGCGCAGTTTACGACAGAGAATCATTCTGCACGGGCGGTCAGAATTCGGGCGAATTCTGGATACCTCCGCACAAGCTCGGAATGTTCATCGGCGAAAGAACGCAGGAGTTCTGCACGGTCTACAATATGGTTCGCCTTGCCGATTACCTCTACCGCTTCACGGGAGAAAACGAGTACCTCGACTATATAGAGAAGAACCTCTACAATGGCTTCCTTGCACAGCAGAACAAATTCACGGGAATGCCTGCTTATTTCCTACCGATGAAGTCGGGCAGCGTGAAGAAATGGGGAAGCAAGACCCACGATTTCTGGTGCTGCCACGGCACAACGGTTCAGGCACACACCGTTTACCCGATGCTCTGCTGGTATGAGGACACCGAAAACGACCGCCTTGTTGTCGGTCAGTACGCCCATAATCACAAGCTATTCATTAAAAATTCCCAAATTCACCGTCGGAGAAAAACACATCTCCGACGGATTTTTTTATCAAAAACAGAAATGAATAGATATACCATCCTCATCGGTAATATCGATCCTGTCAATCATAATCTTGGCAAGAGCGTTCTTTTCTTCCATTGTAAGCTCGTCCCACCTGTTAAGAGGGTCAAGAATAGGCTTGGTATCAATCTTTTTAACCCTGCGTTCAATGGATAAAAGCTGCTTTTCATACTCGTTTTTCTTTGCGTGAAGCTCGCTGATTTTGTTCTGAATATATCCAAAAAGAACATCGTCTGCATCAATGAGCCTGTCAATCAGCTTCCTGCTGTCCGTTTCAATGCGGAGCAGCTCGGCACGGATTTTTTCAGCCTCGGAGGATTTATTCCGATTACTGTTCTTTGCAACCTCAAACTCTGCGATATGAGCCTTCATTGCTTCAAAAACTGCTTTTTCCACATCATCGGGACGAAGCTTCAATCGCTCGCTTTTTTTACTGCAGCCCTTGACTGTTTTAACCCCTGTGCATTTGTAATATCTCCAAATCTTTGATCTGTCAGCATTTCCGTTGTATGTAATCAACAAAGCCTTGCCGCAGTGTCCGCACTTGACAAGTCCCACAAGCCACGACTTTATATGTCCCCTCGACTGAGGAATTTTGTGATTATGAGATTTTTTATCCTGCACCGAAAGCCACGTTTCCGCATCAACCAGACCCTCGTGATAGCCAACCTTTATAAATCTGTCTTCCTCATTGCACTTGTGCCACATCAGACCGTGAATTCCGTCATAAGCATCAATGTCATCAATCATTGTATATCCTCTCGCTAAGAAAAAAGCATATACATTCTTATTGGCACGAACATACAAAGGATTTTCAAGTATCCTTGAAATCTCGCTTCTGTCCATACATCTGTGTTTTACGCCTGCACTTTCCGTTGCAGAGGACGGAAGATTATGCTCTTTGATATGATTTAACACGTCAGCTAAAGACGTATCGGGATTTTTGTATATCTCATAAGCCGCAATAACCGTCTGTGCCGCTTCGCTCGGAACAAGTACAGAACCTGTTTTTCCGTTGATAGTCTGCCTGCTTGACTGAAAACCGAAGAACATTTTACCGCCCTGATAAAATCCTGTTTCCACAGCCTTTGTACTGTAAGCATCCTTAACTCTCGCCGCAATTGTTTCACGTTCAAATTCAGCAAAATTCAGAAGGTTATTTCTCATCATTCTGCCCTCTTTTGTTTCCGTATTAAACGGCTCGGAAAGCGAAATAACACCAACACCATATCTGTCCAGTTCATCGGTAATGTTAAGGTATTCACGCATATTTCTGCTGAAACGGTCATACTTCTTAACAACGATTTTATCAATCAGACCTTCTTTGGCATCTGACATCATCTGCATAAATTCGGGTCTGTGATAAACGTCCTTACCTGACTTGCCATCATCACAGTAAACCTTGTAATCTGCCTCCTCTCCCACATATCTGATACATTCCTCACGTTGAGCATCAATGGATAAGGAATTGTTGCCTTTGTCCTTGTCGCTCACCGAACGGCGTACATAGATTGCTGTAAATTTGCTCATTAAAATCAACCTCCATAAAATGAAAGCCGATTATACGTTGTAAATTCATTATAGCATAATCGGCATAGCAATTCAACACTTTAAAGCGATATTTTAAAAATTCTTATGCCGTCTTTTCGGGAGCAGCGTTCTTATCCTCATCACCACCATTATGTTCGGTGAGAATATCATATATCTGATTTATCTTTCTCTGCTTTTTATCCTCGCTGACATTCAAGGGAATATGTACTGTTACCCTTATGCCGTCATAGCTGTTTTCCGAAATCCTTTCGTTCATAGTCATATACTCCTTTCATATTTCTGTCAAAAAAAGAGAGCCAAAGTACAGAAATAAATCTGTTCTTTAGCTCTCATTCGCTGTTCCATTCCTCTCATTCGGAATGCCGTTATTAAATTGTTTTATCTTTCCCAACTGCGATTTTTGTTTGTGTTCCTGTTCGGCTCATCATCGGAAAGGCCATACTTCGCATTGTAAGCACGAAGAAGTCTGTCCCTGTCAAAGTATGTGACATCGGTAACACTGCCCTTGTGCATTTCCGAAAAATACCGGATTTCCGTTAAATCTCCCTTGTAGTTTTCGGTAATTCCGTTATCATTAAAATCGTAAAACTCCTTCATCTCACGAAGCATTCGGTCATAGTCCGTTTCACGAATTTCAAGATATGCCTTGTAATTATCGGCAGACTCCTTGCGTTCCGCAGCAGCAAGTTCAATCTCACGGTTGATTTTGTCAAGCTCGGATTTTGTATCGGAATACCTTTCACGGAATTTTTCAAGGTCATCTCTGCTTATTATCCTGTTTTCAGCAAGCGGCTGATAATTTTCCTTGACTAACTTGTATATCCGACTTGTCCAAGGCGTTTGCTTATACAAATCAAAATACTCATCAAGGTTCTTTTCCGATTCTGCTGCAAATACCTTTTCTGCATCTGCTATTCCATCTTCAATATGCTTTTTCCTTTCAAGCAGCTTCTTGTACTTTTCATCAGCAGAGTTTACGGTGCTTTCAAACTCACTCACCGAATGAATGTTATGCTTGTCAAGATAAAAAAGCAAATCGGAACTCTTTCTGACAGCGGAATATGTAACATTGTAATCACTTTTCTTTTTTCGGAAAAGCAAAAACTGCGTTTCACGCAAACAGAAAGCATATTCACGCTGAATACCTTGATAACCATTCACCTTTTCAAGCGGCATAATCACATTTTTGTTTTCAATGCGATATTGCAGTTCTTCCGTTCCGTAACCGTCACCGAGTTTCAGCGTTGACATAAAGTTCTTCTTTTTGTCCGCTGCTCTTTTAACGTGAAGATATTTATCGGTGGTTGTAAGATAACCCAGACCGTTCAATTTCTCCGCAAGGTCATTTATACTTTTCACATCGGGCAGAAGTACAAGCATATCAATTTCCCGTTTCAGCTTATATTTCCAAGAGGTTTTCTTTTCCCTTGCTATGTATTCCGTGTAGGACAGCATTGTTCCCTTTTTCGGATTTTCAATAATTGATAAACCATATCTCTTTGCAATATCATCGGATTTCTCTCTTGCACGATTCAGCGTTTTCTTGTTATCATACAGCATCTTACCGTCAAGATCCATTGCAGATATTAGGATATGATTGTGAATATGCTGTTTATCAATATGTGTGCAGACTAATACTTGATAACGTATGTTGGAATAGCTTGCATCACCTAAAAACATTCTTGCCCACCTCTCACCGATTTCATTAGCCATTTCTGGCGTGACTTCTCCCGGCTTAAAGGATTGTATATAGTGATGTAACCTTATCTTTGACTTTCTGCCGTTTTCGGGCAATGACAGCTTGTTAAACCTTTCACCCGTGTGCATTTCAAAGTTTAATCTAAAATCTTCAAAAGCATCTTTAGCATTTTCGCTGACATTTATTCCCGTCACATATTTGCACTCGTCTGTCTTGTCACCATTGATAACATACTTGATTGCTTTCATCGGGGTAACGTGAATTGCACTGTGCTTTATTATTGGCATTTCAAATTACCCTCGGAATCAGCTTTTCATAGTAATATTCAAGATTGTTGTTTATTGATTCCTGATAGTTAAGAACCTTTTCCAACTCCTGATTGCTGATACTTCCCGTGCTGTTGGCATTCTTTGCAATTTGATTGATGTTGTTTCCTATCCATCTGATTTGGTTTATCAAATTGGTGAAAAGATGAGCATCGTAAAACTTGATTTCTCCCACTGTTCCCATTCTTCTGAGATATGCCGACTTTGAAAGATTGGCAGCAGCGGCTTTTTCCTCAATAACAGAAAGTTCTTCATCGGACAATTTGATTTCCACCCGATTATGCCTTAAAGCGTGTCGGCGTGCTTCACTTGAATTCATTTTCATTTTATCAATCTCCTTTCCTATTTATCTTGTTCTTCAGTTATGTTCTGATACGGAAGTATCTGCGGCAGCGTGAGCTGCCGATTTGAAAATGCCCGGACATTTTCTGCGCTGGCTATTCTGTTACCCACTACTTCAAAACAGCAATATTCTCAACTTGGTTTACAATATTATCAACCGTTTACGATTATTTGCCGAAAAGCCCCTTAATTCCGTTGTTTTTAGCGGTTTTCTCCTGCAATTTTGCGGTCAGGTCGGCTATCTGCTCATTTGCGGTCTGAAGCTGTGCGTTCAGAGCAGCGTTTTCAGCACTCAGCTTGTTTTTTTCGTCTGTCCACGCTTTTTCTGCTTGATGATATTTCTTCTTTTCGCTTTCTTCGTTAAAACGTGCCATCACAGTTTTGTTCTGCTCTGCAACAAGTTGAGATTTCAAATTATCCCTTTCCTGTATAAGCAGAGCATTTTCGGAAATATACTTTTCAAGCTTTTCATCAAATTCCGCATTTGATAAAGAAAGATGTTCCGATAATATCTTCATATTATGAATTTCATCACGGAGAGCATTATTCTCATCGGACAGCTTTTCGACTTGCTGAGAAAGTGAAAAATTACGCTCATTAAGTTTTTGGCAGGTTTCACGCTTTGGCTTTAAGAACTTAACCGCATAATCATCAAGGTCAAGAACGTTGCCTTTATCTTTTTTGATATGCTCGGACAACTTAGCCTTATGCTTTTTCATTTTCCTGTAAACCGCTTGGGGAGATATTTTGTATTTCTCGCAGAATGTGCTTACTCTCATTTTGTTTCTCCGTTGTTATCAGAAATGTATCTGTTCCGACTTTTCACGCAATGCACGATTTGCAATTTCATCAAAGGTTGTGCCTTTCGGTATTTTGTCAAGAAACTCGATTATGTCCTTTACGGAAATATTCAACTCCTTGCAGATTTTGTAAAGCGCCTTATTTTCGTACTCCTGTATTTTGCTGTTCAGCTTAGAAATTCGGTTATCAATATCCTTGCCTTTCTGCCTTGTAGCAGTCTGCTGTTCAAGTAACTTGCTCATCTGAACATAGCAGTCTGACAGTTTTTCTTCATCGGTACGGTTTGGCTTGGTTGGTTTTTTGGCTCCCGTGGCGGTTATGGCATTTGTAATATTTTCTTCAATCATTGTATGTCCCTCCTTTTTGATTTTAAAATTCTGTTATTCGGCGGTATGGTTGCTGTTGCTCTCCTTGCTGTCCAGCCACTTAAAGAACTTGTCACGCTGAATAAATTTTCTGCTCCCGATTTTCACAACAGGCACATCTGCGGAGTTAAGGATTTTGTAAACCATTGCTCTGCGGAAGCCCATTGCTTGTAAATCATTTGCTGTGAGCAGCATCGGCATATCTTCTCTGTTGCTCATTTTGTTTTCCTCGCTTTCTTCGTTATTGGCTCTCGGACAGCTTGCATTTCTGCCCTTGAACTGATTCCATTCTAACACAAAGTTTTTCAAAAGTGGGGAAATGCAATGCATAAATGAATAGAGAGCAGCGTGTACTTATAATGCGAGCGATTTGATACAAAGCTGTATTATACTGTATTTGCTTGACTTTTCGGCATTTTGATGATATATTGTATTCAGATAATTTTCTGTGCGAGCAATATGAATATTTTGAGGTGAGATAATGTCAAACACTATCAGAAAAATGTATGATAACGATAATGCGGATATATCTGTCGGCGTGATGATTGATATGAAAGCCAAAACTGAAACCTTTGTTATCGGCAGTTCTGCGGATTTGATTTTATGGGCAAAAAGCGGATTTTCCGAAAAGCAGATGGGCAGACTTATTCGGCATACAAATGAGATTGGCTCTGTTATCAAGAACATAAACAAGCTTATCCGTTTCAGCCGTGAAACAGACACTTTCCTTGCCGATTATGAACGTGCAAGCAATATTGAGGTTTACTGTGCAGAGAATTACAATGCTGTGCTTGAAAGCATTGCGAATAATTATGAATACGGCAGCCACGTTAATATGTTTCTAAACCTTATTGTTATGAACACTTACGGCAGATGTATTTGTGAGAGAAGAAAATACAATGACCCGAAAAATCTCCTAAAGGGCAGAGGATTTCTGCTGAAAGAAGCCGAGAAGCGAATCAGTCAATTTAAGGCTGACACTGAAAAACAGATAGCTATACTTTCAGAAATTCGCAGCAAAAAATATTTTGATTATTTCACAGTCATAAACAACAACACCGACAGCCTTTACAACACATCGGTGTTAAAGGCTGTCGGTGCTGACGGTGACAGGAAAACTATGTATTTGTGTGGAATAAATAATCAGAACGGCTTGTTTACTTTCCTTGAAATGTATGCTGATATTCTTATTATGTACGGCTTTTCTGTGAGCCGTTGTGCTGTCTGCGATAATCTTATGGTGATAAAGTCAAGCAGTTCAGCTTATACTTGCAATCGTGCAGAGTGCAGGAAGAAATATCACAACAAGGTTAATTCTGACAGTCGCAGGAAATTAATGCAAAATCCCATCGAAAAGACTTATCTTGCGTTTACGGGAGCTTGCAGGACTTATCGAAAAAAGCTGCTCCGTTCCGATGAAGCATTGGAGTTATATGACAAGAAATATGGCGAGGTTCGTGCTACTGTGCTTAAAACGAAAAATTCTCTCCCCAAAAAAGTGCAAGGTGAGGATATTGAAAGGTTTTCTCATTACTGCGAGAGAGAAAGGGATATGCTTAAGGAGTTTTCGGATGAGTTGAGGGGAGAAATTAAAAAACAAGATGATTGAAAATATGTAAAATGTGAATTTTGCAATAAAAGCACATTTTGATTATTGAAAACAATTCCGTTTTGTGGTAAAATATACAAAAAAGGGGGTTGAAATTATGAAGATTGCGATTTGCGATGATGAGGAAGTATGATAAACATAAAACATTATAGGAAGTGAACATAATGCTTGCAATGTACATGGCTCTTATTGATGATGAAAGCGATAAAGAGAAGTTTGAACGACTTTATAATACTTATGAAACTATGATGAAAAAGCTTGCAAATTCCATATTGCATAATACTGCACTTGCAGAGGAAACTGTGCAGGATTGTTTTTTAAAGCTTGCTATGACAATTACAGAAGTTCCCGATGTACCAAGTAAACGCGCAAAGGCGATGATAACGGTTATGGTTAAAAATAAGGCAAGAAATAATCTTGAATTGGAACATTATGATGTTGTCGTACCGACCGAAGATGACGATTTCATATCTGATAGTTTGGCAGACAACGTAGCGACAGCTGTAGGCTACGAAAAAATGCTGCAAGCGGTAAAGGAGCTTGACTTCACATATAGGGACATTATAATTTATAAATATTTATTCGGATTTAGTGCAAAAAAAAATATCCGAAATTCTGGAAATTCCTATACGAACGGTCGAGACTCGTGTTTATCGCGGCAGAAAAATACTTATTGAGAAAATGGAGGGTATTTTTTATGAATATTGAGTACAGAAATAAATTATTTGATTTTGTTATGACAGAAGCCCTCAAGGAATATATGGATATAGAACTTAAAGAGGTTGACGAGATTGTTGCGAAAGAACCGCCGTTTGAATTTTCTCCACAATATAAAAAGAAAATGTGTAAAATTATAAATTCTGTCGGCAGAAAAGACAGAATAAAGCAAATTAAGCACATTGCTGTAAAATCTGTCGTGTCGGTCGCTGTTGCAGTTAGCCTTATATTTGGAGGTTTACTTACCCAGCCGGAGGTTTTTGCTGCTGTTCAAAACGTTTTTAGGAGTGTTTTGGATAAGTATGATAAATACGAATTTGCAGGCGAAGAATTAACGGTTGATAATTTTGATAATAGTTTTAGATTGGGATATGTGCCTGACGGATATTATTTAACAGAAGGAAATTATTCGCGTATATTTGTTACACTTGTTTATTCCAATGAAGTTGACACTATAAAGTTTAAATATGGCATTTCTGATGATTGGACATCGTACTATGACAATGAGCATAACTCATATGACACATTTTATCATAATGGAATAGAATATCACTATTACGAAAGCAATAATGCTGATTTTTACAGCACTCTTATTTGGTATGAAAATGGCTATTCATTTAGTGTACTTGCACATTTACCTAAAGATGAGTTTGTCAAAATCGCTGAAAATGTTGAAAATTAAACATTTATTTGACGTATTTTCCCTTTCTAAGCGGTCTTATATATAGAGGCGGTTTATAAAAGGAGGAATTTTATGCGTAAAAAAATAAAATGCTTAAGTTCAATTTTTTTAGCACTTGTTTTGATGATTGCAACAGCAACAATTGTTTCTGCTGTTGAGTCTCGGTATTCGGATACCCATTCTGTTCTTGTTGGACTATCCATCTATGATACTACCGCTTATTGTCAAGTTGAAGTAGAAGCAGCAAGCGGAACAACAAGTATCGAGGACGGTTGTCTGATTTTAACAGACAGTAAAGGAACAAGGATTGGCTATTGGCCTGATTTGTCATCAAATGGCAGCACATTGTCTGTTTACAAGACTGCTAACGGATTGGTCAAGGGAGAAAACTATACGTTGACATTTACTGCAAATGTTAAACGCAGCGGCAGAACAGAGCCTATTTCTGGCACTAAATCCAAAACCTGCCCTAAGTAAATAAAAACAACAATAACATACTGCCTCTACTCTTCACAAAGATAAAATTTATATACCCATGTATTAGTGGAAAGAAAAATGTTATGAAAATCAAAAAAATTCTGAGCACTGTGATCAGCGCCGCTATGTGCCTCTCATTACTTTCAGCCAATGTTTCGGCTGATGAGTTTGTTCAGCAAGTCACATTTGAAAATTTCGTTCTGCTGTCGAGCGAAACACCAAATGTGGATATGTCAGTAAATAATATGTTTTCCGATGTTTACCAACTGGAAAATGCCGAAAACACTACTGTTTTACTTAATGGTATCACAGTTGAGGACGACGGCATATCATTGTATTCTAACTCTGCGCCTGTTGCAGGACTTACATTGATTGTTGCAAACCCCGAAAGCATTGTGGACGGAAAGGCAACAACCGATACAATACTGTATTGGGTATGGAATGACGGCGAGAATTTATATACATATGCCCCCGATGGCGATGAAATTTCAAGCTACAATATAAGCGGCATAAACGAGTATGTAACGGGAAATGTAACATTGGGCGGTGAAGTTGTTGGATTTGCAACACACATTACGGAAGCAGGACCGCACGAGTGCATATATTATGTTACTGACTCAGAGGGAAATACGTCTAACGTAGTTAGATACACTATCGAAATTGAGTCCGCAGACGGTAACAAGAGACCCGTATGTTCATTAAAAGTTCAAAAAGGCCCTTATTATGTAAATGAAAATGTAATTTTCAATTGGTCTGACTCGTATGATGAGGACGCCGCTGACTCTCTATCTGCTGTTAGGGTGCGTGTTTATACCAATAGTGGTTATGAACTTGTAACTGCAAATAGTAAGTACTATGTTGCAGCTGATAACAATGGTATTACTCTTAACTTTAGTGACATAGGCACTTACACAGTTATGGTCTCTGTTTCGGATAATCACAATGCTTGGTCAAATTGGGTAGGCGGATCTATTAACGTAGAAGAAAGAACCTCTCAAATTCTCAAATTGGCTAATGAAGATTGGAGTGACAGCAAGTATGTAAGATGGAAACCAACAGGCTCTAATTCCTACATGTACCACACCTTATACAGCAGATTAGGCGGCGAAATTTGCGTAGATGCTTCCCGCGTAATTGAACTTGCAAGTTACACAAATCACAAAGCAACCTATTATAATGTTGTTATGGCTCCAATTGCTGAAGGAACATATTTTTCGTGCTCAGAGACGTGGTCATCTGCAACAGGAAATCCTAATGTATATACTGATCCATACTTTGGACTTAAAACACCGCGTTCGATAACTCAATCGGAAATAAATGCACTCGAAAATGCGGGTGAGGATTTTTATATTGTGTATAATCCTAATACTTTGGAGGTAATTGATTTTAATTGTCCTCTCAATCCTCTTATTTACTATCAATGGAGCGAAGTTACTTATGTAAAAAAATAAGGCTTCTAAGGAGGTCCATTTATGAACATTACAAGCATTGGCGGCAGGGAATTGTACAGCATTCTCTTAGGAAAAGAAAGTCCTTTTGGAAGTTCAAGTTCCGTTGAACTAAATGAAACTTTAGAAGGAAGTCGCATTGACATTTCCAAAGTGTTAAATACTGATCCAACAAAATTTCAAGTTACTGACATTCAGAATGATATGTCTAAATTAAAACAAGCGGATTATTTTGAGACGTCCGCAAGTTTTGATTTGGCAAAATTACCAAAAGACACATCATCTGATTACTTTGAACGAGCAAACGACATTGACGTTAATGACAAGCATATTCAAAGTATTGTTAACAATTACGTTAAAGTAAGCTTAGGCAGTGGAATGGTTGGTGGCATTCCCACTAAGGAAAGAATTTCCGAATATTACGGAAATATGGCAAAACGTCTTGATACTGCATATTCTGACGGTAAATTTACAAAAGAGGAATATGATGAACTTAACAAGATGTTGGAAGATCATATGGAACATTCCACGGTTTGTGCAGAAAGAAAAGCTGCACGCCGCGCAATTGGTAAAGAACGGGGCAGTTTATCGCCTGCTGCCGCTAAACCAATTATTTTAAAGCAAATGAGCATGAGTTCAGAAGAATATGTGGCAGATATGGATGCCAAGATTTCTGAGTATGTAGAGAAATACTTCCGAATTGACCGCGTATCTCTTATGCAATTGTTCAACCGCATAAGGTACGGCAATTAACTTTATAATACAGTGCTGATTAAACATTTAGCACTGTATTTTTACTGCACACAAGTTGTAATTATTAAACAAAAAGTCGTCAAATAATTGTAAAATATTACAAAACCCTGATTTTTAAAAAAATTTTTGACGTATTTTGGAGTTCTGAGCGGTCTTATATATAGAGGCGGTTGAAAGGAGATGTTATGAACACTTACTTTTGACAAAAACATATTATGATTTTTGTTAATTCTAATCGGTTGTCGCCTTGATTAACGATTATTTGTTCTATAAAAAGGAGGATATTAAAATGAACAAACCATTTTGCAATAAAATCAAAAAAACAATGTCGGCTATTCTTGCCGCAACGGTTTCTCTGTCTATGATGGCGGCAACTCCCGTTTACGCTGATTGGGTCGAGAAGGCAAACAATGCAGAGGAAGTTGCTATCACAGATGACATCTTTGAAATACAGCGGAGAGCGTGCGAAGCTCACGAGTTATTGTATGCTTCGTTTGATTGGAACGAAACATATATCTACCCCGATGATTTTGCGGGCGACTTTATTGATTATGACACGCTTCACGTTCAAGTTACCGATGAAACAGCTATTGACTATTACAAGGATTTACTTTCTGAGTATTCTGATGCTGTGGTTTACGATATTGTAGACTACTCATATAATGAATTGCAACAATTTACACAAAATTATGCCGAAGAGTTGGAACACGAATATGAAATAATTTCATACTGCGTTGATGTAAAAAACAATCAATGCGAAATAGACGTTTTAAGGACAGACTTCGCCGAGGTTTTAGCATTAACAAATGATATTGCAACATATGACGGTAATAATATAAATATATCCGTCGAGGCGATTGATAATTATCAGGATGAAGTTTCAATTATTGCAGGGAATCCTATTAAGTACCCAACTGCCGGCACAGTAACATTAGGAGGTAGTGGATCATACAATGGTGCAACCGCATTTTTGTCTTGCGGTCACGGGACATCTGTTGGTGAACAAATTTCATTTGGTAATTCAACTATCGGAACTGTTACTATAAATCAAAATTTGGGTGCAGGAAATAGATATGGTGATTACTCAATAATTACAGCTACTTCTGGATACACGGCAACATCATCTGTGCTGACATCAGGTGGAGGAGCAACATCATTTAACGGTTATATGCTCAATCCCGCCGTAGGCACTTATGTATATAAATACGGACGAGTATCAGGTCAAGCTTATTGCGAAGTAACAAAGACAAATGTGACAGTCTCCAATGGTACGCTTGGTCTTACTAAAGCAAAAATAATAACTGGTTCGTCTACTGGCGGAGACAGTGGTGGTCCGTATAGATGTGACAGAGAGTTTTGTGGTGTACATAAGGGTTCATCGACATCAGGCAGTACGCAGTATGTATATTTTACTCCGTATACTTATATATATAATAGAGGTTTCATAATAGCCACTTAAAGGAAAGGTGATGCCAGTATGAAAAAATTCACAGTTTTATTTTTATTAAGTATCCTTTTTTTTAGTGGCTGTGGTAATATTAAAGAAAACGGAGATGAGATAATTAATATGCAAGCAACTGTTGGAACAAAAAGCATATTAGATATTTCAAAGGATGCAAATATTTTACTTTCGGTTAAATCCGTAAAAAGCGATTGCCTTGAATTGGAAATCAGCAATAAAAATTCAAACACGGTATTTTGGGGTCAATGGTTTGCTGTTGAGAAATTTGATAACAATACTTGGTATCAACTTCAAGAAATTGAATTAGAAGAAAATGTTGAGTTTATTTGGGATGATATACTTTATTCTTTACAGGGTACTGAAGTAACCACTGAAAGCGTAAAATGGAGTAATTATTATGGTAATTTATCAAAGGGTAATTACAGAATAATTAAAGCTTTCTATTTCGACGAACGAAAACCAGACGAAAAAATATATGTAGCCTGCGAATTCACCATTGAATAAGACTTTCATATCCAAAAGTAATTTATTAACTTTTTTACGACGCAGATGTACTTTGTACCCGCCAACCCCAC
>CALANW010000157.1 GCA_937926145.1 uncultured Ruminococcus sp. | reverse complement strand
AGGACACGGTAATGTTTAAAATGACAAAACGTCAGCTCATATTCAATGCTATTGGATTAGCATTAGGGTTTACTGTATTTTGGCTGACGTATAAAACGCTTGGGACAAGCACTTCGGCACTGCTGCTTTTCTGCTTGGGCAGCCCTTTTTTCATAATGGGAATGTATGAAAAGAACGGCTTTACGCTCGAAAAGATATTATTGAACTTTATTCGTTATAAACTTTGTCCGCAGATACGAACGTATAAAACGGAGAATGTTTACCGTAGTATTGCGGAAGAGATTGAGTATATAGAGGAGGTTGAAATGCTTGAAACAGGCAACAAAAAAGTCAAGAGCAAAAAGTAAAAATACCGTTCCCCTTTCAAAATCCGAATATGAAACTGTAAAACGGCAGGTTTCGGAAAAAAACAAAAGGAAACAGGCTGTCAAGCTGCCACAGACAGCACAGCAGTCCATACCGTTTGACTATATGACCAAGGACGGTATTGCTATTGCAAGCGAACCTGAACGTTTTTCGCTCTTAAATTATCTGTTTGGCAAAAAGAAGCCAACGGAAACACGTTACAGCAAAACAGTTCAGTTTTATGACGCAGATTATGAAATAGCGGAAATTTCAAAGCAGAAGAACATTTTCGCCAAATACTGCAATCTTCTGAACTGCTTTGACAGTAACGTGAAATTTCAGATATCTGTTGTGAATGTAACCAATGATGATGATTTTGAGGACGTTATCAGCTTGCCGGAACGTAATGATGAGTACAACGATATTCGCAAGGAATACTGCGATATGCTCCGTGATAAGCTTGCCAAAGGAAATAACGGGTTCATTCGTGTAAATTATATTACTTTTTCCATAAGAGAAAAGAGTATAAATAAAGCACGTCAGCAGCTTATCGGCATTGAAAGAGATGTTATCCGTACATTTAAATCATTTGGTGTTGCGGCTGTACCTTTAAACGGAGAAGAAAGACTGTTTGCAATGTATAAAATGCTTCATCAGTATTCCGATGAACCGTTCCTTTGCAATTTTGACACTATGGCAGAAGCAGGACTTATGCCAAAAGACTATATAGCACCGTCCTCATTCAATTTTTCAAAAAAGGACGAGTTCAAATGCGGAAAATTCTGCGGTTCAACATTTTCAATAAATCTTCTTGCGTCAGAAATGTCGGACAGATTCCTTTCGGATCTTATGAATACCGAAAATCCCTTGGCATTCAATATGCACTTTACCGCCGTGGATAACCTTGAAGCAAAGAAATTCGTCAAATTGAAATTGTCCAACGTTGAAAAGATGAAAGTCGATGAGCAGAAAAAGGCAGCTCAGCAAGGTTACGATATGGATATTCTTCCTCCCGACATGAAAACATACATCAAAGAGCTTGAAATCATGCTTGATGATCTTGAAAATAAAAATGAGAGAATGTTCCTTGTCACTATTCTTGTAACCAATTTTGCCAAAAACAGCAAAATGCTCGGTGTCTGCAATGACAGACTGAACCGTATAGTATTGCAAGCCAATTCACAGCTCATTCCCCTTGACTACAGACAGGATCTTGGACTGGCTTCTATTCTTCCGCTCGCCGAAAATAGGATTGAAATAGAGCGCCGTCTGACCACAAGTTCGGCGGCTATTTTTCTGCCGTTTGCCACAAAAGAGATTTTCATGGACGGAGAAGCCGTGTATTACGGAATCAATCAGATCTCAAATAACCTCATCATGGCTGACAGAAAACAGTTGGATAATCCCAACGGCATAGTCTTGGGTACTCCGGGCGGCGGTAAATCGTTTGAAGTAAAATGCGAAATAACACCCGTATTTCTGTTTACAAACGATGATATTATGATTTGTGACCCTGAAGATGAGTACCACCCTCTTGTCAAAGAATTTCATGGACAGGTCATTGAAATTTCCTCTGACAGTTCGGACTATATCAATCCTATGGATATTGACCGAAACAGCGGTGAGGACGATATTATCGGCGTAAAATCAGAATTTATCATTTCTCTCTGCGAGCTTGTTGCCGGAGGAAGAAACGGTCTTGACCCGCAGGAAATTTCGATTATTGACCGCTGTGTAAGAAATCTGTATCTGAACTTTTTCTCCGAAACCGAAAATTCCTCCGAGGAGGAGTTTAAGGCAAATATGCCGATTTTAGGCGATTTGCAGAAAGCTCTTTACGATACGGGAGAGGAATATGCAAGACGTGTGGCGAATTCCCTTGAGATATACGTTAGCGGTACACTCAATATTTTCAATCATCGCACCAACGTTGACCTCAATAACCGTATTATCTGCTATAACATCAAAAAGCTGAAAAACACGCTCAGAAAGCTTGGTATGCTTATAGTTCAGGATCAGGTATGGAACAGAGTGTCTATGAACAGAGGAAAAAAATCTACATGGTACTACATGGACGAATTTCATCTTCTGCTCAAAGAAGAACAGACAGCCAAGTATTCGGTAGAAATGTGGAAACGTTTCAGAAAATGGGGCGGCATTCCGACAGGACTTACACAAAACGTTAATGACTTTCTTTCCTCAAAAGAGGTCGAATCAATCTTTGACAACTCATCATTCGTTATAATGCTTAAACAGGCAAGCGGAGATGTCGATGTATTGGCTCAAAAACTGAAAATATCTCCCTCACAGCAGAAATACATAGAAAGCACTGTGCCAAGGGGCAGCGGTCTGATCTACTATGGCGGAAGTATTCTGCCGTTCTACAACCAATTCCCTACAAATACAAAGTTGTACAAACTTATGTCAACCAAACCGCAGGAAAGTATGATTTGAGGTGAGTAATTTGAGCAGCCGTGATGAACAGTTGGAAGCACTGGAAGCTGCCGTTAAAAGTGC
>CALANW010000156.1 GCA_937926145.1 uncultured Ruminococcus sp. | reverse complement strand
AGGACACGGTAATGTTTAAAATGACAAAACGTCAGCTCATATTCAATGCTATTGGCTTGGCATTAGGGTTTACTGTATTTTGGCTGACATATAAAACGCTCGGAACAAGCACTTCGGCACTGCTGCTTTTCTGCTTGGGCAGCCCTTTTTTCATTATGGGAATGTATGAAAAAAACGGCTTTACGCTTGAGAAGATACTATTGAACTTTATTCGTTATAAACTTTGTCCGCAGATACGAACGTATAAAACCGAGAATATTTATCGTAGTATTGCGGAAGAGATTGAATATATAGAGGAGGTTGAAATGCTTGAAACAGGCAGAAAAAAAGTCAAAAGCAAAAAGTAAAAATACCGTTCCCCTTTCAAAATCCGAATATGAAACTGTAAAACGGCAGGTTTCGGAAAAAAACAAAAGGAAACAGGCTGTCAAGCTGCCACAGACAGCACAGCAGTCCATACCGTTTGACTATATGACCAAGGACGGTATTGCTATTGCAAGCGAACCTGAACGTTTTTCGCTCTTAAATTATCTGTTTGGCAAAAAGAAGCCAACGGAAACACGTTACAGCAAAACAGTTCAGTTTTATGACGCAGATTATGAAATAGCGGAAATTTCAAAGCAGAAGAACATTTTCGCCAAATACTGCAATCTTTTGAACTGCTTTGACAGTAACGTAAAATTTCAGATATCTGTCGTGAATGTTACCAACGATGATGATTTTGAGGACGTTATCAGACTGCCGGAACGTAATGACGAATACAACGATATTCGCAAGGAATACTGCGATATGCTCCGAGATAAGCTCGCCAAGGGCAATAACGGATTCATTCGTGTAAATTATATTACTTTTTCCGTAAGGGAGAAAAATGTCAATAAGGCACGTCAGCAGCTTATCGGCATTGAAAGAGATGTTATCCGCACCTTTAAATCATTCGGTGTGGCTGCCGTACCTTTAAACGGAGAAGAAAGACTGTTTGCAATGTACAAAATGCTTCATCAGTATTCCGATGAACCGTTCCTTTGCAATTTTGACACTATGGCAGAAGCAGGACTTATGCCAAAAGACTATATAGCACCGTCCTCATTCAATTTTTCAAAAAAGGACGAGTTCAAATGCGGAAAATTCTGCGGTTCAACATTTTCAATAAATCTTCTTGCGTCAGAAATGTCGGACAGATTCCTTTCGGATCTTATGAATACCGAAAATCCCTTGGCATTCAATATGCACTTTACCGCCGTGGATAACCTTGAAGCAAAGAAATTCGTCAAATTGAAATTGTCCAACGTTGAAAAGATGAAAGTCGATGAGCAGAAAAAGGCAGCTCAGCAAGGTTACGATATGGATATTCTTCCTCCCGACATGAAAACATACATCAAAGAGCTTGAAATCATGCTTGATGATCTTGAAAATAAAAATGAGAGAATGTTCCTTGTCACTATTCTTGTAACCAATTTTGCCAAAAACAGCAAAATGCTCGGTGTCTGCAATGACAGACTGAACCGTATAGTATTGCAAGCCAATTCACAGCTCATTCCCCTTGACTACAGACAGGATCTTGGACTGGCTTCAATTCTTCCGCTCGCCGAAAATAGGATTGAAATAGAGCGCCGCCTGACCACAAGTTCAGCGGCTATTTTCCTGCCGTTTGCCACAAAAGAGATTTTCATGGACGGCGAATCCGTGTACTATGGAATCAATCAGATTTCAAATAATATGATTATGGCAGACAGAAGACAACTCGATAATCCAAACGGTATTGTTTTGGGAACTCCGGGCGGCGGTAAGTCGTTTGAAATAAAATGCGAAATAACACCCGTATTTCTGTTTACAAATGATGATATCATGATATGCGACCCTGAAGATGAATATCACCCTCTTGTAAGGGAATTTCATGGACAGGTTATTGAGATCTCATCTGACAGTTCTGATTACATTAATCCCATGGATATTGACCGAAACAGCGGTGAGGACGATATTATCGGTGTAAAATCGGAATTTATAATCTCTCTTTGCGAACTTGTTGCAGGAGGAAGAAACGGACTTGATCCACAGGAAATTTCAATTATTGACCGCTGCGTAAGAAATCTGTATCTTAACTTTTTCTCCGAAACAGAGAACTCGTCTGAGGAAGAGTTCAAGGCAAATATGCCGATTTTGGGTGATTTGCAGAAAGCACTTTATGATACGGGTGAGGAATACGCAAAACGTGTGGCAAATTCCCTTGAAATATATGTCAGCGGATCACTCAATATTTTTAATCACCGCACAAATGTTGACTTGAACAACCGAATTATCTGTTACAACATCAAAAAGCTGAAAAATACGCTCAGAAAGCTCGGTATGCTGATAGTTCAGGATCAGGTATGGAACAGAGTGTCTATGAACAGAGGAAAGAAATCCACTTGGTACTATATGGACGAGTTTCATCTTCTGCTTAAAGAGGAACAGACAGCAAAGTATTCGGTAGAAATGTGGAAACGTTTCAGAAAATGGGGCGGCATTCCTACAGGACTTACGCAGAACGTTAATGACTTTCTGTCATCAAAAGAGGTTGAATCAATCTTTGACAATTCATCGTTCGTTATAATGCTTAAACAGGCAAGCGGAGATGTAGATGTATTGGCTCAAAAGCTGGAAATATCCCCCTCACAGCAGAAGTACATAGAAAGCACTGTGCCGAGGGGCAGCGGTCTGATCTACTATGGCGGAAGTATTCTGCCATTTAATAACCAATTCCCGACAGATACAAAGTTGTACAGACTTATGTCCACCAAACCGCAGGAAAGTATGATTTGAGGTGAGTGATTTGAGCAGCCGTGATGAACAGTTGGAAGCACTGGAAGCTGCCGTTAAAAGTGC
>CALANW010000155.1 GCA_937926145.1 uncultured Ruminococcus sp. | reverse complement strand
TTCTGTAAATCTGAATGTAGTTACCATTCCGCCGCCCTGAGTCTGTGACCAGTTTTCGGAGGGTTTGCCGCTTTCGGAAATATCCGCACTTGTCATAGACAGATTCCAGCCGTAGCCGAAATCGCCGCTTTTTGCCTTGTCTCTGCTGTCATAACCTCTTACAACGGTCAAAGCAAGACCCGGAACATTTACGTCCATATCCTGGAAAGCTATGGAGAAATTGCCTATCTTCATCTGTCCGGTCACATAAACTGTAACAATATCGCTCTTGTGTGCCTTGCCCGTATAGCCTGTCAGCCTGATGTCATAATATCCGTTTCTGAGCATAGTGGGGTCAAGCTGTCCGAGAACGCCGCCGTCAACAGCTTCCGTACCCTCACGGATAGCCGTAAATTCATTTGTGCCTGCGGGAGCATATTCAAGGGTATATTTTACCAGACCGCTGCCCTTTGCCGAACCGATAATATCCGTGGGCGCAGTTATTTCCTTTACATCATCTGGAGAAGTTATCTCAACAAAAAGCTCGCTTTCATCAGGCTCATCTGTATCTTCTCCGCTGCCGCTTTCGGTAACATAAAGCATATACTTGAGGTCGGATACATTTCCGTCCTTGGCAGTGAGTACGGCATTAAAGAGATACTCCCCTGCCTTTTCGGGAATATATACAGCCTTTTTATCGGCATCGAGAATGATCTCCTTACCGTTTACCGTAACAACAAGGCTTTCGATCTCGTCATCGGAAAGATTTTTGATCTCCACAAAAACAGAGACTTCATCTCCCACCTTTGCTTCATTATGCTCACCGTCATTAAGTCGGTCGTTATTTATTATAAGCGTTACAGTGACCGTCTTTTCACCTGTTCCGGCACCGCTTTCCGAAACAGTGAGTGTTATTGTCTTTGTAACGCTGCTTCCCGCTTCATCAACTGCGGAAATAACGATCTCATATGTTCCTGCCTGTGCGGGAGTATAGCTTGCCTTTGAATCTATGACTGCAACGCTTTCGTTATTAACTGTGCAGGATATCGTCTTTTTACCAACGCCGCCCTTTGCGGTAATGTTGATATCAAAAGGCTCTCCCACCTTGATTTTTGATGTGTCGATCTCTGCATCGAGAGTAAGCTCATCTGCGGGTTCGCTGCCCTTGGGATTGATGGTTATTACATACTCTGCACTCGAAACAACGCCCGCAGTATTCCACGCAATTCCAACAATGGTGTGTTTGCCGGCTGTTATTTTCCTTATTGTATAAGAGTTATTTTCATCAAGCTCTGCCTGCAAGCCATCATATTCAAGAGCCATTCCCCCAATGCCTGTCTCATCGGTGGCAGTGACAGTCACAATAACATCATCGCCCTCCGCATAGCTGTCCTTATCAAAAATAAGGTCAACGATCGGCTTGCCTGAATTTACGACCTCTATGGTCGCAGAAGCTGATATGTTTTTACCTGAGCTTGTCACTGCATTAGCTTCAAATATAAATGTTCCCTCTTCTGCAGTATCAAGAATGTATTTTCCGTCAGAAACCGTTACAGGCATACCGTTCAGAGTATATCCGATATCCTTTATCTTATCTTCGTGCGTTGCATTGACGGTAAAATACGCCTCTTCACCCACATTTACCTTATCGGAAGACACTGTGATATCAATAACAGGTTCATCGGCATAATACAATGAATCGGGGCTGGGATCAAACTCTACGCCATGCAGCTTATGACTTGCTCTGCTGCTGCCTGTTGCAGATGTAATTCCGAAATACACATACTCCTGACCTGCAAGGAGTTCATTCAGGTCAATATTATATGAGATCATTGCCTGCTGCGGTTTATGGACATTTCCGTTTTCATCATACTGAGCAGCCGCTACGTAGAGCATTTTGTTAACACCGTCATACTCTATCCAGGCATCATGGACTGCTCCGTTATTATTCAGCTCTTCGTAATCATAAATAGCATAATGCTTGTCGCAATTTCCGTTGAGCATTACACCGATATGATTTCCGTTAGGCTCGCTGTTTCTGTAATCGTCAAACTCCACTGCCAGACTGGGTGATATATTGCCATAGCCTATGCCCTTGCCGATAGTGCCTGCCAAAGTATCATCTGTCTGAATCACAAACGCCAGTCCGTCTGCCAAAGATGTTGTGTAGTCTATTGAAAATGTAAATCTTGTCGAAAAGCTGAAATTGTCCTCAAGGCGCTTGCTTATCCTATAATAGCTGAAACCGCTCTTGTTATATTCGTTGGGGACCAGCTCTATCATTGCAGGCCCGAATGTTGTATCCTTTCCAAGGCTCCATTCATTTTCAACAAATTCGTGCTTATATCCGTATTTGCTTTCGCCCTGAGACAAAACCGAATATTCGGTAGGGGGTTCAATATCAGTATCACCTATGAGATCAAGATCATCTTCACTGCCCTTGATATTAAAAATGCTTCCGCTGAAATTGACATTATCTGCCCAGATACGTCCGTTTACCGTTGTTTCATTTGCATTGAAAGACACCTTTCCCTTGGGCGCATACATAATGCCGTTTATATTGATATTTGTTCCGTTGACGGTAATATTGCCGTTTCTGGAATACAGCACAAGTCTGCCTGTGGTGTTAAGGGCATTTACGTTATATACAATATCTCCGTCTGCAATGATATAGCAGTCACCTTCAAAATTTGTGCCGCTTATGATAACATCGCCTGCTACCATAATACTGCCGTTGATGATATTCGTATCCTGAATATATGAAGGGCTTTCGGAATAATACGTATATTCTCCTGCCTTTGCAAGGATCGCTTTTTCAAGGTCAGGCATAGCTGCAGCTTCTATATTTTCATTCTTTTCGGGGATATTTATTTTCCAGCCGTTTGCTGTTACGGTTCCCACTGTATCAGCTTTGCCGTCAAGATAAAATTCCGAAAGATTGCATATGAAATCACGGCCCGAATATATGCCGCCTGTGATAGAGCTTTTCCAGCCATTAAGAGTAATATCTTCATTTATATTTGAAGAGAAAATGGTATATTCCGATAATATGCCTACATTATGCTCAGACCTATCATTTTCCCATTCACAAACAAACGGAGCCATTCTGTTATCATAACCATCGTCCCATTTGCCTGCACCACTGTAATTTATGTACAAATGATTCTGATGAGGATAGCTGTTGTTAGGCTCTCCGCTGCGCCAGTTGGTAAATGTCATTTCTGAACCGTCAAGCCAAGTCCACTCTCCCTCCGAAAGCTCGTCCCAGCCTCCGAGAGCCGTGTAATAGTTCTTGGTTATCTCTGTAATAAATTCCTGTTCGGCTTCGGAATTTATATACGCAAGATGTCCCCCAAGCTTTTCGCATACCTCTCTTGCTTCACTCCAAAGCATCTCATTTTCAATAAAAGCATAGGTGTTGCCGTTAAATTCATATTTGGTATAGCTGTATTTATCAAGCTCGTTCCGGTCTGCTGCCGTGCCGATATCTGCATTTTTTATCTGATTGCTCACTATCTCAGCATGAACAGGCAGCCACACATCAGGAACCATTGTGAATGCCATTGCTGCGGACACAAGTCCTGCTATAATTCTGTTTATCCTATTTTTGCACTTTATATTCTGCATATTTATCCCCCAATAAATAATTATTCTACTCATTGAAGACATCATATTGCGACATATTGTAACACATTATGATAATTTTTTGTCATTTTGAACACAATTTCATTCCCATTATAGTGTATAATTAACATTAAACAAGCATTTTGAGCGCACAATAGATATATTTTAGATATATTACATTTCCAAAATGGAATATAGGTCAAGCCAAGAACTTATAATAAATATAAAATATGTTTATTATGAGGTGATATTATGGCTATAAAAAGCTTATCTATCCGTATAGATGAGGAAATGCTGGACAAGCTGCACTGTGTTGCTGACTATGAAGGACGGTCTGCAAACAGTCAGATCATAATTCTGATCCGTGATGCCATTGAGAAATATGAAGAAAAACATGGTAAAATTGAAATCGGTCCCAAAAATGATTCTAAAAGAAAAAGAAAATAAAAAGGGGAATTGCTCCATATGTTTATGGTTATTGAAAACGATGATGACCGTGATTTCATTGCTGCACTTTATAAGGGTAAGCGAAAGCTTTGGGTCAACAAGGCATATGCTTTA
>CALANW010000154.1 GCA_937926145.1 uncultured Ruminococcus sp. | reverse complement strand
TCGTCAATGATACTTTGTATTTTTTTAACAGGATCAGTTTTTTCATCGCTGTGCCCATACCCACAGGCTATCTACTATACTTTCTCAAAATCGCCGTCGGAGAAATCCACCTCTCCGACGGTCAAATATTAAAAACTAAAATGAATCTTTATACCATCTTCATCGGTAATATCGACCCTGTTTATCATTACCTTTGCAAGAGCGTTCTTTTCTTCCATAGAAAGATCGTCCCATCTGTTCAGCGGTTCGACCAGCGGCTTCGTGTCAATTTTCTTCACTCTGCGTTCTATCAGAAGAAGCTGTTTTTCGTATTCATTTTTCTTGGCATGAAGCTCGCTTATCTTGCTCTGAATGTACCCGAAAAGTACATCGTCCGCATCAACTAGCCTGTCGATCAGCTTTTTGGTATCTGTTTCAATGCGGAGCAGCTCTGCTTTTATTTTCTAAGCTTCCAAAGATCTGCTCTCCCTGCTGTTCTTTGCAACCTCAAATTCGGCAATATGCTCACGCATTGCGTTCAGAACAACATTTTCTGCATCATCGGGACGAACCTTCAAACGCTCCGTTTCACGGCTGCAACCTTTTATGGTTTTAAGCCCCGTGCAGTTGTAATATCTCCAGAATTTCGCTCCTATCCATACTTCTGTTTACGGGCGAATTGCCTGCTGTTGATGATGACGGAAGCTCATGTTCCTTTATGTAATTTACAACATCAAGCAGGGACGTTCCCGATTCCTTGTAAACTTCGTATGCAGCTATGACAGTCTGAGCCGCTTCCGACGGAACAAGCACCGACCCTGTTTTGCCGTTTATAGTCTGTCTGCTTGATTGGAAACCGAAAAACTTTTTGCCGCCCTGATAAAAGCCCGTTTCAACGGCTTTGGTGCTGTATGCGTCCTTTACTCTCGCCGCAATGGTTTCACGCTCAAACTCCGCAAAGTTCAGAAGATTGTTTCTCATCATTCTGCCCTCTTTGGTTTCCGTGTTGAACGGCTCGGAAAGAGAAATAACTCCCACTCCGTAACGATCCAGCTCGTCCGTGATGTTGAGATATTCCCTCATATTACGGCTGAAACGGTCATATTTTTTCACGATTATCCTGTCTATATATCCGTCCTTTGCATCGGACATCATCTGCATAAATTCGGGGCGGTGACGAACGTCCTTGCCCGACTTTCCGTCATCGCAGTAAACCTTGAAATTTGCCTCCTCTCCGACATATCTGATACATTCTTCTCTCTGTGCAGCTATGGAAAGCGAATTATTTCCCTTCTCCTTATCGCTGACGGAACGGCGAACGTATATTGCTGTGAATTTACTTGTCATAATAATCAACCTCCAATAATATGAAAGCCGATCATACGTTGTTACTGTTATTATAGCATACTCGGTTTCATATTTCAACACTTTAAAGCGACAATCTCAAAATTATTTCTTGACATTTTGAGTTTTAAGGTATATAATATAGACATGGGATATATGCCATATTATAAAAGGAGAGTAAAAGCTTGTTTGATGTAGAATACTATGAGAAAGAGGACGGTACGTTCCCTGCCGAAGAATTTATCCTGTCTCTTGATTCAAAAATGCAGGCTAAAATGTTTCGTGAGCTTGATCTGCTTGAAACTTTTGGAAATCAGCTTCGTGAACCTCACTCCAAACCGCTTGAAGACGGAATATATGAGATTCGTGCAAAGGTGGCTTCCGACATTACAAGAGTTCTGTATTTCTTCGTGGTCAATAAGAAGATAATTTTAACCAACGGATTTGTAAAGAAAACACAGAAAACGCCCGATAATGAAATTGCACTTGCCAAAAAATATCGTAAAGATTATCTTGAACGCAACAAGGAGTGATCGTTATGAGTAAAAATTTCAGAGAAACATTAAACAAACGTCTTGAAACCGATGCCGAGTTCCGCAAGGAGTATGAAGCTCTTGCTCCCGAATATGAGCTTGCAAAAATGCTCATTGCCTGCCGCAATGCTGATAACCTCACCCAGAAACAGCTTTCCGAGCTTACCGGCATAGATCAGGCTGACATCAGCAAGATTGAAAACGGTAACGCCAACCCCTCTATCAAAACACTTACACGCATAGCTTCCGCAATGAATATGAATTTAAAAATTGAATTTGTTCCAAAAACTCAAAATGCCTGATATATGCGGACCGTTTCTGTCACGAAGCGGTCCGCATTTTCTTTAGCTCACCTTGGGATCCTTTTCATTATTATCATCATTCTCATATTCATGCGGTTTCAGAATATCATAGATTTGATTTATCCTGTTTCTCTTAAAACTCTCGCTCACATTTTCGGGAATGTGAGATGTCACCTTGATACCGTTAATGGTGCGCTCGATTATTCTTTCTTTCATAAGCATTTTGCTTCCAAGATGTATTGTTCTTTCGTGCAAGCCATTCGGTATATGTGATACTTCCGCTGCGTTTCGGTTCTTTTATAACGTGAAGTCCGTATTTTCTCATCAGCTTATCGGAAATATCTCTGCACTCTTTCAAGGTCTTTTGATTATCTATCCAATGCCTGCCTTTCATATCATAAGCATTTACTGCAAAGTGGACGTGTATGTTGTCGGTGTCCGTGTGCGTTCCCATCAGAATCTGCATACTGTACCCAAAAACATTCCTTGCCCATTCCTCTCCAACATACAAAGCTTCCTCCGGAGTGACCTCGCCTTTTCTGAATGACATTACATAATGATGCATTTTTATCTTCTGCTTTCCGATTCCCACAGCTCTTTGGGAAAATTTCTGTCCCGAATAGCTGTCATAGCAAAGAGCCATTTCAAGATATGCGGAGTATGGGTCTTCGGAACAATTCAGCCCCTTGACCAATTCTGCTTTTTTCTCTTTTGTTTCTCCCACAACATATTTCAGAAGTGCAAGCGGCGATGCCTTTATTGATGAAATGTGTTTTATTACAGCCACGCTTCCGTCACTTCCTTAAAGACAGGCGTTCTGAGCTGATCATGCACATAGTCCTCCAAAAGCTCGATGCCCTGTTCGGCTTCTTCCACATCTTTGAGATAAACGGCTTTTTCGGTATTGACATTTTTTGCAACGCTGTTGATATCAATGCAGGCGGAATTGTACTTGACCTCCTTGCGGATCGTTCTTTTGGTTCTGCTCATTTTGTGGAATCACCTCCTTGTCAGTCAATGTTCAGAAGCTGATAATAGTAACGATTCAGAATGCGTCTGCAATTCTCAAAACGCTTTTTCAGCTCTTTCAGCTTTTCAAGATGTTCGGAGTTTGTTTTTTCGGCAGTCTTGATGATCATATCCAGATCGGTTCCGATGTGATTCACCTTTTTGAACGGCAGGCACAGATCTTCCGCACGATAGTTTTTCCACATTTTATGGACCGACATATTTCTAATAAAAGTCGCAGGCTTCATTTTCAGAAATTTCGCACGTTTGCAGACAACATTCCATTCGTCCTTACCGAAAAATATATTTTTTCTTATACTAATCTTTAATCGTTCTATAGACAAAGCCGACAGATGAAATAAG
>CALANW010000153.1 GCA_937926145.1 uncultured Ruminococcus sp. | reverse complement strand
GCTCGGAGATGTGTATAAGAGACAGGTGCCGTGGTATAATTATGTTAGATTATGTAATAGATTGGAAAAGTATAGATGAATTGCTTTAAAACAGTAAGTAAAAATAGGAACGATGTAGAAAAATATCTTAAATGCTACTTCAATTATGAGTTTCCGAAAGATCAGCTCCTCGATGCAGATAAGATCTTCGAAATTCTAAAAGATCATATACCATCGTTTTCGTTTAGTAAGTTTTTAGAGAATTTTATGTTTAAAAAATTTTCCGAACAATTTGATACATTCGATGATCACGAAACTCAGACAGATAATATGGTAAACTTTTGCATAAATGCTTTCAGAGAAAATGGCATAACTAACAAAAAAAATATTTTCAGCCGAGATCAAAAGGTGATCACGAGTGAACTTTTGAGAAAACAGGTCAGAAATTGGTTCTGCGGTGTTACCCCATCAAGAGAAAGCATTTATCTTTTGGCTTTTGCTCTAAAAATGGATTGCAATGAGCTTTCAGATTTTCTTACCAACGGCATTCATGAAAAAAAAGTGAATTTTAAAAATTCTGCTGAAGTTGCAGCTTTTGCTTGCATAAATAAAAAGAAAAGCTATGATTATGCCGAAGAAATTTTAAAATTGGCTGAGGAGAAAGCTCCTGCCGAAAAAACGATCAAAAGAATGATCTATACATCAGAATATGAAGATCTGTACCAAAAGATAGATACAGAAGAAAATCTGGTCAGCTTTATTGCGGAACTGATAACGGAAAACAATGATCCGAAAACCAGTAAATGTGTTAAAGCCTGTTATGATGAGCTTATTGAAAAGATATACAAAAATGCCGCTGCAGACAAGATGATATCGATAGCAAATGAAACAGGAATTGAAGTAAGCTACTCGGATAAACTTTCTTTTGGCACTGTGGAGAGATATATTTATTATTACATCCCCGTAAAAAGTGATCACGGATATTACCGAACCGATACATACGCACCATATAGCAACGGAAACATCAAGGGAAAGCAAAACAATTACTTTAAAGACAGCAAGTGGTTTTTTTCAACGCTTTTAAGACGTTCAGATCTTAAAAAGATGTTTGAGGATCAAAAAGCTATTTCGAGAGATACAATTTTGACGCTTTCCTTTTTTGTTGTTTGTGAAGAGGATCCGAATTATGACACTTATGAATATATTATGGAAATAAACGATTATCTGTATTCCTGCAGATTTGAACAGATCAATTTTTCGTATCCTTATGATCTGTTTATTTTTATGTGTTTGCAGACAGATGATCCACTTTCATGTTTTAGAAAAATATGGAGAAATTCTTGGATAAAATAAGGTTGGGAATTTTGTGGGAAGAAAAATATTATCAACAGGTGATAAGATAACATTAAAAGATCTGCGAAACGGCGATCCACTCGATCTTGAGATCACTTCATCACCATTGGGCGAGGGAGGAAGCTGCATTGTATATGAAGCAAAAGCGGTCGGCAGTGGATTTGTGTGCAAATACAGACTAAAAGAGTTATATCCCGATAACATCACTGGTATTGAGCGCGATGCAAATAATCAGCTTATCATCGGTAATGATATATGTGAAAAATATATGGAAGTCTGTACCAGATTTGATAAATCACTTGAACTTTTATGGGATATGGCATATTCCGATGATACAGGATGTTATACAGTTTGTCCGCTCGGAAAATTTGCAGGAATGGCAGTAGATACACCTGCACAGTATCTTATTACGCAGTGGATGCCATCTGACAGTTTGGATACAGTAAATTTATGTGGCTCGGACGATCTGCATCTCATTGCCAAGATATGTCTGAAGACGGCAGTGGCAGTCAATGAATTTCATAAAAAGGGATATATAAATTTTGATATAAAACCTGAAAATATTCTGTATTCACAAAAGACAGATAATATTGCCTTTTTCGATACGGATACTGTTTTTAAAAAGGAAAATCTTCAAGGTCAGACGATCATGTTTTCCGAAGGTGCTGCTCCGGAGATCGTAAATGGATTTGAAAAGCTGTATTCGGAAAAGGTCGATGTTTTTTCGATTGGTTCAATGCTTCACAGATTTATTTTCGGTGATAATTACTACTCGGGACAATACTCGACAGGATATTCAAATTCTGAAGATGTTATTTCCGGCTCTTCTGTTCTTAAATGTGCAAATCCATGTGCTGCAGCCATGGTACTTAAAATATGGAGCAGATGCAGTCCCGGAAATCCTATAAAAAGATGCAGTACGGATGAACTTATATCAATGTTGACAGAGCTGACAGAATTGTCAGACCCGAACAGCAGCTATGCTGAAAGCAGTTACATACCTTCTCCGGTAAGCGGATATATAGAATATAGCGATGAACTGTACTCGATCAGACAAAAGCTTTTAAATCAGCATTATGTTTTTGTGCAGGGACTTCATGGAAGCGGAAAAACTGATTTCGTAAAAAATTATGCTTTGGGTTTCGGCAGCTTTTATCCTACTGTTATATGGGCAGATTATAAAGAAAATATAAAGGACACTGTCGCAAAAATAAATTTTTTTGGAATCAATGATGAAGAATACAGCGATAAAGAACAACTTTTTGAGATAAAGTTTAATCGTCTGAAAAAATATGATGAGCAGCTTTTGCTCATCATAGATGCTTATGATACACCCGACAGCTTTTCCGCAGAATTTTTAGAGAGCCTTGATATACATGTGCTTATTTCAAGCACATGCTGCAACAATGATATAAACAGTGAGCATATTTACACAATGAAAAAAGAACAGCAGCAAATGTTCAATCAAGAAGAAAAAACAGAACTTTATAATAAAATGACAAAATTAAAAAAAGCAAGCCGTTCTTTAAGATTATTTTGTCAGACCCTACTGTATATTTCAGTTACAGCACTTATTGCATCTGTTTCAATGTATGTATTCGTATCAAAAGCGTTCGGTATTCCTATCATAATATTGACAGCTGCGATCTTTATTCTAAAATCAATGACATTCGGCCAAGCAAGCAAAGAGGCTGTTTTCAGCATTTCGCGCAAATACTGCTATAAACACTATAAGGAGGCTTCTTTCTTTGCCGGCAATGAAAACAATCAGCAAACATTTGAGATCGCTGCATCTGATTTCATCTCAAATATGGAAGATAAACGACACAGATTCAGGCTTATACTCGGGATCTCTGCGATATCATGCGGCATGGTGACGGCAGTGATCTCATTCATTATCAGCAGCTTTCCGTTTCTTATTGCGCTGTATTCATTTATAATTATGACAGTTTTTATTATTGATTACAAATACAGTTTTAAAATGAGCCAAAACATATATAATACACAATTTGGTGGAACGGATAAAAGCAAAAAAAGAAGCTTTTACGAAATATACAGCTTTAAAAGTCCATCGGATAAAGTGGACAAAAACGATAAGCTCAGTCCTGAATGTGAACGCCTAATAATATACAATGAATACAAAACAAGGTGTAATATATGGGGAACGATCGATGTTATCGCAAAATCTTTTGCAGGTGTGAATATACTCACCGTAATATTTGATTTTTTTCCGATCCTGCCAAATAATTATTTCAGGATCCCATCTTTTTTCCCTAAAAATTCAAGTCTCTATTTCGGAATGATAATTTATATTCTGCTGACAGTTGTTCCAACTGCGATGAGCAAAGATTTTTATCATAAAATCAAGGAACTTCTTTTTACGGTTTTCTCCGATGATGGGAAATTTATATCCGAAAAATTTACCGAATATACTGATGAATCACTGCTGAGTAAATCTTCATTCGCACGTGGTATCTATAACTTTGCAATCATTCAGTTTGAAAAAGGAATACCCATCTATGAGATCAGAAAAGCAGAACGCCCGACATTTGCACATTATTGTACGAACCAAAGTGTCAGTGCAATAATGTATCTTTCGTTTATGACAATAACCGAATTAAGCTTGATCGTATGGCATTTTTCTGTTTATGCTGCATTTTTTCCAATACTTGCTGTAAATATAGGAATTATGATATGGTGGAAGATGTCAGGTATCTATAAATTAAATAAACGAAAGCTTAAGGTCACAGTCAATGAAACAAATAAGTAAGAACTTTATTTGGAATGCAGTTGGAAATACCGCCTATGATGGCTTACAATGGCTAATAACCGTTATCGTTGCAAGGTCATCAGGACTTAACAACGCAGGAATATTAGCCATTGCAATGTCGTTATCGCTGATATTCAGAACAATATCCTATTTTGGAATAAGAAACTTTTAGATCTCCGATGAAAACAACAAATATTCTTTTGCAGATTATATCGGGCTCAGAATTGTCACCTGTGTTATTTCTATTGCAGCGTGTATGATATTTGCAGTTTTGAACAGATACGCTTCAAATGTTTTTACAACTATTTTCTGGTATATGATCTTTCGTATATCTGAAGGGTTTTCCGACCTTTTTCATGGAGCAATACAGAAAAAAGACAGACTGGATATATCCGGAATGTGTCTTACTTCAAAGGCATTTATAACAACAACTGCTTTTGCACTTATTTTTTTCGTTATGTCTTCACTGAATTATGCTCTTGCAGCAATGGCATTGTCAGCCATTACTGTAAATCTTTTTCTCGAACTTCCACTGACCGTGAAAATATGCGGACTGAAAGCAGATGTCAGATTAATCAGATGCGGAGAACTTGCATTTGAAACAATGCCGCTGCTTTTGCATCTTCTTCTGACTTCTGTGATCCTGAATATGCCAAAGTATGCACTTTCTATAGAGTATGATGAGGCGTGTCTGGGAGCATATTCATCGATTTTTTCCATAGCACAAATACTCCAGGGAGCTTTTCAATACATATATACACCTTTTATTATAAAATTTTCAAAACTGCATAACTGTGGAAAAATGGCCGAAATAAACCGACTTTCAAAGAAAATACTCTGTGTTTTTCTTCTTTTGATAGTTTTTTTCACATTGATAATGCAGACGTGGGGGATATCTTTACTGGCTCTGATATTCGGTGAAGAAATAAAGCAGTATAAAAAACTGATCTTTCCCTCAATAATAAGTGTTTGTTCCTATTGCATAATGTTTTTTATTTGTACATTGAAAACAATAATGAGACACTTTCGTATTATGATTTTAGGTCAAACAGCAGGACTGCTTGCAGGAATAATATGCACATATTTTTTTATAAAGTTTTTTGGTACGAGTGGAGCTTCTTATGGAATGGCTGCAGCTGCGACTATTTCATCTATAACAATGTTTGAATTAGACAAAACAAAATAATTTCCAATTAAAGCTGCAATACATTGTTGCCCAAAATGCCGACAATTCATTTACGATCAATCATTTAACACCTAATCAGAGATTTAAATCGATCACTGTCAAACAATCGTGTTACTTGTACGTTAGCCGATTCTACTCCGCTGCTTCCTTCTTTTCCGTAAAAACAGAACTTTGGCATAAGTGCATTGTTTATTAAAAAATCATATTTTCCTGAATAATGCTTTTGTTTTTTAACATATATAATGTTTGAAAGATCTCAGATATACAACTGAATTTTTAAATTTAAAAACCTGAATCTCCGACTTAAATTTATTCTTTCCGCCAAATTTCGCCCAAATTTTCCCTAATAAAATTTCAAAATCAAGTGAATAAACCTGCCTGCGATACAAAAACTATATTCACAAAGTCTTATCACTGACGGTTGCAAAGATCGTCAGCAAAATATTTCGTAATATCAATCGGAGGAAAATAGAATGAAAGCTACAGGAATCGTCAGAAGAATAGATGACCTCGGACGTGTTGTTATCCCAAAGGAAATTCGCCGTACCATGCGTATCCATGAAGGCGACCCGTTGGAGATCTACACAAGTGCGGACGGTGAGGTCATTTTCAAAAAATATTCAGCCATAAACGAGATGGCGAACTCGGCTTCGCAGGTCGCCGAAGTTATGACACGTCTTGCGAACTGCCCGACCGTTGTTTTTGACCGTGACCATGTTGTTGCGGTTGCTGGCGTGCAGAAGAAGGAATTCAGTGAACGCCGTGTTTCCCGAGCTTTGGAGGAATATCTCGAAAGCCGCAAGAACTATATCCGCTCGTCAAGTGCAGACGCCAAGGTCTTTCCCGTTGAGGGCGTCGATCAGGCTGCTCTCGCCTGCTCCCCTATCCTTGCATCGGGCGATGTTACAGGCGCGGTTGCTTTTCTTGCACCTAACGACAGTGCCGTTGCGAACGAAGTTCAGCAGAACCTTATCCAAGCCGCAGCTCAGTTTCTCGGCAAGCAAATCGAGGACTGACTCCTTTCTCATAAAAATTCAGCGCCGCACAGACCCTTTTACGAGTTTGTGCGGCGCTGTTTATTTTATCAAATGAAAATTTTAGGAGAGGTGAGGAGTTGTATGAATTATTCTGCGAACATTGCAGTGGAGAGATATCTTTCACCGGTGTCGGGGAGAAGTGCAACGATAGTCTTGCCCTTGTTTTCGGGACGCTTTGCGAGCTGTATAGCTGCCCAGAGTGCTGCGCCCGAGGAGATACCTACGAGAACGCCCTCTGTTCTTGCGATAAGTCTGCCTGTTTCAAAAGCATCTTCGTTCTCAACTGTGATGATCTCGTCATAGATCTTTGTGTCGAGTGTTTCAGGAACGAAGCCTGCGCCGATACCCTGAATTTTGTGCGAGCCTGCAACGCCCTTGGAAAGTACAGGTGAGCCTGCAGGTTCAACTGCAACTACCTTTACGTTAGGATTCTTGCTCTTGAGGTACTTACCAACGCCGCTGACTGTTCCGCCTGTGCCTACGCCTGCAACGAAGATATCAACATTTCCGTCGGTGTCATTGTAAATTTCAACACCAGTTGTCTTTTCGTGGATAGCAGGGTTTGCAGGGTTTGTGAACTGGGACGGGATAAAGCTGTTAGGAATTTCCTTTGCAAGTTCTTCAGCTTTTGCGATAGCGCCCTTCATTCCCTTTGCACCCTCGGTAAGTACAAGCTCTGCACCGTAAGCTTTCATAAGGTTGCGGCGCTCGATGCTCATTGTTTCGGGCATTACAATGATGATACGGTAGCCTCTTGCAGCTGCGATAGCGGAAAGTCCGATACCTGTGTTGCCGCTTGTAGGTTCGATAATAACGCTGCCCTCTTTGAGAAGTCCCTTCTGCTCTGCATCATCGACCATAGCCTTTGCGATACGGTCCTTTGCGCTTCCTGCAGGGTTGAAAAGTTCGAGCTTTACAAGGATCTTAGCATCAAGCTCCTTAGCCTTTTCGATCTTCTTTACTTCGAGAAGAGGTGTCTTGCCGATAAGTTCTGTTACACTTGAATAAACGTTCATAATAATTACTCCTTTTGATGTTATTGGATTTGTTATATTGGTTTTCTTATAAATCCTATGTTATTGATATGAATTATAGCACTGATTTCCTATATTGTCAATAGGTTTTCAGGTATTTGCAATAATTTGTAAGATTTATGCATAAAAACTGGCTCAATATAAGAGTAGTTTGTGAAATTTTGACTACAAATAATAGTTTTACCATATAAAAATATTTATGACCGACAGCAAAGCCGCTGTTTGCCCGAACACTTTTACTATTTTGTTGACTAAATTTTGATTTTGGGGTATAATTAGGGAAAATGAATGAACAAACACGTTCGGTATATCGGGATTTAAGGAGATGAAATCATGTATATCTGCACTGATGTTGTATGTGACCCAGTAT
>CALANW010000152.1 GCA_937926145.1 uncultured Ruminococcus sp. | reverse complement strand
TAACCTTACCTTAGCTATGATTTTTGATGCTATTTTAATGTGAACAGGCTCTAATATGGGGTATTCCGATTATAACATTTTTATGCAACATTCTGTCACTTTCTTTTATTGCAGCTTTATATAAAGGCTCAGTAAAAAAGAAAATATCATCGGTGTTTTTCATTTATTTGTTTATGTATGTCATAGAGCTTATATTTATTGCTGCTTCAGGAATCAATAAAATAAATATAACTGACAGGAGTGAGCAGATACAGCTTGTATGGCATATTTTAGCCAGTTTGATCACATTTTTAGCCTCTGTTTTAGCGGGAGGCTTTAAAAATATAAAGGAGCACAAATACACTTCCAATATGCTGTTCGTTTCAGGAATAATTGTTCCGTCATTTTCTGCATATCTTATTCTTGCAATTTTCGAAACAGGTCAGGCCAAGCAGAGTACGGCAATAATTTCCATTATTTTTATATTTGCAATAAATGTTATAGTTTTTTATCTGTATGATGCGCTTTCGCTTTCTTATGAGCAGCGTATAAAAACTGAGCTTATTAATCAGGAACGTGAGCTTTACTATAATCAGTGTGAAATTATGCACACGACATCGAAAGAAATTGCAGGGCTGCAGCATGATATGAAAAATCACTTTTTTGCTCTGCATGAATTGATAGACGGAGGTGAGTATTCAAAGGCAAAAGATTACATTTTTGAACTTGCAGAAAAATCTTCCGGTCAGACAATAATATGCGATACAGGAAATATTGTTATTGACAGCATAATAAATTACAAATTTCGCAACAAAGAAAGTCTTGGTATTGACGTATCTGTCGATGCAGTTATTCCTGAGCAAATAAATATTGATGTTGCCGATGAGGTCACTCTTTTCGGAAATCTGATAGATAATGCAATAACTGCCGTAGAAAAATGCGAGTTCGGCAAAAAAGTTTCAATAAGCCTTCAATTCAGTAAAAATAGACTTTTTATTGTTATTTCAAACACTTATGACGGTTGTGTTGAGTATAGAAACGGAACGATTGTAAGTACAAAAAAGGAAAAGGATTCGCATGGATACGGCATAAAAAATGTACGCACTGCATTGGAAAAATACAATGGCGTTTTGCGGCTTGAGCACAATCAAACTGAATTTACGGCAAAAGTTATACTTTATCTGAATGATAGTCAGTGAAATTAATTTTTTAGCTACAAAAATCGGATAATAAAAGATGCAGTTATCTTTTGCGATGACTGCATTTTTTATGGTTAAATTTATTATTGTTATGATAAAAAATCTTAGTTTACTGCAAAAGAGTCTATAATTCACTGCATTATTACGTGCAATGTCAAATTATGTGATAAACTTACACTACCCCAAAATTTATAGAAACGGAGGATTATAAAATGAAAAAAATTTTGAAAAAGGCTTGCAAGGCGGCAGCATCCGCAGCACTTACAGCTACTAAGGTTACTGTTAACTCAACATGCGTATTTTATATGCATCAGTCAAAGCTTCCGGCAAATGCAAAGAAACTTCGCAAATTCTGATTTCGGTATGAGAAACGGCGTTTTCTGAATAGTAAACGCCGTTTTTTATAAGCAAAAATGTAAAAATGGAGGAAAAACTATGAAATTTATATTTTCAAATAGAGTAATCAAAAAAATTGCCGCAGCTGTAATGGCATTGGCTATGGTAGTAAGCATGGCATCAGCTGCCGGAATAAACACTTATGCCGATGAAGAAGCTCCTGTCCTGTATCTTGAGGTCAGCAGTACTCTTACTGCGCAGGACAGCTTTGCATGGACAGCGTATGATCACTATAATTATCGTGATTATTATCTTCCTACTTTGCCGAGGCATATTACATATGAAGGCAATAATATTAAAATGATTGGTTATAGCAGAGATGCTTTTAAAGATTTTCTGTTTGTTGAGGATGATAATGATTCAAGGAAAATATTATCATTCGATTTGCAGAGGGACAGTTCAAGCTGGCATACGGTAGAAAGCGGTGGGTTCCTTTTTAATTCGTCCATAAAAAATGGAATGCTTCAAGGCTTTGCTGTACTTGTAACAGGGTCAGGTATGCAGCTTGTACACTTAACAGGTGTAAATGTAAATAATTTTCGTAACGGAAAATATTCGACAATAGCTTCCACAGGAAAATTATTGGGTTCATATTCCATATCTGCTCCCTATCAGAAACATCATATAAAAATTGAAGCAAGTAAAAATACAGTATCAGTATGGGACGATGACAGACTTGTTATTGATAAGTATGAGCTCCCTGAAAATGATTACGGTTATGGTTACGGCCCGATTACCAGCTATTACTCTCACGCCTGCAGCCAACAGTCCTCTTTCACATTTTCCAATATAAAAATGGAAACTGTAATAGGCTACTATATTAAACTCGAAACTGTTCCCGATGAATGGGGTTATACAGAGGATTACTGGAAAGAAACTTTTACCCTTACAAATGTTGAATACACACCATCGGAAGATGAAATCATTACGAATTTTGACGAATATCCGCTGTTTAAAAATGCTAAGGATATGGTTCTTGTTTATCCGGATGGAACATATGAAATAATTCCATGGAAAAATGGTAAAGCCGATTATGCCAATGCGAAACGCTACATAAATGTTCTTGACCAGGATGTCGATGTGGGACTGGTCAAGCTTGAAGTTGGCGAACGGATAATTGGCGCATACGCAGAATAAAACTCAGGAGGAAAAAAGCATGAAAAAGGAAAGCAAAAGAGTAACCGCTCTGACAATGAGTGCAATGCTTATGCTGAATATAACAGCAACAGCAGTTCCCGTTTCTGCGGAGAGCGGGTCTAAAGTATATACTCATGACGGATATACCGTTGAATATACCATCAAAAATGAATGGACGGGAAATCAGAATATTGAAGTAACCATTACAAACACAGGTGATGATGTTCTTTCAGGCTGGGCTATGGGCTACAATGCTTTTGGAGAGATCGGCGGCTTATGGAATGCTAAGATATACGGACATCAGGGAACAGAATATATTCTCAGCAGTGCAGGCTACAACGATGAGCTTGCTCCCGGTCAGTCGACAAACTTTGGATATACCCTTACAGGCGATAAATTCAAAATTCCTCAGAATATTGTTAACTGTGCGGAAAGGGTTGACATAACTGAGGGATACAATGTATACTATAACATAACAGGAGATTACGGCGATACATATCAGGCGGAAATAGTAATCGAAAATCTTTCTGATAATGATATTAATGCTTGGCAGCTTAACTTTGACGGCAATGCATCAATTGATAATCTCTGGAATGGCAAGCTGCTTGAAAACAACAACGGCAGCTTTAAGGTAAAGAATGCCGAAAACAACTATGTTATCGCTGCAGGAGACTCAGCAAGCTTCAATTTCAGCGGAAGAAAGCTTGATGAAGAAGCCGGATCTGATGTTATTGAAACATCTGCACCTGCAACAGAGCCGGCAGCTGAAACAACTGTTGTTACAGATGTTTCGGAAACTGATATTGCAGTTGGAGAAAGTGAAACAGAATCCATTTCTGAAAGTGAATTTGTAACTGAAAGAGAAACAGTTACAGAGCCTGCAACTGTGATTGAGCAGGAAAGCGAAACAAAAACAGAAGTTGTTTTTAGTAATTTTAAGCTTACAGGTATCGTTATTCCTATGGAATTTGATTTTGAAATTGATCCTGAAATTGACAGTGATGAAGACGGTCTACCCGATTATCTTGAAAAAGAGATCGGCACGGATAGGTACAATGCGGATACTGACGGTGACGGTCTGCCTGATGGTTATGAATACTTTACTCTCGGAACAGACCCTAAAAAAGCTGACAGCGACGACAATGGGATATCTGACGCCGATGAGGATTTTGACAAGGATCGTCTGACAAACCTTGAGGAATACGAGCTTGGAACAGATCCGTTCAGCAAGGACACCGATTATGACGGGCTTTCCGACTATGATGAAGTTAAAATCCACAATACAGATCCTCTGAAATATGATACAGACGGAGATAAAGTATCCGATGGAGATGAAATTGAGCTTGGTCTTGACCCTAATAATCCTGCAACAAACGGCTATCCCGATAATGAATACACAACAAAGCAGACAGTCGGCGAGGACAGCTCTGCTCTTGATTACATAAACACTATTGAAGATAACCCATACACCGTTTCTGTTGAAATTACAGCGGCAGGCGTAGCGAAAAACAACTTGTCCGCAGGTGAAAGCGGTTACTCCTATTCAATTCTCCAGAATGACGCTGTACTTGGCGTTGTTCCTGAGCTTTCTTACAGTGATGGACTTTCTGTTACCGATGTCGTTATTAAGTTTAAGCTTGATGATTCTGCGGTTGGCAACAAGCTTGGCGTATACGCTGACGAACCCGAATTCAATGGAATAAAGAGACTTCAGGTGTTCAAGTATTTTGAGGACAACAATATCCTGCTGCCTATCGAAACTTTTTATGACGAAGAAACAAAGACAGTCTATACCCATGTTGACGAGCTTGGTACATACTGCCTTATGGACATGGAAATGTGGATAAATTATCTTGAAAACCTTGAGCCGGGCAATTATTATGAAGAAGATGATGAAGTTAAATCCGCAAATATCGCTTTCTGTCTTGATACAAGATATATTTCCGATGAGAGCAGCTTTGACAGCGTAAAATCTGATATGAAAGCTATTGCCGAGGACGCTTTTGACAGATATACCGATGTTAAGGTATACGTGTACTATCAGGAAATGGGAATGAGTTTCAGAGCGAAGGATAATTTGCTTATGGATAAAGACGGCAATAATTATTTCACAAGTTATGAAGAAGCTAAAGCGGCTATTGATGGTATGTCGATGCCCAAAAAGTCGGTTGCATACGATCTTGTTCACGCTTCAAATTATATGATCAATCTTTGCGACAGAAGCTGCAAGGCTGAAGAAATTGATAAAAATATCATAACAATGTATCACATAGCAAATGATGATAATATTGTCGGCAGTGTAAATGATTCCAAGCAGCTTATTCGGACTGTTGAGGAGAGCGCATATACTGATGAAAATGACGAACAGGCTTACCGAATAAATGTCAGTGTTATCTGTCCGAATGGAACAGCTAAGGAAAATTCTTATGTGCGTAAACTTGTTGATGCTTCAAAGGGCATTTTCTATTCCGATAGTACTTCAGAGGTTCAGGTTATGACATTGAATGCTGCGGAGAATAACAATGATCGTAAAACAACAAAAGCTGATACTATTAAGAAAAATGTTATTGAGATATGCGGCTACGGAAATGGTACGAAATTTAAGGTTATTTTGTCTACTGGTTTAGTTGGAGATATTAACCTCAAGGCGAGACTATGCGAAGGCAGTTTAATTGATTCTGATGAAGATGGATTGTCAGATTGGGATGAAGTTAATATTGAATTAGTAGCTAAATATGCAGAGATAAATAGTCAAAGACTTGAAAAGAAGAATGGAAAGTATATAATTAAAACCAATAATTTACCGACAATTGCACAAATTTTGAGCTCGGATAATTGGAAGTCTTATACGGAGAATGTTCCAGATAAGTTGATGAGATATGCTACTGCTGCAGGCGTTATAGATAAAGACGATTGGCGTATTCTTCCAATTAATTCTGATCCTACCAAAGCTGATAGCGACGATGACGGATTTTTTGACGGCATAACAGGCAAATATCAACCTACGGGGTATTATAAGGTAGCGGATAAATGGCCGCTTTCTTCTAAACCACACCCAGCATTTTATCAAGAAGAAGGTGAGTATTATTTTAACAAATTCTATTATCCAATTACATATATTGGTCGTTCTGGTGGATATGGTCCGCAAATATTAAATTTGACGAAAGATGAGCAAAAGTATATATATACGTTATGTGAAATAGCTAATGGAAATGAAAATATTCCATTAACTGATCCGCTAATGGTTATGGCGATTTGTGCACACGAATCAAGTTGCACTACAACACTAGATGACAATTTTAATAAATATAACTATACGGGTTACAAAAGTACAAATGATGTGATTGGATATATGCAAATATCTGTTATGTATGTGGATGGATATTGCAAGTTTAAATCTAATGACACTAGGGGAACGTATTATGGAAATGGATCAAATGTTGACGCAATTATTGATTATGCATTTTCAAAAAATATACTGACCAATGATGTTAATGATACATTTTTAAATAGCCAGCAAAAAAATGTAGCCGATCGATTTGAAAAAATTCAACCATTATTAGACAAGCCATTTATTAATATAACTATGGGTACGGCAAAGCTTCATCAATGTTTATATGAGAAAGGCAATATTTATGATGGTTTGAAATTTTATTGTTGTGGTTATGACTTTAGTGTAGATACTCATTCACCAAAAGAAGATTCATTATATAGAGACACATTAGCTAATCTAATTGGAGAGGAATTGCTTTATGAAAGTGAAACAGAAAATCATAACTACGAGTTTATTACTATTAACAATGTTAATGTCAAGCTGCCAAAATATAAATGGTTCTATGAAAACTAATGATATTGTTACAACAACTTTTATACAACCAGAATTATCTATACCAGTCACAGCAGAAATATCTGCTGTGACTAGTACAATAATTACTTCGGCCGAAGTTATAGAAATTTCCGATTCCACAACTAAACATAATGGCTACAGGTTTCAATTGCCTAAAGAAATCATTGACACATATTTTTATAGTAATGATATTGAAACAAAAATTGATTTAAAATGGATCGGACATGATCCTGCGGGATATTGGTATATGGGAGATGAATCCTATTGCATAGTAGACGTTAGTGACAACGAGTATACAAATTTTTTGTATACTGAATGTAATGAATCTTTGCCAAATGAAATTGTAGATGATATGTTTCAATACAAATTAGAAACTGAATGGTCAAAGAATTTGACTATTGTAGGTATGGGATATATGTTGTTTGATTTGAATGATGATGGATATGATGATTATATAATAGCAGAGGGAGTGTCGGGAGATGGCTATATGACATCTTATCTATATAAAATTTATATATACTCTGATAAAGGTATTTATATACCCATAAAGTGGTCTTGTTTAAAACAATTTAATGATATTCAATATATTTTAAAAACTAAAACTAATGGCTTACACGATATAATGGTTCTGTACAATGCCAATTATCCCGTAATAACTTATGAAGGAGGTGACAGCTATACTCCCTGTGAAATGCTTGACGAACGGCATACATTTATTTGCTGTGAAATCACGTCAAACAATATATTGCATTTAAATATAAGAGTTTCGGTAATTAATGCAGCCATTGGAGTATATTATGCCGCAATTAAATTTGCGGATAATCCGTACATAAAAAACAATGTGCTGTATACCTGTTATCCCGATGGAACATCGAGGTCATATATTGAAAAGAGCATTGATGAATGGCAGCCAAACGACTTTAATCCAAGTGAAGAGGGGTACGATTTTTATGTGGAGCTTACAGACGAGGGCGTTAAAGCTTTCTCCGAAGAAGATAATGTGGGGCAGTTGCTTAATTTGTTGGAGATAAAATATGTTGCTGTTGATAATGACAGTAGATGAATACACAGTTTCCCTTTTAAAAGTTTAATGTATAAAAAAATTCAAATTATTATCAAACCGAAGCGCGTATCTCTTCAATATATAAAATATATGCTTTTCAAGAGTTTCGTAAAATAAACCATAGAGAGTGGACAAACTGGACATTATCAATAATGGAATATTATTGTGATTTTGTAACTGATTTTGATTGGAATTACGCAGGAACCAATGGCGAATCTGAAATTGATATTCCAAAAAATTCTAAAGAAAAATGATTTTGCCAAGATTACAAATGGGTGAAAACCCATTTGTAATCTCATAATTTTATAGTAGGAGATAAAAATGAAGCGTTTTTGCTTTTATTCATTCTATATATTAATATACATATTTATATTAACATCCTGCGCAAGCAATAAATATTTAAATGATACTGTTGCGGAAGAAATAGATACTGTATCTGATGCAATTGTTACAGGCTCATTATATGAAAACGATATAATAGAAGATGATGAGATCGCAAGTACGGAAGCTGTAAGCACAGTTGATTTACAGCAGGAAGAACTTTATTGCAGTGTTGATCTGAACTATGATGGAATAACCGAAGACTTCTATTTATGCAAAGATGTCAGGTATGATAAATTTCATATTGTAATGTATGATAATGCCGAAAAAACAATTATAAGTGACGAAATATACATTAACAGAGTGAACAGCATTGATATTTATAAAACCAATGATGGTGACAGCAGCGATTATTATTGCGCTGTGTATCAATACGGCAGCTATCACAATTATATTGTTGCCTGCCTGTTTACCGGAAACGAGGAATATCGCTCCTTTAATTTGCGTACCTATGGTGAAGATTTTCATAATGCAATACATTGTTACTCTTACAATGTTGATATGCCGAAAGCAAGCTTTGATGAACTGCTTGCAGATACGCAGTATTATCTGAATAAATATGATAATCTGGAATACATTGAAACTATAAATTTGGACGACTATTTAACAGAAGATCATTCTGAGGAGCATTTATGCGATTTGGTCATTGGTGACGGCATGACGGATATTTCAATATATCGTGTACAAAATGATATTTTCGGGAGAGATCTCAAATTAAGTAATGGTGCATATTCTTATTATTCGTTTAAAAGTCCTAATGTTGAAGTTTATAAACGGACGCAAAAAATCCGTGAACAGAACAACGAGCTTCACAATTATTATGAAGCTGAAACAGGCGAATATGAATATTTGCTGTGTATAAAAGCTTTAAATGAAGAAACGGCAGAACTTGTATATCTCGGAACACCGAATGAAGATATGATCGTGTCATACTATGCGTATGCAAATGTTTCCTATGCGCCGACTAAATCGGGACAGGACAGAGATATTGAGGAGTTTGAGTCCATAATGAATGATCCAGCTTCCTTTTTAAAAAGGGATGGTTGGACATATTATGATGATATAAAGTTAGTGAAAGGTTAATAGATGAACTGAATAAAATATTTAAGCGTACTAAAACTAAAATAGAGAGTGTGAGCTGATAAATGTTTATTTAATAGAAATGCAGTGGATTAGGGATATACTGAATTAAACTGGTTAATCTATTAATGAAAAAACAGCCATAAGGACTTGTGCAATAACAGCATAGGTCCTTTTTTATTTCCCTAAAATAAATATTCACATTTAATTTACAAAATATTTAATCACGCATCTTATCATAAATTCCATTGCCAAACAATGAATTTACACTCTCATAACCACTTACAGCTTATTATAACTTGTCACAAACTATCATATCTATCACCCCTCCGTTCATAAACTCCGATTTTCACGATTTGATATAATAGAAATATCAAAAAACGAACGAAAGGGGTAGAACAATGAAGCTGAAAAAGTGCGTGGGATTTCTTATGGGAGCGGCGGTTATGCTTACAGGCTGTATGAGTACATCTGCCGATGATGAGCTTACACCGCAGGAAAAGGAACTGAAAGCTGTGCGGAGCTGGTTTGAAAATGATATGACCGATGAGGACGAGTTTTCAGACCTTACAGATTATCAGTATTATTCCCGAACGATCGGGCTTGAAATGAATGATCTTCTTTCACCGGATATGTGGGAAGTGTATTATTCGGATCTAATCAATCTTAATAAAGAGATAGACGGCACTTCTGTTTACCTCATAAGACTTAACCCCGACAAGCTCCTTGAAATCTGGGCAGAGAACAGCAATATGACCGCAGACGAGATATGTTCGGAGCTTGGAACAAATCGTGACGAGCTTTACTATAACTTCGGCTATTCCGCAAACTCTGTCGGATATGCAAAGAACCATAAAGAAAACAAGGTAAGCTATTCAGAAACCGAGGAGCGTATCTTCGGTGCGGACAACGGAGAAAACAGGCAGACAGTTTTCAGCACGCACTTTCTGAAAGTAAACATTGCAGGCAGATACGGCGTGACATACGCAGGCACAGACGAGAATTTTGATATAAAACAGCGTGACCTGCTGAAAAGCATAACAAAGCCCAAAACATATAATTATTCGGACTATTCACCTCAGGAATATTCTCCTGCATTTGTGACAAACGGAGTGGGAATAAAGCGTATTCTGCCCCTGTCACTTCCCAATGGCTGGGCAAATGCCGCAGATGCAGACGTTACCCTTATGTTCAATATGTCCCCGTTTTCATACGGCTGTACCGATGAGGACAGAATAGATATTTTCGCAGAGGAAACACCCGAAAATACCGATGTTCCGGTGGAACATATTGAAGAAACGGAAGGGGTGACGGAATAGTGATAGGCGATGATGCTTGCAGTACCTTTGTGGCACTCCTGAAAAGCATTTTGGATATTGTCAGTTCTATCGAAAAGGAAAAGAACAGGGCAAATGCCGCAAAGAAGCCCGATGTTCCTAAAATAAAGGTGGGAAAATTATCAAAACAACACTTTGAAAAGCTCCAAAAAGCAGGAACGGAATTCAAGTATATTACCGTGCCTGCCGAAAAGCTTCCCGAAATAGAGAAAACCGTCAGGAAAATGGGCGGCTCATATTTCAATGCACAGGTGGGGGATAACAACAATGCCGTGCTTGCTGTTCCTGCAAGTCAGCTTGATCTTCTCAATATGGCTATGAAGCATATTGTGGCAAACGACATTGCCGAAAATTCGGACAGGATAATCGTCAAGGACGGAAATGACCTTATTGATGCCGAAGATATGGGCATAGTTGACCGTGTGATGAACAAATACGATATTCCCGTCATTTCCTTTAAGACCGATGAGGGCAAATATATGAATGTTGTTCCCAAGGAATATGAGGGACAGCATTCAAAAGCGTTGGCAGAAGCGGAGCAGGTCAAAAAGCAAGTCGGAAATATTGAGGTCACACGATATGAGCAGACCGCACCTCTCGACGCTCTCGGCTTTGAAGCATATACCGTTTCGGAAGATGAAGCAAGGGAGCTTTTCGCCGCCGCAAAGGCAGATAATCTTGAAATCTCACTTGTTCCTTATGAAGATAAAGTTGCTGTAATGTATAAATCGGATATTTCGGAACAGATCGGCAGGGCAAGGGAAGAATATAAGGAAAGCCTGCAGGAGTGCGAGGATTATCTGGTCGAGGTTTATGATAATGTCATTACCATTGATATGCAGAAGCTTAATATCGAAGAGCTTAATACTCCGGACAGCTTTTTTATGCGTGTTCCGAACACATCGGGACAGGACTATATCCGTATAAGCAAATCGGAAGCCGAAATGATAAACGGCGGGAAAACTCTTAAATCAGAGCTTGACTTTGAAAAAAAGTACCCCGTGTATGATGTGAACGGAAAAGTGAAAAGGACTGTCAGCGGAAGTGAGCTTACGGGATATTTCAATACCCGAAACAGACATATCAATAAAGATACAGCCGTGTATAAATACGGCACAGAGGGCGGAGAGCTGCGGAGAATCGACCTTTTCAATGCAAAGAAAAACGAGCTTATCAGCGTGAAAATGGGCAGTGCCGAGGAAATGCGGATAGCCCTTTCGGAAAGAGGACTGAACAGCAAGACCATAAGCAAGCTCCTTGATGATGTAAATAATGCTCTTACAGATAAACAGAAAAAAACCTTTTCATATACAGCGGAGAAATTCGAGATAGTATATGCAGATATTCCAAATATCGGAGAATATCTTGCACAGTCACAGCTGTCGCAGACAGTTATAGGCAAGGCTGAATGTATGGGTGAAATTCCAATAGATAACGGAGCTAAATGCTGCGTTCTGGATAACAACACACAGAAATTTGCGGTTATCCCTGTCCTGCCCGTGCATCAAGTACAGTCAATGCTTTCGCAGATGGGCTATTCCGAGGTATCGGCAAAGGAAATTGCCGAAAAGGTTGCTGCTTCATACAGAGATTCGGACATTGAATCGTCTGCCTATGAGGTAATGGAATACAAGCCTTGGGCAATTCGTTTTGACAGCTTTGAACAGAATAATGCGGAGCTTAACGAGCTGGGCTATCATACACTCAGGAACAGCACCGTAATTGTCAGAGATGACCCCGAAAACTATCGGTATATGCAGATAGAAAGGGACACACCTCTGGCAGAGGTTGAAAAGGCTCTCCGAGATGATTTTGGGCTTGTAGATGATATTTCCACCGCTTTGGTTATTCGGCAGCTCATTTTTGATGAGATAATAAACGATGCTTGCAGGCAGGAGCTTAGCGAAGCAAAGATATGTCAGCTTTCAAGCAGTATGATTGAGATAACCGCAAAGGAAAGCAAAAAATCTCTCATAATGCCCATAAGCAATATTGACACCGAAAGGCTTGCCGATATAGGCATATCCGAAAAGTGTGCAAATGATATTAAAAAATCCTTTGAAAAGAGCATATCGGATAAAAAATGCCCCGACAGGCAGACACTCAGCGAAATCAAGCATTTTGCACAGGAGAAATTCAAGGAAATATCGCAGGCTGTCAAAGATAAGGTCATTTCCAAAGGCAAGGAAGGACAGGAGCATTAAGTATGGCAAGCAATATGGGAATACCCGAAAAGAAAACAGATACGCTTCTGTATATCATTATCGTCTGCTGTATAATTGCATTTCCCGTAATCGTACTTGCAGGCTATACCCTTGAAATGACCGCAGACAAAAACGGAAATATACAGGCATTTGAAGCTATCGGCAGTATCGGGGAATATATGGTCCCCGGCAATCTGGGCAAGGCATTTCAAGCCGTCATAAGCGGTAACGGAATGACACGAAATGCTTGCGTTTTCGGACTGTTCGGCAGTATGATAGCCATTATGTACCGACTTGTGGGAAACGGAAAGCGTTATCACAGGAGAGGTGTGGAACACGGTTCAGCCCGTTGGGGAAATCGGCAGGAAAAAGAGATAATTGCCGATACCACAAAGGCAGGCTTTTACAACAACGTTATATGTGCAAGTGACGTATTTCTTGTTCTTGACCGCAAAGTCAGGGAGAAAAATGAAGCGGCGGAAGAAAAGGATAAAAAGAAGAAAAAGGGCAGACCCAAAAAGAAAAGTTCAAGCAAGCTTACGGGAACGGATATATCCATAAAAGACGTAATGGGTGCAGGCAGGGAAGCGGAAAAGATAAAGCCGATGCTTAATCTTAATATGATAATTCTCGGCGGTTCAGGCACGGGCAAGTCAAGATTTTTCGTAAAGCCGAATCTGCTCCAATGCAACACTTCATTTGTTGTCACAGACCCATCGGGCGAGCTTGTGGAATCCTGCGGAAAGATGCTTATGCGGCACGGATATGAGATAAGAGTTTTCAATCTGAACGATATGAAGCACAGCTCAAACTACAATCCATTTCATTATCTCCGTGACAGCACAGGCGAAATAAACAGCAACAACGTCATCAAAATGATAAATGTTTTTATGACCAACACCAAAGTTGAGGGAGCTTCCTCCGGAGATCAATTTTGGGACGATGCTACAAGGCTTCTGCTTTCATCACTCTGTTTTCTGCTCATAGAAACGGGAACGGAAGAAGAACAGAACTTTGCAGGCGTTCTTGACCTTATACATAAAGCAAAGGTAATCGAGGGCAAGGAAGAAGAAAAATCCGAGCTTGACCTTATGTTTGACAAGCGAAAGGAAGCGGCTCCGAAAGCATTGTCGGTGCAGTATTACGAGGAATTTAAGCAGGCGGCAGGAAAAACGATGCAGTCTATTCTCATTTCCACTACAACAAAGCTCCAATATTTCAAGCTGGAAAATGTGAGAAATCTTACGCATACGGACAATATCCGTCTTGAAACTCTGGGAGATAAGCCCACAGCATTGTTTATCGTAATACCCTCAACGGATACAACATACAACTTCTTGGCGGCTATGATGTACACTCAGCTTTTTGATACGCTGTATGACAGGGCTATAAACTTTTATCACGGCAGACTGCCTGTTCACGTCCGATTTATACTTGATGAGTTCGCAAATCTCGGTAAAATTCCTGAATTTGAAAAGATACTTGCGACCTGCCGAAAGTTTGAAATATCGGCACAGGTCATTCTGCAAAATATCTCGCAGCTGAAACGGTTTTATGAGAAGTCCTGGGAAGAACTGCCCGGAAACTGCGATACCCTAATATATCTTGGCGGCAAGGATCAGTTCACAAATGAATATCTTTCAAAGGAACTCGGAAAGGAAACCATTGACCAGTTATCCATAAATCAGACCAAAGGCAAGCAGGGAAGCAGTTCTTACAATAATGCCATTATGGGCAGAGAGCTTGCGACCATTGACGAGCTGACAACTATGGACAACAATAACTGCATTGTTATGGTGCGTGGGCTTTATCCGTTCTTTACAAATAAATTCAATCTTTCCGAGCATCCGAGATATGCGGAGCTTGGAGAGGACTGGAAGCCTGACACGGAAAAGGGTGAAACGGCTTCCGACAATCCTTATGCATATTATCTTGACAGATATGTTGAAACACAGTCCGAAACGGAATTTATTGATTTCAGCGAATTTATTGATACGGGCGATACGTTAAATGCGGACACACTCAAACTTCGATTTGTAACGTCTGATGATGAGGGTGCTGAAATAGCACAGCCCGAAAGCATAATGTCGGATATCCCAATAGAAATACGTCAAAGGCTGGAGCATTGCACGGAACTGTACTGCACAGCCTGACTTGGAGTGATATATGGAGAAAATATCGGTGCTTACGGAACGTGAGATAAAGGAAATAAACAGGCTTATGGAGCGAAAATCGGAAATAATCCTTGAACCGAGAAAAGACGGGTATTTCATTTATGAATCAAGGAAAAAGCTGATAATGCGTCCCGAAAATAAAACTGAATAACGGCGCACCAAAAGAGCGGTGCGGAACAGCGAATGAGAGCTATAAAGCGGCATTATTAAATGCTTGCTTTACAGCTCTTTTTTTATTGCAATCAAAGCGAACGTGATTCGGCAGAAGAGTGATTTGAAAAGAAAAAAGAGTGCGTGAAAATCACAGGAGCTTTGCTTATATAAATTCAATTCTATATTTTTTCAAGGAGGTTTTGTGTGATGAAGAAGATCACGGAAACAATGGGCAATTTTCAGAACAAGGCAAACGAGGTAGGAGCAAAGGCTATGCTTGCCGCTTCCAATGCCGCAGGCAGAGCGATGAACACAAGGCTCGGAAAGGCGGCACTCGTTATTCCTGCCGCCGTGTCGGCTTGTGCAATGAATGTTTATGCCGCAGGCGACGGAGCGGACGCACAGGGAATGATCGATGCAATTATGGGCGTACTCGGTCCCGGTGTTATCGCACTCGGCTCACTTGTAGCCGTAGTCGGCGGCATTCAGACGGGCGTAGGCTTCAAGGACGACAATGCAGACGGCAAGACGAGAGGCTTCCAGACCCTTATCGGCGGTGCGATAATTGCCGCTGTCGGAGCTATCATTCCTGCTTCTCTTTCGATCGGCGGAAATTGATCGGCAGATAATCAGCAAAACACATGGACGGTTATATATCCAATATGGCCGTCCTTTTCTGAATAAGAAAGGAGGAGCATAATGGCAGAATCAAGCTTTTTTCAAGTTGCATTTGAAGAAGCACAGAACCTTTTGCAGACGGAAGCTGACGGTTTTGCCGCTGTTTTACAGAGCATTGCAGGCTTCGATATTGTCAGTCAGGCGGGAGATGCCATAAGCATTTTCGAGGGAGCAGGCACAGCTCTTTTGACCTTGTTTTTCTGTATGGAAGCATTTACATATTGTGCCAATATCGACTTTCACGGCGGCATTGAGGGTGCGATCAGAGTGGCGATGAAGCTTGTTGTGAGTGCATTGATAGTTCAGAACGTGGACAACGTTGTGGGAATAATTTCGGGACTGTTCAAAAGTGAGGTGGATTTTGCGTCAGCCTTTGGCGGCATAGGAGCGGCGTTCGGCGATGCAATGAATCAGGGAACTCCGCTTGAGGGCGGACTGCTTGACATAAACTACATAGTCTTAACACTGCTCTATGTCATAATCATAATCCTTATGTTCGTAATGTTCTCGCTTATCGTTATAATGGTGCTGGGCATCGTGTTTGAAACGGCAATACTTACGGCGATCTCCCCCGTGGCACTTGCGACCCTTGTAAATACACAGGCAAGGTCCGCAGGCATTTCGTTTATAAAGAATTTTGCGGCAGTATCAATGCAGTGGGGAGTTCTTGCGATATGCTTCAAGGCATATACGCTTATTTCCTCAAATCTTACTCTTGATTTCTCGGCAGGACTTGACGGAGCAGGACTGCTGATGCACATATTCAAGTACGCAACACCTGTTTTGAGCGTTGTAATGCTTGCGGTAACAGTCGCAAAATCAAGCGACATTACAAAACGTGCGTTAGGCGGGTGATGTATGAGAGTTCTGAGTTTATATGACGGCATATCCTGCGGAATGGCGGCTCTGGAGCGTGCAGGCATACCTGTTGAAAGCTATGACGCTTTTGAGATTGACAAATATGCGGTGAAAATTTCCGAGAAAAACTATCCCCAAATAGTTCATCACGGAGATGTGTTCGGCGGAATTTATTCAGATTTCAAGGGATACGATTTGCTTATCGGCGGCTCTCCCTGCACCTATTGGAGCATTGCCAAAACGGGCAGAGAAATCACTCCCGACGGTATGGGAGGAAAGCTTTTTATGGAATATGTCCGTGCTTTGCGTGAAAGCGGCTGTAAATACTTTTTGTATGAAAACAACAACAGCATACACCAAAACATAAAGGACTTTATTTCCGAACAGCTTGGAGTACAGCCCATAATGATAAATTCGTCACTTGTTTCCGCACAGCAGAGGAAGAGATGCTATTGGACAAATATCCCCAATGTCAGTCAGCCTGCGGACAAGGGTATCCTGCTTAAAGATATTCTTGAAAGCGGACTGCCGTGGCAGGACAAAAGCTACTGTATGACTGCAAGCTATGACGGTGCTGTTTTATGGAACACATTGCAGAGAAGTCAGCGGAGCATGATAGCCGAGCCTGTGGGTGTTGCACAGCGTGGACGGTATATTCAAAGCGGAAAACGTTCAGAAAAATGTGCTGGCGGCACAGAGCAGTTTATCGAAGCCCGAAAGGACGGGAAAAGCAACTGCTTAACTACCGTTCAGAAGGATTCTATGGTTGCAGAGCCTATCCCGTTCAATACATATAACGGCGAGGGAGAAAAATCCCGTACATTTATGGCAGGCTATTACAAATACGGTGAAGCAACGCTCATAACCAACAAGGGCTTCAAGGGCGGAACTACCGCAATAGCACAGCCTGTCCGTGTAGGCGAATACGGAAACGGCGGTCAGGGACAGCGGATATATTCGGTTCGTGGAAAATCTGTAACGCTGTCCGCAAACGGCGGAGGGCAGGGAGCAAAGACAGGTCTTTATAAGATCGATCTGCCCGACGGTGATTACATTGTCCGCAAGCTCACTCCCGTGGAAGCGGAACGCTTGCAGACGCTCCCCGACAATTACACCGAGGGAATATCCAATACGCAGAGATATAAATGTATCGGCAACGGCTGGACAGTTGACGTTATCGCCCACATTCTGAACGGGCTGAAAGAGGTGATTTGATGATAAAGGCAGATATTCCGCAGGACGTTACGGAGTACAAGGAGCAGTTTTTCTTCGGACTTACCGTACGCCAGTTTGTATGCGGAATTGCAATGATCGCACTTGCTGTTCTCACATTTCTTATCGGAAAGAATTTTATTCCCACAGATATTCTTATGTATATCGTCATTATTGAGGTTGCTCCGCTTGCGGCGGTGGGCTTTATGAAATACAACGGTATGCCTTTTGAGAAGTTTGCTTCAACCTTGTTTAAATTTTATGCGGGCAAACAGCGAAGAGGAATGACCTATCTCCCGGAGGAAGTTCAGATACACGATGAAGTGAGAAAAATATGGCTGAAAGGGCTTGAAATGGAACGTGCGGCTGAAAAGAAAGCGAATAAAAGAAAAAAACACAAGTCTAAAGGAGGGCAATAAATGGGTGAAGAAAGCATTGTGACCTCTGTAACCGAGGTTACGGAAATGACAGGAGAACAGCCGAATGTTCCGACAGAAAGCATCTCTGAAATAATGGATAATTCCGTTATGGAAACCGAAATATCGGAAAATGTTCCACCGGAACATTTTGAAGAAACGGAAGTGCCTGCCGATACGGAAATGAATAATGACGACATTATTTCAAGCATTGTGGCAAATGCAGTATCGCAGTCCCTTGAAGAAGCGGGAGTTTCCGAAACTGAAACGGAAATGATACAGACGGAAGTATCCGTTTTTCCTGAAGCTGTAATTCCTGAAACAAGTGCAGAGGTCATTGAAGAAATGACTTCTGCGGAAATTCAGACAGAAGCGGTTATAGAAAGCACAGCGGAGATTGTAGAAACAACAGCTGTTACGGCAGTTACGGAAAATGTTTCTGACAGCGGAGCAAATTTCTTTGTACAGAATCCTGCATTTATAGCTGTTCCTGCCATTATCGCACTTATGGCAGGTGCTATGGCTTTTGTAAAGAAAAAGTCAAAAAAGGCTGTCACAGATGATGAAGATGCACCAATGTCCGCAAGGGACAGAGATGCCGTCCGTCTTGCCGCAGACAAGCCCGATAAGAAAAAGGGCAAAAAGGCAAAGAAAGATAAAAAGGGCAGAGAAAAGAAAAATCTTTCAAAAAAGGTGCTTTCCACTGTCCCTTATCAGAAGGTCCTCTCCGATGATATTTTCTATCTCGGAAAGAAAATGTACTCAAAGGCTTATACCTTTGATGACATAAACTTCAACCTTGCCGATGAGGAACAGCAGTATATGTATCTTGAAAGATATATCGAATTTCTTGGCATTCTGGACGATACCGTTGACTGTCAGATATGCTGCTGGAACAGCAGGCTGAATATGGAGGAGTTTAAGAAGGCAACTCTTATGCCGCAGAAGGCTGATGACCTTTTTGAATATCGTTATGAATTTAATTCACGAGTGCTGGAGGAGAATATCCGCAAGGGACAGAACGCTATTCAGAAGCATATGTACATCACTCTTACCATTAAGGCCCCAGATGAGGAATCGGCTGTCAGACGTTTCAGAACGCTGGATATAACTGCTATGAATACCTTTAATCGTATCGGGAATACCGGACTTCGTGTGCTTACATCACAGGAGCGTATTGAAATGCTCCGTGATTTCTTTGTGGGATCAGATGAAATGACTGTCCCCATTCTTACAGAAGAAGATTTTGCAAAGGGCAGGGAAAAGCTCTATTGCAGTCCCGACTATTTCGATTTCAAAAAGGACTACTTTATGTTCAATGACAAGTACGCAAAGGTGCTGTATATCCGTGAATATCCCTCAACGGCTACATCGGATATTTTAACGGGACTTCTCGGAACTGGCATTGAAATTATGGTAACGACCAACATTGAAACCTATGACAGCGCCGAAGCAAGAAAGCTTGTACAGCATCAGATCACCGCAGTCGATACGGATATGGCAAAGCGAGAGGTCAAGGCGGCACAGCACGGAAACTTCTCTTCACAGATGCCCCAGAGAATAAAAAATCAGCGTGATGCAATGGTAAGCGTATTCGACAAGATCACCGTCAAGGATCAGAAGCTTTTTATGGTGAACACGCAAATACTTATAAAAGCAGATACCTTTGACGAGCTGAACGAAAGCGCTGAAGTTATCGAAAGCACCCTCAAGCGTTCGGGCTGTATCAAGGGCGAAATGGCTTGGGAACAGGAACACGGTATGGCGGACTGCCTGCCCCTGGGCTATCAGAGAAAGTTTGACTATCTCCGCACAATGCCCTCGGAGTCTGTTGCAATATTTATGCCGTTCAATGTCCGTGAGGTGCAGATGGAACACGCCACATACTATGGAATGAATGTGCTGTCCCATAACCTTATCCTTTTTGACCGTGTGACAGGGCTTATAAATCCGTCTGGCTTCTATCTTGCGGCTTCGGGCGGCGGCAAGTCATTCAAGGTCAAAACGGAGATTACAAACATCATCACAGGCGATGAAAATGCGGACGTTCTTGTAATTGACCCTGAGCGTGAGTATTGGAAGCTTGCGGAAGCGTTCGGCGGAGAGGTAGTACGTTTCTCCAACGGCTCTACAAACTATATAAATATGTTTGATTTCGATTTCCGTCTGCTTGACGATCCCGAAGTGGATATTATTGCCGACAAGTGTCAGCTTGTAACATCATTCATTTCGTGTATGGATTCAAAGCACCCTCTTAATGCACAGGAAAAGTCCTTTGTTGACAGGTGTGTTCAGAAAGCATACGCAAAGTCGGGAGTGCTTAAATCTCTTGACCCGAAAGATATGCCCACACTGGGAACGTTCCTTGAATGTATGAAGGAAGAAACCGAAAACGTACCGCAGGAAATGAAGGATAAGCTCATTATCACCATTGATATGTATGTAAACGGTTCGGCAAAGTATTTCAACAATCAGACCAACGTAAACACGAAGAACAGATTTATCGCTTACGATATTCGTGACCTCAACGGCAATCTGAAAACACAGTCGATGCTCCTTATCCTTGACTACATCTGGAACCGCCTTGCGGAGAACAAGGAAAAGGGCAGAAAAACTTACATTTTCATTGATGAAGCCCATCTGCTTTTTGCCGATGAATATTCCCTCGACTATTTGCAGATGCTCTGGAAGCGTGCAAGAAAGTACGGCGGTATCTTAACGGGCATCACGCAGAACGTGGACGATCTTCTGAAAGATTACAAGTCAAGGAATATGCTTGCAAACTCGGAGTTTATCGTGCTTTTGAAACAGAACCCCACAGATGCGGCGAAGCTTCAGGACGTTCTGAATATCAATGACAGCGAGATACAGTTTGTAAATGATGTTCCTGCCGGACACGGACTTCTCATTCTGGGCGGAAAGACGAAGATACCGTTCTATGACGAGTTCCCCAAGGATACGAAGCTGTACAGCCTTATGACCACAAACTTCTCCGAAACGGCGAAGATGCTTCATCAGGACGAGGAAGAAAACAAGAATAGATAATTATGCGAAAGGGAGTTGTTTATGGCAAAGGTTGATAGAAAAGATAAGTCAGCTAACGCAGGCGAAAAACACTCCCTTTCTTCTTTTGAAAAGAAGAGGGGACCGAAGATCGTTTTTAATGCACAGGCACGAACGAAAAAGAAATATCGTGTTGTGAATGTGCAGAAAGAAAACAGGGATATTTCTCCCACAGGCAAAATAAATCACGGAGATAATTCCGTAAATGTTCCCGAAAAAGAAAATACCGCCAAGCTTTTAAAAAATATGGCAGGCAGGGCTTTTGCAAGCGGACAGACGGCAAATCGAAGAAACGAAAACCACACCCCCGATAATGCTCAGAAGCCCGAAAGTACGGTATCGGAGCATATCGGAATTACTCCCGAAATAGCACAGCGTATGAAGCGTGCCGCCTTTCTGGATCAGCAGAATAAAGCAAATATAAAGATAAATACTGCAAGGGTTGATTTCTCCGAATCGGAACGTTCTCCCGAAAATGCATCGGATAAAAATACTGTTTCTGCTTCAAATGAAAGCGGAGACAAAAAGCCTTATGAGCATAAATATGTTTCGCAGGCTTCGGACAGCATTATCCCGGAGCAGAAAAAGGCAATAATTCCCGAAATGGCTTTGCGAATGAAACGGGCGGCTTTCATCGAACAGAAAAACAATGAAGCTATAAGGCTTAATCGTGCGGCTGTTGTTAAAGATGAGGACGTTCGTGAACCGCAGTCAACAGAAGATACTGTTCCCGAAAACACAGCAGATGTTCCGGTGGAACATTTAAAGGACGAACAGGAAAATGCTTATGAAAATGAGTATCTCGGAAATTCCGAACACGCTGTTTTTGATACGTTTGATGCAGATATAATGGCATATAAGGCTCAAAAGGCGTACAGCGGATATATCGAAAAGCAAAAGGGAAACGCACTTGAAAATATTGTCGGCGGTGCTGTCGGAGAAAGTACGCAGAACGTCATAA
>CALANW010000151.1 GCA_937926145.1 uncultured Ruminococcus sp. | reverse complement strand
GGTGTCCAGAGGGCAAAGCCCTTGGTCGCTCTCCGCAGAGAGCGAAATACCCTAAGCTAACATCACCAAGCTTTGCCGCAATAGCAAAATTATCTATAAGTTAAAAAACGCAATTCACATTCAAAAAGTTAAACAGAACGTGATAAATTGGTCTGTAAACCTATAAAATGTGAATTGCGCTTATTCTTTATGTTCGGAACAACTATCCTCGGCAAATAAACGTAAGGAGCAAAGCGACGAGCGTTTAGCACCGACGGGATATGAATGGTGGTTTTTCTTTTATACTAAACACCATTTAAAATTTGGAAAAAATCAAGCCGACAATCTTGGATATATGTGATTTCGGCGCAGATTTTTTCCTGTATTTTATTGGTGTTTAGTATTAGAGATTAAGTCATGAAATACTTTTTCGTCAATCTGCATAAATTCAACATACTTTTTCAACAGGCTGATTGGTGTTTAGTATAAAAGCAAATCCGACCGTCCGATCATACCTTTGAGTATGACCAAACGGTCGGAATTTATGTTATTCTTCCGAATAAGGGTTTATCGGCGTGATATAAACCGTGCGGTTGTTCGTAAAGATGACCTTGCCCGGTTTTGCGCCCGAGGGCTTCTTCACAAATTTAATGTTGACATAATCGACGGGGACTTGCGAGGAGTTCTTTGCCTTGCTGTGGAAAGCCGCAAGACCTGCCGCATATAAGATAGTATCATCGGGCGGAACTGTGCCGTTCGTGCGGATAATAACGTGCGAGCCCGGGATATTCTTCGTATGAAGCCAGATATCCGTCTTATCGGCAAGCTTTGTGGTGAGCTTGTCGTTCTGAATGTTGTTTCGTCCTATCAATATAGTATAGCCGTCGGGCGAGGTGAATTCTATCGGCGGCTTTGTCTTGGGCGGCTTGCCTTTTAGCTTGTTCGCACGGAGATAACCCTGCTCCGCAAGTTCCATTCGCAGTTCGTTTACCTCGTCCTCGCTCTTGGTTCGGGTCAGAGCGTCAAAAACGCTGTCGATGTAAGCAAGTTCGTCCTCACCCTGAGCGATACGCTCGGTGAGAATTTTCTCCGCAGTGTCAAGTTTTCTGTACTCCACGTAGTATTTCTGCATATTTTTACTCGGAGTAAGACGCTTGTCAAGCTCAATTTCAATAGTCGGACAATTTTCATCGTAGAAATTCTCGACCGTGATCTTGTCCATACCCTTTTCGATGCGGTAAAGGTTTGCCGAGATAAGGTCGCCTTTCAGCTTCAATTCATCACGCTTGGCGGATTCGGCAAGTTCAAGTTTCTGTGCCTCTATTCTTCGCGCGATACGCTCGGTAGTATTCAGCAACAGCTTGTAGAGGTCTGCCGAACGCTGCTTCATACGAGAAACGTTGTCGCGCTCGGAGTAGAAATAATCGAGTGCGGTGCAGGCGTTCGGGAGCGTTTTCGTCGTCATAAGCGAACCGTACTGCGAAATATCCATAAACGCGAAGTCTTTGAGCATACCGTCGCGGTCTTTTATAATGGTATAAGCGTTAGTACCGTCCGAAAGCTCGTCAGCTGTCTTTTTCAGTTCGGCGCATAGTTTGTCGAGAATACCGTCAGTCAGCTCACTTTTGCGTATCTGGTCGCCGTTTGCGGCGGAAAATACCCATTCGCGCGCAACGATAGGCGAAACGCCCTCAAAGACTTTGACAAGCGTTTTCGCAAGATCGGCATCGGACATCGCGCCGAGTGCTTCGGAAAGCTGTTCCTTTGTGCAGGTGCGGAAGTCAAGGCGCTCTGTCTTTGGCGGCAGAGTGTAGGTCATTCCGGGGAGAACGGGGCGCTCGCCCGACATTTCGAGGTCAACGCGCTTGATGCTGTCGATTATCTTTCCGTCAGCGTTTATAACGATGATGTTCGAGCATCTGCCCATAATTTCTGCGGCAAGAGTGACCTTTACCATATCACCGAGCTCGTTCATAGCTTCAAAATCGAAATAAAGCACACGTTCAAGACCGTCCTGACGGATATCAAGCAGCTTGCCGTTGCCGAAATGCTTTCGCAGGAGCATACAGAACATCGGCGGAACTTTCGGATTTTCGACCGATTCCTTTGTGATATGGACGCGCGCAGAGTTCGCCGAAGCCGAGAATAACAGTTTCTCCATTCCGCCCCTTGTGCGCATTGTGACTATAATTTCCTCACGGGAGGGCTGAGCGATCTTGTCAACTCTGCCGCCGATGAGTGGTAAAAGCTCGTTTTTCACGCAACTTAAAAAGATTCCGTCAAGTGCCATTTATAACCTCACATTTCACGCCGCGCCTTACCGCACCGCGCTTGTATTTTTGCTTTAAAATAGGATTTAGTTAGAGCTCCGCACAAATTTTATTGCCGCATCACACCCCAAATCGCAACCATAGTATTATTGTATCACAAAACACAAGCCAATGCAAGAATTATCGTTCATCTTTCATACTGTCGACCTTACTTAATTATAAAACGACCGCTTTCGACATTTTGCCGAAAGCGGTCATATAATTTATGCAATTATAACAATTATAACGATCAAACCTGGCTGTTGTGATCGAGGAAGTCCATAACGTCATCAACAGTTGTGAATGCGAGAGCTGTGCAGGTATCAGCGCAGCCGTAGTAGATGCAAATTCTGCCTGTGTCAGCGTCAACAAGGTTAGCGCATGGGAATGTTACTGCATCTGTATCACCGATGAGCTCATAGCTTGTCTGTGGGCTGATGAGGTAGGAAGCGCCTCTCTTGAGAACCTTCCATGGCTCGTCCTTATCGAGGAGAGCAGCGGAGAAGCTGTAAACATAGCCGTTGCAGGAAGTAAGAACGCCGTGGTAGAAAATGAGCCAGCCGCGGTCTGTTTCTATCGGAATAGGACCTGCGCCCATCTTTGTGGATTCCCAGCCCTTGGATGGTCCCATAACGTGTCTGTGCTCACCCCAGTAAACGAGGTCAGGGGACTGGCTGATGAACATATCACCGAAAGGTGTATGGCCGCTGTCGGAAGGACGGCTCATCATCATGTACTTGCCGTTGATCTTTCTTGGGAACATAACGCCGTTTCTGTTGAAAGGAAGATAAGCGTTTTCGCCCTGCTTGAATGTTTTGAAATCAGTTGTGGTAGCGATGCCGATAGTTGGCTTCCAGCCGTAAGCATTGCACCATGTTACGATATATCTGTCTTCGCCCTCGAGCTTGCAAACACGGGGATCGTAGCCGTACTGCCACTGTGCAACTTCAGGGATATCGCACTCAAAGTGGATTCTCTCTTCGTTGATATCCCAGTGGATACCGTCCTTGGAGAAGCCAACATGGAGTTCCATGTTTCTTTCTCTGTCGTCAACACGGAAAACGCCTGCGAATTCATAGTCACCGTTCTTGAAAGGAACAACGGAGCTGTTGAAAATGGAGTTGGAAGGCTCTCTGTAGCCGTTAGCCTTCTTTACCATGATCTGATCTCTCTTGATGATAGGGTTAGCGTCATATCTCCAAACTACATCTCTGCAGTCAGCAGGCTTTTCCTGCCAGGGAATGTTCGGCATAGAAACGCCGTTGATGATTTTTACGTTCATTGGTTTGACCGCCTTTCGTTATTGTTGTTATTGTTTTGACAACCTAAGTCTTTTTTATTATACAATATTTAAAAAGAAAAATCAACTGTAATTTTCAGACTTAAAGGTATAAGTCATAAAATGTTTAGAATTGTAAACGATTTACCTGCCTAAGAGTGCGTCTATCTCCGAACGGGAACTTACGATAGGCTTGCCGTCACTGTCAAGGAGCGGAGTCAGTCCGCCCGAATAGCCCGAGAAATGGTAGAAATAGTTCACGCCCGTTTCGGTGTCCACCCATATCTCGCAGCCCTCCATTGCACCCTTGGAATAAACTTTAATGAATCTTTTGTCATTGCTCATAGTGTGATCTCCTTTCAATTATGTCTTAGCCGAAAACCGCCTTGATCTGCTCCTCGGTAAAACCGTTGGCTCTCATTCTGCTTATAGCATTTGCTCTTTCCTCTGCTCTGCCTTTAGTTCTGCCTTCTTCCCTTGCGTGTTTCAGTGCTGACGCTTCATCATGCAAAGCCTTTTCACGCAAACGGGCGATCTCTTTTATCCTTGTTTCCTCCGATGTATCATAAGTGATTTTTACCATACTCAACTCTCCGGATATATTTTTCTGATTTGTTCATCGGTAAAGCCGTTAGCTCTCATTTTGCTTATAACACTGGCTTTTTCCTTAGCAATACCATTTGCCTCGCCTTCCGCTCTGCCCTTAACCATACCAACTTTTATTCCTTCTGCTCTTCCCTCTTCTTTGCCCTCAGCCTTGGCATTTTTGAGTGCTGACGCTTCATCGTGGAGTGCTTTTTCGCGCAGACGGGCGATCTCTCTTATTTTTGTGTCTTCGGACATATCATAGATAACATTTACAGCTTTTTTCATAATAGGAACATTAGTCTGACTGATCATCTCAAAATCCTCCTCACTGTCTGCGTTTATAAACTGCAGCCACAGCTCACGGCTGTTATCGGGGTTTGGCTTTCTGCCGACCTTTTTCAGCTCAAAGAAGTGTATGCTGAACTTGTCGGAAAAGACCTCTCCCGTGCCTTTTATCATTGCGGCGACCTCGGTATGATAATCGGCTGTATTGAACATATTAAAGTTGATGATATTTATTGTAATGGTCTGTTTTAACTCGCTGTAGTCCTCGCCGCTTTTCAGCTCTGAAGAATACAGCTTTGCCCAGTAGAAAAGCGTTCTGTCACGGCAATCCGCATCGTTTTTGACCTGTATCTCGACATTAACAAGCTTGTCGTCCACTTTAAGGCTAAGGTCAAGGCGGCTGAACTTTCCTGCAAGGGTTTCGGGTGGAAGTTCGGGGTTTGTTATTTTGATCTCTTTGATGCGTTCCTGCGGAATTTCAAGCATACTTGCAACAAAAGAATGAAGCATATCCTCATTTTCCGTAAATATTTTTTTGAAGATTATATCAAGCTTAGCTGAAATTACATTTCGTGCCATCGGCTTTCCCTCCTTTTATCTGATCATATTATACCACAATTTTAGCAAAATGCAACACCGTATGTCTTTCCCTTCTCCGTTGCAAATGAAGCAGCGCCGTCCTTTTCCGTAACATTGACATTATTGCCGTCACATATGACTTTGATGCCATTGCCGACAATCGTGCAAGAATTTTCGCTGAGCGAAGTCACGGAAAGCTTTGTTATCCTGCCGCTTTCCCATTCAAAGTCAAGTTCAAAGCCGCCCCTTGCTCTTACACCACTGAGAGAACCGCTTGCCCACTCCTCGGGGAGCGCAGGAAGAACATTTATCTCGCCGCTGTGGCTCTGGACGAGCGCTTCGGCAATGCCAGCGCCGCCGCCGAAATTGCCGTCTATCTGGAACGGCGGGTGCATATCAAACATATTTATCGAGGTCGAGTTCGAGAGGAGCGCGCGGACATTTTCGCCGACCTTTTCGCCTCTGCCGAGCCTTGCCCACATATTGATTATCCACGCTCTTGACCAGCCCGTGTGACCGCCGCCGTGGGAAAGTCTGCGGTCGAGCGTTGCCGTTGCAGCCTTTGCAAGCTCAGGCGTTTTGCGGAGCGATATCATATCGGCAGGATAGAGCGCGAAAAGCTGCGAGATATGGCGGTGTCCGGGTTCTACCTCGTCATAATCCTCTGCCCATTCCATTATCTGGCCATACTTGCCTATCTCAGGCTTTGGCAGACGGGAACGAAGATTTCGCATAGTTTCGGCATAACCCTTGTCGATGCCGAGTATATCGGCACTTTCCGCAACTGCCGTGAAAAGGCTGTAAAGTATCTGACTGTCCATTGACGGACCTTGACAGAGTGAACCCTGCTCGCCCGTCTTGGTTAGGTATGTATTCTCGGGCGAAGTCGAGGGACTTGTCACAAGCTGACCCTTGTCGTTCTCGATGAGGTAATCCTCGAAGAATTCAGCGGCTTCTTTAAGCGTATCGTACTTATCGGCAAGAAAATCCTTATCCTGAGTAAATTTGTAGTGTTCGTAGATGTGCAAACATAACCACGCAAGACCCATCGGCCATACCGTTGCAGGCATCCACCTGTCCTGCGGAGCTGTGTCGCCCCAGATATCGGTGTTGTGGTGGCAGACCATTCCCTTACAGCCGTACATTTCACGGGCGGTTATTCTGCCATTCTCCCTCATTCGCTCAATGTGGTCGAAAAGCGGCGTGTGGCACTCGGGGAGATTTTGTATCTCTGCGCCCCAATAGTTCATTTCGGTGTTGATGTTGATTGTGTATTTTCCGCCCCATGCAGGCCACATATCCTTGTTCCATATTCCCTGAAGATTGAGCGGAAGCGTACCCTCACGGGAACCGCTTATCATAAGATAGCGCGAAAAATTGAAGTACATCTCGGCAAGCTTGTTGTCATTTCCGCCGTTTTTGAACTTTTCAAGTCTTTCATTCGTCGGCAGAGCTGAATTTCCGCCGCTGTTGTCGCAAAGCTCAAAGTTGACACGGTCATAAAGCTTTTTATAGTCACTGATATGGCGTTCGAGAAGCGTTTCATAAGACTTGCGCTGTGCGGTCTTGGCTTCGTTCAGAGCCTGTTTTTCGTAATTACCCGTGCGGAAAGCCGTTCGGCAGGCTATTGTTATAGTCGCTTCGTCCGCACCGTTTACTCTTATCCTTGTAGCGTCCGTTTCTCCGCTGCCGCCGACAGTTTTTATTGTTACCGCCGTTGCGTAGGGTATTCCGTCCGTAACTGTGAAGAGCAGGGTCGAGGCATCGTAGGCTTCGTTCTTGTCATAGTCGTCATCTGAGCCGTCGATGAAAGCTTCAAAGGTTATTTTCGCCTTTTCGCTCGCCGTGAAGTGGATAACCATAACATTATCGGGAGCGGAAACGAAGATCTCACGGGAAAAGTCCACTCCGCCGCTTGTCCACTCGGTTTTTGCGACTGCTGTGGAAATATCAAGGCTTCTCTTGTAGTTTTCGGCATTTTCGCAGCCGCTTTGGAGGATATGCAGGTCGCCCATAGGGTGATAATGGCGCTGCTGCTCGTTCCTGCCGTAAAAAGCGTCCTCGCAAAGCTTCTGCGCTTCGGTTATTCTGCCGTCTGCGATAAGCTTGCGTATCTTTCCGAGGTTTTCTTTCGCCTTTGGGTTGTTTCTGTAGCGGAAGCCGCCCGACCAAACGCTGTCCTCGTTCATCTGGATAAGTTCATCTTCTGTTCTGCCGAATATCATACCGCCGATACGGCCGTTTCCGACAGGCAGAGCCTCGTCCCAGTTTGCGGCAGGTGCTTTATACCATAATAATTCCGAAAATTTCTTCATAATATCCTCCGATGTGTCCCGAGCAAGGCGGGGTTATTTTAATCAAATTATAACATACTTTCCACAAAAAAACAAGCTTCACCGCTTTGATTTTTGTACAAATACAAAAACCGCCCTAGGAAGACCCGAGAGCGGTTTTGAATTGCTTTTGGTGAATTACATACCTGTAAGACCCGAACGTGCAATACCTTCTGTGAAGTTTTTCTGCAAGCAGATATAGAGGATAAGCATTGGCAGGATAGAGATAAGGCATCCTGCTTCCATCCATACGATAAGCTCACGGACATTCGGCGTTTCATTGCCGAAGATAAGTCTTGTGAGGTTTGCATCGAGGTTCTTAAGCATAAGTGCGATAGTCTTGTTGTCGGTGAAGAACGATGTGGAAACATAGTAATCATTCCAGTACCAAACAACTGAAAGGAGGAATACTGTAAGGAATGTAGAGCCTGCGTTAGGAACCATTACCTGAACGAAGGTTCTGAAAGGCGAGCATCCGTCGAGGTATGCTGCGTCTTCGAGTTCCTTAGGAAGTCCTCTGAACGACTGTCTGAACAGGAATATGAAAAGACCTGCACGGATACCGTTCGCTGTGAGTGCGGGGAGATACATTGTAACGCCGGTGTTGATGAAGTTGATGTAGTTTCCTGTGATCGCATGATAAATTCCGAGTGGGTTGAAGTAACGGAAGAACATATACTGCGGAATAAGAATGATCTGTGAAGGCACGAGGATCATAAGTATTACGATGAAGAAGAGTATGTTCTTGCCCTTGAACTTGAATCGTGCGAAGCCGTAGCCTGTAAGTGCGCAGGTAAGTACCTGAAGTATCGAACAGCCGATGTTAAGTACAAGAGTATTAACGAGCGTGTTGCCGAAATCCATTGCTTTCCAAGCATCAACGATGTTGGAAAGGATAAAGTGCTTCGGGATCCACATTATTGTCGGGTCGTTCATTTCAGCACGGGGACGGAATGCTGCGGAAACCATGAAGAGAAGCGGATAGATGATGATGAAGCAAAGACCGAATACGATAAGTCCTCTTGCGATAGGCCATACTGCATCAAATGCTCTTTTTCTCTTTAAGTATTTCTGTTCCTCTGGAGTAAGGGATTCAAGACGCTTTTTGAAGCGCTCCCTTTTCTCCTTTCTGGACATTTTAGGTTCTTTGATTGTTTTCTGCTCGGACGATCCGCCGGAGCGTTTTGCTAAACTTGCCAATTATTCCGCCTCCTTAATCATCGTACCAAACGAGCTTATTCATGATTGCGAAGATGATTCCGAGAGCAATAAGAATTATTCCGAAATAGCTCCACGCCATTGATGCCGAGTAACCGTACTGCCAGTCACGCTGTACTTCGAGCACACGCGCCATAACTTCGTTGGTCGGGTCGGTGAAGGAGTCGATAACGGTATAAACGATATTTACAAGGATCATCGGGGAAACGTAAGGAAGAGTGATCTTCCAGAAGAATTCCCAAGCTGTTGCGCCTTCGATAGCGGCTGCTTCCTTAGCGGAAGTCGGGATACCCTGAAGTGCTGAGAGGAAGATAATGATCTGGATACCGCACTTCCAAACGAGGTTGAGGATATCCGATGTTACCGTTGTCAGCATTTCGGTGAACTGCGTACCGAAGCCGTAAATTCCGACGAATTCGAGGAGCTGGTCAACCATGTCAGCCTCGAACATTGTGGAGAACTGTTCAGCGCTGTTGTTTCCGTTTGTGTTAAGGTCGCCTGTGATGATAGCATATACAGGGCCTGTTGCGATGATAACAGGGAGGAAGAATACTGCTCTTGCGAAGCCTCTGCCTCTGAACTTCTGGTTGATGATGATCGCAACGAACATCGAGAATACAACGATGATAGGAAGGTTGAGCGCCATATCCTTCAAAGCGCTTACAAGATACTGTCTGAACGTTGGGTCGGTCATGAACGCTCTCTTGTAGTTTGCGATGCCCACCCAGCTTCTTGCGAGATAGCCTGTTTCCGGGCTGACGTCATTGAATGAATAGAAGAACGATTTGCATACGGGTATGATGAAGAACATCAGAGCGCCGATAAACCAAAGAGCGATAAATCCGTAGCCGTAAAGCCCTTTCTTCTTTTCATAGGATAGTCTGTGTTTCATTTTATCCTATGACCTCCTTCCCGATGTAATCGTACAGACTGTAAGTGGTGCTGCCCTTGGTAACAGTCTTGTCTGTATAGTTTACTGTGATCTTAGTACCGTTTGAATAGGTAGTTTCGGTGTTTCCGTTTGCAAGCATCTCGTAGCCTGTGATAGTTTCCGAAGAAACATCGGAAAGTATCTCCTTAACGAACTTATAAACGCTTGCAGCATCTTCTTTCCAGTAATCAGCGTCTGCGTAGTAGTAAGCATCGTAGCGTGTATCCTTGAGCTCGTTAGCTTCTTCAGCCATAAGGTCGAAGTTGAGCGAGCTGCCTGCCGCAACTGCGGAGAGGATAACTTCGCCGATCTCAGCCTGACCGTTTACAGCAGGTGTTGAGTAAGACTTGATGCCATGCATAACGATCTGATAGAGCGGTATCTCAGCATCGAAAACGTCAAATTTGCTGGAATTGAGCGGAACATCGGTGATCCTGTCAACATAGGGAAGAACATAAGCATTTGCGCCGTCTGCGAGGACTGAACCGACCTGATCGTTGAGCTTCTGATAGCCCTCCTGGACCATGGTCTTCATCATTTCTCTTGACGTAGCCTTTTTGCCGTAGTCGCCGTAGATAACTGTCGAAGCAGTTCCGACTGCGATATTGTTAAGGCCGTATTTGCTGTAGCTCTTTGCAAGGTTGTCAAACATCTTTGTGTAGGCCTCGGGAGCGAGGAGCGACATTGCCTTGTAGAATTTGTTTTCGATTCCGTAAGCAGGGTCATAAGTGAACTGCTTGGAATAAGCGTTTGAAACTCTGATAGCCGTATCGGTTATCGTCCAGTATCCGTTGCCCGTCTTGAACGTGAGGTTCTGAACATTCGGATAAATGCTGATGTTGTTGCTTTCAGCGAAGCTCAAAAGACTGTTGAAATCGGACTTGCCGCCAAGCTTTGAAGCAGGCTTTGCTTTATCCGAAACCTTTTCCTTGATATCGGCTGTCGTCCACTCGTTGTATGTAGCAACGATATTGTCTGCACCGTCAGCGGAAAGCTCTGAAAGGATATCCTTAGCCTGATCGAACGTTGTAGCTGCATGCTGCATTGTTACAGGGAAACCGAGGACGGATTCCTTTTTAAGAACTGCACCGTAAAAGTCAACGTAGAGCGGAACGTCCTTAACAGAATCGGAAACCGTTACGCCGTAGTCGCCTGTGAGGTAATCTCTGTACTTCTCTGCGATGTCAACGTAATCGACCTCGCTCTTGTCAGTCTTTGAAACGGGGTAGTAGCGAACTTCGAGTTCGGGAACGAGGATACCTCTCTTCTCGAATACCTTGAGCGGGCTGTCGTTGCTTGCGCCCATCTGATATTCGTCGCTTGTTCTTATCTCGAAATCAAAGTAGCAGCTGTTGAAATCGGTCTTGTTCTGACCGGAAACGTAAGCATTGATAGTAGCGGCTGTATCGCCCTTGTCGGCAACGACCATCATACCGCTGTTGCCCTTGACGATACCGTACATCGGGAGGTAGACCTGCTGTGTTACTGCGGGAGCAGTCTGCTGAACGGCTGTGATATCTCTGCCGTAGACCTTGCCCGAGTAGGTCTTAAGACCTGTTTTGCCGTTGTTGAAGTTGATGAGTGCGCCGCTGCCGTCAGGGATAACAAAGTATCCGTTCTCATCGGTAGTTGCAGCGCCGAAGGTCGTCATAAACGAGAGCTTCGTTGTGAGCTTGTCGCCGTCCTCCTCGGTGATCTCGGAGGTGTCAACGCTAAGCTTCAGATAATCATCTTCAAGAGTATAGGTAACGGGGATCTTGATCTTTGCGGAATTGAAGGTGTATGTGATCTTTATTCCGCTGTTTGATGTAGTTACCTTAGCCTTGCCCTTTACCTTGCTGTTTGCAGTCGTAGTTTTACGCTTTGAAGGTTCACCGTATGTAAGCACCATACCTGCCTTAAGCTCCTGTATCTGAGCCTTTTTACCCGATGAACCGTCGGCGTTGATGGGGTTTGACCACCAGATCTCACCTGTGTTCTTGTCAACGAGTGCAAGAGTTACCTCTTTTTTGTTGACATAGAGTGCAAGCTTGTCGTTTTCGGTAACAAGCTCGGCAGCTGCGAGAGCTTCTTCCTCTGTACGGGGGACATAGTCCTCATCAGCGGGAGCTTCCTCTGCATCAGCCTCCTCTGTTTCAGCGGCATCTGTTCCCTCATCGTCCGAGAAAGCAGGTATCGTGAACATCGAAGTCATCATTGCGGCGCAGCAAACGCAGGCAAGTATCTTCTTTATATTGATTCGCATTTATTTCACCACTTTTCGATTTAAAATACTATACACGGAAACGATACGAAAGCTCCGTATAGATTGACAGAACGAAGATTATTACCTGCTGGAACAGTGTAAGCACGAGAACGAGCAGGAACAGGATCGCTATCATCGCGGCGATCGTCAGCAATATCAGTGCGATCGTTTTTCCGAACGTGAACTGGTGGACGGCTTTCATCGCTGAGATGACAAGCACGAACGACCAGCAGAATCCCACTATCTCAAAGAGCTGGATAAAGATGTATTCGTCCTTGATAAGAACGTGGGAAAGAAGTGTTCCGATGAGGTAACCCGATATATACGGCACTAACGCGTAGGCGCTGTATATAAAGATCTTTTTCATTGTGCCCTCTCCGGCGAAGAGTGTACACATTGCCCAGTTGGCAACAACCCATACTAAAAATAGTATAAAGCTTCGGAAGATATACGGGACTATATTGAATATCTTGTCATAATCCGAATAGTACTGGAAACCGTAAAGTCTGCTGTATGCGACCTGCTGGAAAAAGAGGAGGAAAACGATGACCCAAGCAATCTTCATAGAGCCTTTTTTCTTCCAGCGAAGGTCTTCAAAGCCTTCAAACGGATGCATTATAACGTGTCTGACGAACTGACCTTCTGTTAAATCGAGCATTTTATGCACCGCCCTTTCCGCTTGAATTCTGCTTTTTCTTCTTTAAGATCTTCTTCGTTACCGACCAAGCAACGATGACAACGATGATGACGATGACTATCAGCGTGAAGTTCTGCTTGAGCCACTGGTCACGATAGCCTTCAAACGCCTTGTTGTAGCGGTTTCTGCTGATCGAGATCTTGAAGTATTTCATTGCTTCTTTGTATTCGCCTTTGTTGAAAAGAGCGTTTCCGATACCGATGTAAGCACGGCGGTAGTTTCCGTCATACTTGAGTACAGCCTTCCAAGGTTCATAAGATTCATCATATTTACCCTCGTTGTAAAGGTTGGAAGCCTCGGTAACTATCTCACCGAATGCTGTTCTCGTGAATACCGTTATAGAGTTCTTACGGGAATCAAGAACATAGATGTGATTGTCGTGGCTCTCGATAGCGGAAGCCGAACGGAATGTGCCGAGCTGTTCGCCCGAACCGCCCATTATGAAGAGAAGCCAAGCTTCCTTATCATACTGGAAGATACGTCCGTGCTGGAAGTCGAGAATGTTGAGCTCGCCGTTAGGTCCGATGTCAATATCGGTGAGGCTTGAGCTTTTTGCGTAAATTGAGTAGTAGGTCGGGTCTTTATCACCGAACTGGAACTCGTTGTCGATTCCGAGGGAGTCAAGAATGTTGTTGCCCTCAGGATTGAGCTTCTTAACGAGGTCTGTTGTTGTTTCGGTGGACTCTGTTACAGTATAGATGAAGCCCTTTTCATCTATATCGAAGTTTGTGAAGCCGATAGGAGTGGACTTAGCTGTTCTTGCTCTCTGTTCCTCGGTCGAAATGAGGTTCCAGAATGCGTTTGCAAGAACCTCGGCAGTCTGTTCAACTCGGTTTGCACCGTAGAATCCGAGGAATTTGCCTTCCTTGTCGAACATTACCGCACCCTTAGTTACGGATTTAACGACAACGTAGACATTTTCAGCCTTATCGACGATAACTTTGCTCGGGTTATATGTAAGGTCTGTTCCGTAAAGCTCGGAATCAGGCTTGCCGAACACTCTGTCGATGTTTCCGTTCACATCGCACTTGATAACGCGCTCATTTTCGTTATCTGCGATATAAACATACTCTGTGTACGGGTCAACATAAACGCCCGTAGGCTTTTTGAGCTTTGTTTCTTCACCGTTGTAGGTGAAATTCTCCATAACTCTTACGAGATTGAAGTCAAGGTCGGTAACAACTATTCTGTTGTTTCCCCTGTCAGCTATATACATAAGATCATCGTGCGAAACGAAGAGGTCTGCAGGCTCGCTCAGAGCGCCGCAGCCGATATCGTCGCCGCTTACGAAGTAATCCGCGGTGTATCCTACCTGTGAGGATATCGGATCGCCCCATCTGTCATAGCTGTAAGGGTTATATGCTTCGGAGGCGGAAACGTTAGCCGCAAGAGCGGAAACCGTCATCACTGCCGCCGAAAGACATGAGATAAGCTTTTTCAAGCTTGACATATTATCACCCTTTCCAAAATTCTTTTAATCCTTCATTCCGGCATGAGCCATTGTTTCCATAACGTTGCTCTGTGCTGCGATAAATACTGCAAGAGGCGGTATCATAAGAACAACTGCGGACGCTGCGATAGCACCCTGTCTTGCAATACCTGCTGCTGCGATCTGCTGAACTACGGTCGGGATAGTTTTGAGTGCCTCATCATAAACGAGGTTGCCGCCCGTTGAGTTCCAAGCAGCCTGGAACTGGAAGATGATAATTGTCATGATAGCAGGCTTCATATTCGGCATAACTACCTGCCAGCAAATTCTGAAAAGACCTGCGCCGTCGACCTTTGCCGCTTCGATCATAGCATCGGGGATAGTACCAACGCTGTTGATCATAAGGTAAAGACCCATTGAAGAAGCAACGATCGGGAGGATAAGTGCGGAGTATGTATTGATCATACCGAGCTTAGCCATTACGATGTACTGCATGATGTAAGTTACCTGGCTGTTGAAGAGGAGCGCGATAACGACCGTCTTGTTGATGAGCTTAACGCCCGGGAACTTGCACTTTGCAAGGATGAACGAAGCCATACAAGCGAAGATAACGTGAAGAACAGTTGCCGCAATAGTTACATACAAGCTGTTGAGGACGTTTCTGGAGAACGGTACCCAGGAGTTGTTTGCGACCTGGAACAGATCTCTGAAGTTATCGCCCGTCGGGTTGATAGCATAAAGCTTTGGCGGCATGATGAAGATCTCCTGCACGGGCTTTATGGAAGTGATGATCGCGATATAGATAGGTGCGATCATAAACAAGCCGAGTAAAGTAAGCAGGATAAAGATACCGATGTCGTTCGTCCAGGACTTGCCGACACGCTTATTTGTACCCTTGGATTTTTCCATTTTTCTATGCTCTTTTTCGCGGCGCTTTCTGAGCGCTTCAAGAGCAGCAGCATTCTCAGCTTCGATCTGAGCCTGTATCTGAGAAGGCTTTAATTCTTTTTTTGCCATTATGATCTCACCCCTTTAGTTATTCATATATTTGCCGAGGACCTTGGTTATGAGCTGGTTACACAGGAGCATTACAAGGAACAGCACGAAGCATATTGCCGAGGAATAACCCATTTCGTAACGAACCCAGCCGTAGTCGAACGCGTGAGTCATAATAGTATGAACCTTATAGTCCGTGGACGGGAAGCCTGCGAGCATACGTCCTACGATATCAACTGTGAAGCAGGATACGATCTGCATAACAGCAGCAAACATAAGCTGAGGACCCATTGACGGGATAGTGATGTAGATAAGTTCCTGAGAACGGTTCTTGATGCCTTCGATAGCACCTGCTTCGTACATGGACTTATCGATACCCTGGAAGCCTGCACGGAGGGCAAGGAAGCCTGCGCCCATTGAGATCCAGAGCTGAACTACGATAACGCAGGGGAGAACGTAGTTTGCGTCTGTGAGCCACTGGATAGCGCCCGTTGTGAAGCCGAGGGAGTTGAGGAATGCGTTGAGATAGCCATAGGAGTCACCGGAGAAGATGAGCTGCCATACGAAGTAGATATTACCTGCCATTGACGGAGCATAGAAGATAAGTGTGAACACCGTCTTGAGCACGGGGTGAAGCTCGTTTATGAGCCATGCAAGCATAAAGCTGAGTGCATAGCTCAACGGGCCTGTGAAAACTGCGAAGATAAGTGTTGTTCTGATAGACTTGATAAATACATCGTCCTCAACGAAAAGGGTGTAGAAGTTATCAAAGCCAACGAATTTCGGCGGAAAATGCGCCATATCAAAGTCGGTGAAGCCCATAGGCAGCGACATGATAACCGGTATAACGGTGAACATGATAAAGAAGATCATAAACGGTGCGATCATACCGTAGCATCCGATATTTCTCCTCATTTCATGGAGTGTATATTGGAAATTCTCCTTAAAAGTGTGTTTCTGTTCACTTCTGAGCAGAATTTCTTTTTTCTGGGTCTGTTCAGCCAAAGGTAACCCTCCAATCTTTAAGAATCTAAGCCGAGATTATGGCGCTTTCTCGTGATTTCGTTGTTGATATCGATATTGTAAAGACGAAGTGTTTCTCTTGCGTTTTCCTTATCGTTAACAACAGCACGGAATGCGTTCATAATACCACGGGTAACAACGTAGGATGACGGAATGATAGGAATTTCTTCGAGCTGATCCATCTGGAAGAGGATCTTTTCGAGGTCGGAATTCGACCAGTTAAGCTTCTTCAAAGCTTCGATGTTTGCGCTTTCAAAACGTCCGAGAGGGCCCATAACGCCTTCAACATTCTGACCGTATTCAACGAGTGTATCGGTCTCTGTGAACCACTTGATGAATTCCCAAGCGGAATCGACGTTCTTGCAGTCCTTAAGGATAATTGCGCCCGAACCGTTGGAGTTGGCAGCGTAGGAAACAGTGCCGTCCTCGCGAACAGTTCCCGGAACGTGGGTGAAATCCCAGAGTCCCTTGATCTCAGGAGCAGCTCTGTTGAGCTGATTATAGAATGTACAGTAGTTCTGAATAACGATAGGAGCTTCACCTGTTCTGAAACGTGTGAACGCATCATACTGCTGGTCAAACTGGTAAACGTTATAAAGCTCTGTCCATGTTGCGAATGCATTTACAGCTTCGAGGCTGTCGAAATTCGTCGCAGTCTGCTCATCATTATAATAGTTTGTGCCCGACTGGAGCATAAGGAGCGCGAATGTGTGACCTGCTTCAGTCGCAGGGGAAACAGCCGTACCGTTTACGTTGGTAGGAAGGATAAGACCCGGCTGCATATATTTTCTCTGAAGAGCAGGGAGCATATCGATGAAGTCGTCCCAAGTATCAGGCGGTGCATCGATGCCAACTTCTGCGAGCATATCCTTACGGTAGAACATCATCGGGAACGTTCTTGTGAGCGGGATACCATAAACGTGACCGTCATAAGTGTACATAACAGTCGCTTCTTCCTGGAAACGATCAGCTACTTCTTCGTAATCGGGGAGGTCGTCAACGCTCTTTACAAGACCTCTGATAGCAAGGTTTACAGGGAATTCGCCGCCGATAAAGAGGGCAACGTCAGGACCCTTGCCTGCGAGAACCGCTTCCATAATAGTACCCTGAACGAGGTTGATAGAAACATCAATGCCTGTTTCGGGAACGAACTGTGAATCGGTCATCTGCTTGATGATGTTTGTCTGGTCACGGCCAATGCCGACCCAAACGTTGATAGAATCAGCCGTTACATCGGAAAGAACTGTGTAATCCTCGAAGAACGAACCGATAAGAGCCTTTGTGCTGAATGAAAGGGACTTGAAGAAGTTCTTCTTGACGGAAGTAACTTCCTTGCTTGCAGGAACAAGCTCGATATAGTCGATCTCGAGCGGCTGGCTTCTGTACTGACGCATCCAAGAGGAAACGGCAGTAACGTTATCCTTGATACCGCTTGAAGAAACGTAATCGGGGATCTTGTTAGGACGCTTTATACACTTGTCAAAGACGTCTGCAAGACGGTCGAGAACAGCAGCTTCTGAACCGTCGATGCCTGCGATCTCTTCGATAGCAGCACGGGTTTCACGCAGTTCCGAAGAAAGCTCCGCAAAAACATCAAGAAGCTCAGGTATCTGTCTGTGAACGAAATAGTCTGTGTATTTATCGGGCGAAGGACCTGTTATCATAAGTATCTGCATATAATACTGGTTGGCTTCGTACACGATATTGTCGAGTTTGCGCATATATTCGCCGATAGCGCCCGGGATACATTCAAGAGTGAGTGTATGCTTGCCCTTGTCGAGGTAGATATATGCAGGGTCACCGTTTTCGTCCTCGGGGACAACGGATACCCAGTTTGTGCTGTAGTAGAACTTTATTTCGCTAAAGGCATCGGAGGGAACTTCGCCGTCGATATAAAGTCTTCTGTTGGAGAAAAGTCCGCGGAGCTCGTTCTGACGGCTCTTAAGGTTTACCTTATAATAGCCTGCTTCAGCAACGTCGATCTCCCAGGTGATAGCCTGACCGGATGTATCCCAAGTGCCGTCGCCGACAGTGTTGTAACGCTGCTTTGTCGGGTTGGAAGGTTCGGTAAGATAGTTACCGCGGTCATAAGTTGGGAAAAGTGTCTGTGAGTTTGTGTATGTATAACGTTCGCCCTGAACCTTGATAGGCTCAGCGGAAGCATTTTTTGCAAGCTCGTCATCGGACGGCTTCACATACTTATCATAACCCTTTTCGTTGTAGAGCTTGATATACTCGATAGCGACCATAGCTCTTTCGGAGTTGATGGAAATTGTGTGTTCGCCTGCTTCGAGGTAGAAGAGAAGCGGTTCGTTGAAAAGGCCGTCCTCGTCCTTGAACGAAGTTGTCGTCCACATTGGCATTTCGACCTGTGGAGGACGAATTTCGTTATCCTTAGCATCGGGAGCGATTGGATATTTGCTCGTCCAGATACGGGGGATATTGATTCTCGTAGCTGTATCATACGGGGATTCACCGTCAATAAGCACAGAAAATTCGGTAGTCGTTGTACTTCCCGTGATCTGGTAGTACGACATACCGATGTTGTAAGCGCCTGTTTCGGGAACGTTTACAGTAAAGTCAAGAGTGCCCTCCTCATTGCTCCAGACAACGATGTTATCCTTACCCTCGTAGGATTCCACGCTGACCTGAGCACCGTCACGAGCACCCTTATAAGTTAAGAATGCTTCCTTATCGGGGCGTTTTGACCCTGATATCTCGTCGTAATAGTCGCTGTAAGTATTTTGTTCTTCATAGCTGAACGTTTCCTGCCCGGAGGACTGCGCCGCCGTTGTTTCCGCTGTTTCCGTACTGTCGGCAGTGACGGAGACAGCCGCAAAAGTAGTGACCGCAAGCATCAGCGCGGTCACGGCTGAAACAATTCTCCTGAAATTAGTTTTACTCGACAACAGACAAACCACCTTTCATTAAAACTGCATATCTGTTTTAGTCTGTACTCAAAAAACAGGGATTGTGATGCTTATGTTAAAACCTGCTGAAAAATTTGCACACAATGTCTGAAAATATAATGAGTTATACTAATATTATAACAATTTACACAATGCTTGTCAAGGTTATATTTTAGTTTTTGTTCACTATCGCGCCACTGTTCATATTTTATAAATATTTAACTTCTTTTTCAAACGTTTACGTTTAACCGTTTTTGTTCAGTTTTAACTATGCAGTGGAAATTTGTTGTGCAATATCACAATAATCAAACCAAAAAAATTAATATTCTCAAACTTCAATCTTTGACATATTGTTACGAAAGTAATACATTCAGTATTTGATTTTCCATTTATATCAACTCTGCGTATATCATTAGCAAACATTCGCTTTTCTATTCAAATTTCATCTTAACAGAAAAAATCTCCGCCAAACAAATTAGTTCGGCGGAGATTCAGGATAACAAAAAACCGCTGTCCGTTCTGCATACGGACAGCGGTCATATTTTTGATGTTAGAATAACTTAGCTTAAACACCCGAAAGTAATTTTAGTAAAGTTATCTTTCATGAAGCTTTGCGCAATGTATGTTCAATACATTTCGTACCGTCTTAGAACGGTGCGGGCTTAGCCTCTCTTCTTAGCAACTACTGCTGCAGCAGCGAGAGCTACAGGGATAACTGCGAGAGCGATAGGAGCGTTGCCTGTTGCAGGGTTAGCATCAGTTGTATCATCAGCAACTGTGTCGTCAGCAGCAACATCATCATCAGCAACATCGTCATCAGCAACGTCATCATCAGCAACGTCGTCATCAGCAACATCGTCATCAGCTACTGTATCATCATCAGCGTCAGCATCGTCATCGAGGTCAGCGCCGTCATCTTCGATACCAGCATCTGTGGAAGCATCGTCAGCTGCGAGAACGTAAGCTGCAACGTCCATAGAATCCCAGTACCACTCAGAAGATGTAGCAAGCTGAAGTGTCTGAACTGCAGAAGCAGGAGATACGAAGCTGTTGCCGCCTGTGAGGTCAGACCAGCTGAAGGATACGGAAGTCTTGCTGTACTCGAAAGGAGTTACAGTGCTCTGGTTCATTGTGTAACCGTTGTTAGCAACGAGAGCAGCGTTGAAGAGGTTGTTGAATGCATAGCTATCAGAGTATGTGTAGCCTGTGCCTTCATCACCGAAGAGGTTGTAGAGGTGCTGAGGGAAGGACTTGAATGTGCTGTCGCCCATCCAGGACTCTGTGCCAGGAACGTTTGTTACATAGTAACCAGCGAAGTTAACAGCGTTGCCGATCCAATCCTTCTTGTCAGAAAGCCAAGATTCAGAAATAACGTTATCTGTAGCTGTGTTGAATGTGAATACAACATCATCGTAGTTAGCAACCATATCGTTGATTACTGCGGAAACGTTCTTGTATCCGTTGTCCTTGTCCTTTGTGCCCTTAGTAGCAAGACGAGCAAAGATTTCAGCAGTATTGCTTGTTGTGTTAGCAATAGTCTTCATTGGCTTCTTAACGTCAGCTTCGGAAACAACGCCCTTGCCGTTGTAAACAGTGTTGTTGTTATCTTCGAGCTTGCACTTGCCAGCAACGATATCAGCTGTGAATGCCTTCTGATCAGCATCAGAAACAAGACCAAGGTTAGACATTGTAAGAGTGATGTCAAGTCCATCAGCGCCTGGATCAAAAGCGTCCTTAATGGAAGCAGCGAGTGTAGGAGTATCAAGGTCAATTGTGTACTTCCAAGCGTTAGCTGCGCCACCTGCGCCAGTTGTGTCAACCTTCTCGAGCTTTGTTGTGCCATCGTAGTTGGAAGAGCCTTCGTTAGCAGAGAATGTGAATGTGTAGGAAGTCTTTGTGGACTTATCAGCTACTGTTACGTTAACATCGTTGTTAACCAATGTTACATAAGTGAAAGGAATTGTGAGTTCGAGCTTTGTGATAGCTGTTGTGATAGACTTACCAACGAAAGTAAGGCTAGCGGACTTTGCCTTTTCCTTGATTGTGAGGTCATAGTGTACGGACTTTGCTTCTGTAGCGTTTTCGTCTACAGCGGAAACTGTTGTAGCCATTGCAGATACGGCCATTGCGCATGCAGCAACTGCTGCGATTGTCTTTTTCATGTTCATGAAAAATTCCTCCTTGTTTTGTTTTGTTTTTCTTTATTTATTTCCAAATATAAAATGGAAATCAATAGAACAGTGGTGTTTTGAGTGCTTATACGTTTTATGTATTCACTCTTAACATCGTGCTTTAATTCTACCATTTCATTTGCAAACTGTCAATGTACATCTGTCACAAATTTAAAATTCAAAATTAGTTGTATTATATAGTTTTTTACTAAAATCCAGCCGAAATGACCGATTTTATGCGAATTTTTGTTACTTTGCGTTACCGTTTGTAACTTCTTTGTAATCTTTGCAAAGCGGAGATCTTATCCGATAAAATTGAAATATCTTACACGTCCCGTGAGTTTTTCGAGCATCTCAAGACGGACTTTATTCTTCATTTCCGGCTTAACGAAATAGTAGATATAGGTTTCGAGCATATCAACATCGGGTGCGCTTCTGCCCTCGAGCTTGAACTCTCTGAAGCCCATAGGAACGTACTTTTCCTGAATAGCTTCGGGCGAGATAAAGGTCGGGAGCTGTGTTATATCATAGATATTTCTTCCCATGAACGGGCACTCGAAATCCTTGAACTGAAGCTTTCCGCCGACTGCGGAATATCCCGCTTCGCAGCGTTCGATCTGAACTTTTCCGATAGTTCTGTAATGTTCGCCGCGGCGCGGGCAGTTCGGCTGACAGAGCGCATTTACGAGAATTTCGCATCTGCCCTTATCCTTTATCTTTTCAAGCTCGTCGAACTTATTGTTCCAGTTATAATCGAGAACAACAAGGTTGTACGGCTTATCGAGTTCGGCATTTACGCCGTCCATATCTCTTATTTCCTTGCAGGTCGAGGAGGTTATCTTATACCGTGGGTAATTTTCGCGGATATATTTTTCGAGAACTTCACTCATAACGATGACCTGATTTATGCCGTTGTCAGCCATTTTGAGTATCTCGTTGCAGTTTTTGTCGGAAAGATGCTCCTCGGTGATGAGAGGGTTCGTGAATGTGAAGCGGATAGGAACTTTCAGCTCGTCAAAGGTCTTTATGATGAGTTCGGTGAGCTTTGGGTCGAACTGACCGCCTACGCCTCTTCCGCCGTTCCATGTCGAACCGTCAAAGCCGCCGAAAACGGACGCTATCTCCAGTCCGTCGACGAAATATTCGGGGTGTTCGCGGAGGGTTTCTATCATCAGTTTGTTAAGGCTGAAATGGTGTGTAAAGCTTGGAAGATGAAAATATATGCTCATTTTTTCTGATTCCTTTCTTGGGCAAATTTATATCAAAGGGCACAAAACTTTTGTTGAAAATGCCGTTATTCGCTCAACATTCTTTTAAGCGAAATATCTGCATCGGCAGAAGTTTTTTCGAGGTCGATAGTTGTGAATTCGCCGTTCTCGTAGAGGATTTTTCCTGCGCACATCGTCAGCAGAACGTTCTGCTTCGAGCCGCTGTAGACGAGGTTCTTGGGGATATTGTGGAGAGGGCGCATATTGGGCGCATTGAGGTCGATAACGATAAGGTCGGCTTTCTTGCCTTTTGCGATGCCGTCGCAGTTGTCAAGCCCCATTGCGTTCGCCGAGCCGCAGCAAGCCATTCGCAGAATCCTGTCCGCAGGCATTGCCGCCGCATCTTTGAGCTGTATCTTCTGCAAAACAGCCGCAAGATACATTTCACGGAACATATCGAGGGCGTTGTTGCTCGCCGCACCGTCCGTGCCTATTGCAAGCTTTATGCCCTTTTCCGTCATTTTCACAAGGGGAGCGATGCCGCTTGCAAGCTTGGCGTTCGAGCAGGGGTTCGTAACTGCCCAAAGTCCTCTTCTGCGGAAAATTTCGATGTCGTTATCGCTCATATAAACGCAGTGGAAACCGCCGCCGCCGTACTCGAACACTCCCGCTCTTTCCATAAGCTCGGTCGGGGTATAGCCATAGCGTCCGATGCACTCCTTTGTTTCGGAGAGGGTTTCGCTGTTGTGGGCGTAAACGGGAGTTTTGTACTTTTTCGCAAGCTCGCCGATGCCGTTTATTATTGAAACATGGGTCGTATACTCTGCGTGGAAGCCAAGACGGTAGCTGACGAATTCGCTTCTGTCCTTATACTTATTGTATAATGTTTCAAGCTTGTTGAGGGCAAAGTCGCACTCGTCCTCCGAGCCTGCGACCGATCCGCACATTATTGTACGGAAGCCCGTTTCCTCGGAAGCTTTTGCCATATATTCGGGTTCAAAATACATATCGAAATCCGCCGTGATGCCGCTTGTGAGGTACTCGGCGAAAGCGATCTTCGAAAAAGTATAGATATCATCACCCGTGAGCTTTGCCTCCATTGGGAAGACCTGCTTGAAAAGCCAGTCCTGCAAGGGGAGGTCGTCCGCATACGAACGTAGGAATGTCATCGCCGAGTGGGTATGCGCATTCTTGAACGAGGGCATTATAAGGTTGCCGTTGAGGTTTATTTCGCGCTCAAAAGTGCCTTTCGGTGCGTTTTCGCTGTCACCGACGTAAGAAATAACGCCGCCGTCGGTGTGAACTTCGCCGAAATCGACATTCATTCCGTTTTCAAGGCTCAAGATCCGCGCATTGTAAAAGCGTACTGCCATTTCAGTTCATCTCCTTTATCATTTCCGTGTAGCCAAGCTCACGGAATCCCATTTTTTTATACAAATTGTATGCTGTTTCATTTTCGGGTTCGACTTCAAGGCGGTATCTGCCCGTAACGCTGTCGAAGCGCTCAAAAAGCCGCTCGAAGAAAGTATTTCCCAAGCCTTTTCCTCTGAATTGGGGAAGAATATACAAGTCCTCGACCCAGATGGTCAGAGCGGCGCTCTCGGTCTGGAAAGTTTTCGCGACAGCGGCATAGCCTGCTCTTTCGCCGTTGTGAAGAAGTATCATACCCTCGAGGTAAACGTCCGAGCGCATCATTTCGGCGAAAATAGCTTCAAGTTTTTTCATCGGGAGAGGTTTTTCCACCACATCGGTGTGGTAAAATGTATCCGCCGCATCGAGGAAGAACTCCCTGTCTTCTTCCCCGATCTTTCGGACGGAATTTATATCGTATTGATAGAAGAAATCGTCCATAACATAGCCGTTCCCGATATCGGTCACGCCCTCGCCGATACGTTTAAAGCCGAGCTTTTCATAAACTGCGATAGAGTTTGCATTGTACTTGTTGACCGTGAGCCATATCGAACGGAGCGAACGCTCGGAGGCGATATCTTTTATAAGCTTGAAAGCCGCCGAAGCATAGCCTTTTCCGCGGAATTCCTTTTTTATATAAAGCTTGGATAAAAAGAGCCTTTTTCCGTCATTTTTTATAGCAGTATAGCCGATATGCTCACCGTTTCGGTGTATATAATAGTATTCGTAGCCATCGTTTTTCATCTGCTCGGTCATAGCTTTTTCCGACTGGAACTTTTCGACCATATAATCTATCTGCTCCGCCGAAAGTATCGAGGGAAACCACTCGTGCCATATCTCATCGGCAATTGCGGCGAGGTTTTTGACCTGCTCCGCCGACTCTATTTTTATAAGCTTTATTCCGTTCATTCCGTTTTTCTTCTTTCTGAGTGCGCCGAAGAAGCTTTTCAATTGAGCTTCACATTCGGTTCTCATCACTCCGCCTTTTATAATAGTATAGCTTCCGCAAAGTTCAAAGAGATTCGCCCTTGAACCTGCGAAGCCGTTTTTCGTATCTGATGCGCCAAAAACAACTCTGTCGAGCCGAGCGTTCGCTATCGCACCTGCGCACATCGGGCAGGGTTCAAGCGTGACGAACATTTCGCACCCCGAGAGCCTCCAGCCGCCAAGCTTTTCGCAAGCGCTTGCAATAGCCGATATTTCGGCGTGACCGAGCGCAGTTCTGCCTTTTTCGCGGGTATTTCTTCCCGTTCCGACAATTTCGCCGTCGCTCTTTCGGACTATAACTGCGCCTATCGGAGCTTCGCCGTCCGCGGCGGCTTCATCTGCGAGCATACGCGCTTTTTCCATATAAAATTCGTCATTTCTCATCATACGCTCATCACAAAGGTTATATTTAAAATAGTATGTATAAATATTATAGTAGAACCGACAACAACTGGGATAGAAGAAGCGATTATTCCGCACTTGTCGGTAAAGCTGAGATATCTTCCCTTGAAATTGAGTGAGAAGTTATTGCTGTGTTCAATGAGAAGCTTTATAAAGCTTACCAGCCCGACAGCAAGGATCACGAACATCACTGCCATTACGATAAGTCCGCCGTTTTCTTCGCTTGCAAACTCGTCTATCATAAATACGCCGTAGGAAACAGCCGCCATTGTTATGCGCATAAGTACCGCAGTTATGACCGAACCCGTCCGCACGGTGAAATATCCGATAACGAGCGATGAAACGAACACATAGCAGAATGTGCTGAGGTTATATGTTATGAGCGAAGTGAGCAGAGCCGTTATAACTATCGCGAAGCCGTCGCCGAACTGCCTTAACAGCTGCAAAAGCGCACCGCGCGTATGTATTTCGCTTATAATGGGTATCAATATTATATGTACTATTAAATAAAGCACAAGAACAGCCTTGCTGTCAGGCATATCGAAGAGCTTATCTTTTTCTATGCCGACAAAATGCAGTATCCGCTCATAAACGCCCGAAGCCGCTGTACAGCAGCCTGCGGTAAAAAGCATCACGGGGACTGCGTATCTGAAAAGCGTTCTGTTCGTTATCCTTGTCGGTATCATTACCTTTATCGGCATCTGCATTTTTTTATAGACATACAGAAGCGGTATCAGGCGCTTTATAACGCTGAAAAAGGTATCTATCGCAAGAATGAGCCATTCATTCCCGTAAAAAGTTTTCGTGTATTTATCGAAATAGATATCCGCGCCGAATACCGTGAGCAGATTCGGTACGGCATATTTATACAAAAGGTCGATAACGCTGAGAATTATCATCGTTACGCCGATGACATTCATAACCTTGCGCAGAGCGTTTCTTTCGGCAGCTTCGGGATAATCCGTCACAAAGCCGTAGCCGTCAAGGTAGGTAAGCTCATTCGGCTTGCTGACATAATAAAAGCCAATAGAATCCTTACGTCTTCTCCGCCATGCCTTGAACATTTCGTTATAGGTCTTGTCCTGATAGCGCCAGTTAAGGCGGTCGTCATCAGTTCGGTCGATCTGTTTTAACGGCATAAAAACGCTCCTTTCCGCAGTTATACTTATAAATTATTATATCACCAAATTATGACTATTTATAAACAAAAATATATATATTTTCTAACAATGGAGTTCGTCAGAATTAACAAGTATAACGCTTCACTTTTTGCATATTTTTGTTTATCATTTTAATTGTTAATAAAACAAACTATTTTAAATTACAAATATTTGCTTTTAAAACAATCTCAATGCTGATATAATATAACTACATTCAAAAAATATTTTTGCAGGCAGATCTTATAAAGAAAGGAGCGTTAAAATTGAAAGAGGAAAAAATTCTGGGCTATATCCGACAGATATCGGCAACGGTAGATGCCCATTGCCGCACAACAAGCGAACAATTGGAGCTTACACCGATGCAGTGCTTCTGCATAATGTATATCCACGAAAACAAGGGCAGCGATTTCTGTTCGACCGATCTCTGCGATATACTCGGAACGTCCCGAGCCTCTGTTTCGCTTCTTTTAAAAGGACTGAAACAGAAAGGTTATCTTCAGATGATATCCGTTGAGGGCGATGACCGAAAGAAACAGCTTGAGCTTACGCCGAAAGCTGCCGAATTCACCGTTTTTCTCAAAGAAGATATGAACAGCCTTGACAATGCTTTGATCGAGGGCATTCCCGCCGAAGATATCCCTGTTATCAGCCGAGGACTGGAAATTATGCTCGCAAATATAAAAAAATACCCAAAAGGAGGTATGTGCTGTGATAAAAACACTTATGGCACAGATCAAACAGTATAAGAAAGACACGATACTGACACCGATCTTTACCGCTCTCGAAGTTCTTTTTGAAGTGATCATTCCGCTCATCACCGCAAAGATAATCGATGACGGCATTTCGGCAGGAAATATGTCCGCTGTTGTAAAATACGGCATCATTATGATAATCGTTGCATTTCTGAGCCTTGCAAGCGGCGTTCTCGCAGGAAAATATGCTGCGACCGCATCAACGGGTTTTGCCTGCAACCTTCGTCATGCTATGTATGACAACATTCAGCGTTTCTCGTTCTCCAACATCGATAAATTCAGTACGGCAGGACTTATCACCCGTATGACAACGGACGTTACGAACATTCAGAACGCATTCCAGATGGTTATACGAATCGCAGTAAGAGCGCCTTTCACACTTATATGCAGCCTTATAATGTGCATAGCTATCAACGGCAGACTGAGCATTATATTCCTTGCTGCGCTCATCTTCCTCGGAGCGGCTCTTTTCCTTATCATCGGAAAGGTATCAAAGATATTTGAAGTTGTATTCAAGAAGTACGATGACCTCAATGCAAGCGTTCAGGAAAACGTTTCGGCTATCCGTGTTGTAAAGGCTTTCGTCCGTGAGGATCACGAAACGACAAAGTTCAAAAATGCTTCCAACTCCATTTATAAGATGTTCGTCAAGGCAGAAAGCCTTATCGCTCTCAACAGCCCGATAATGATGTTCGTTGTTTACTTCTGCATCATTCTCATCTCCTGGCTCGGTGCGAAGTTCATCGTTGCGGGCAGCCTTACAACGGGCGAGCTTACATCGCTTTTCTCCTACGTTATGAGCGTTCTTATGTCGCTTATGATGCTTTCGATGATCTTCGTTATGCTCACGATGAGCGAAGCAAGTGCAAAGCGTGTCGTTGAAGTTATCAAGGAAGAACCCGATATCACTAACCCCGAAGCTCCCGATACGAACATTGCTGACGGACGCATCGACTTCAACCACGTCAACTTCGCTTATGCTCACAGCAGCGGCGAAAATGTCCTCGAAGATATCGATCTCCACATCAATGCTGGCGAAACTATCGGCATCATCGGCGGAACGGGCTGCGGCAAATCGAGCCTTGTAAACCTCATCAGCCGTCTTTACGATGTAACCGGCGGCAGCGTTTATGTCGGCGGCAAGGACGTTAAGTCCTACGACCTTGAAGCTCTCCGAAACAGCGTTGCGGTAGTTCTCCAGAAGAACGTTCTTTTCTCGGGAACTATCCTTGACAACCTCCGCTGGGGCAATGAAAATGCTACCGAGGAAGAGTGCCGCGCGGTCTGCCGACTTGCCTGCGCAGATGAATTCATCGAACGCTTCCCCGATGGATACAACACCTATATCGAGCAGGGAGGAAGCAACGTTTCGGGCGGTCAGAAGCAGCGTCTTTGCATCGCAAGAGCGCTCCTCAAAAACCCGAAGGTGCTTATCCTCGACGACTCGACAAGTGCGGTCGATACTGCGACCGATGCAAAAATTCGTGAAGCCTTTGCACAGAGAATACCCGGAACAACAAAGATCATTATTTCCCAGCGTATTTCCTCTGTTAAGGACGCTGACAGAGTGCTTGTCCTCGATGACGGCAAGGTAAGCGGCTTCGCTCCTCACGAAAAGCTTCTTGAAACAAACGAGATCTACAAAGAGATCTACGATGCACAGACAGGCGGCAGCGGCGACTTTGACGCACCTGCGGCAGACTGACGGAAAGGAGAGATCAATTTATGCCGGGACCACACGGAAGACCCCCAATGGATATGAAAAATATGAAGAATATGGACACAAAGTCCCTCGGACGTGTTTTTTCGTATCTTTTCAAAAACTATACAGTACACCTTATAATAGTTGTTATCTGCATCATCATCACAGCGATAACAACACTTTACGGAACACTCTTTATGAAGAGCCTTGTCGATGATTACATCACTCCGCTCGTAAATGACAAGGCTGCAGGACTTGAACCCGACTTCGGACCGCTCGCAGGAGCTATCCTGAAGCTTATCGGCATTTATGCAGTCGGCATCGTTACCTCATACGCTTACAACAGAATAATGGTAAACGTTTCGCAGGGTTCGCTCCGAAACCTCAGAAACGACCTTTTCTCGCACATGGAAACTCTCCCGATAAAATATTTCGACACCCACGCTCACGGCGATATAATGTCTATCTACACGAACGATATCGATACTCTCCGCCAGCTCATCGGACAGAGTATCCCACAGCTCATCAACTCGGTAATAACCGTATTAATGAGCTTTGTAAGTATGATAGTGCTGAATATTCCGCTCACAATACTGACTGTTTTAATGGTCGGCGTAATGTTCCTCGTTTCGGCAAAGCTCGGCGGAAAGTCATCGACATTCTTCATCAAGCAGCAGAAAGACCTCGGCAAGGTAAACGGCTATATCGAAGAAATGCTCGAAGGTCAGAAAGTCGTCAAAGTATTCTGCCACGAAGAAAAGGCAAAGGAGAACTTCAACGCTATCAACGATGAGCTTCGTGCAAGCGCCGAAAACGCAAACAAGTTCGCAAACATTCTTATGCCTATCGCAAATAACCTTGGTCATATCAGCTATGTTCTCTGCGCTATCCTCGGCGCAGTCCTCGCACTCTCGGGCGTGACGGGACTTACCCTCGGTACGCTTATCTCGTTCCTCACACTCAACAAGAATTTCAGCCAGCCTATCACTCAGATCAGCCAGCAGATGAACTCGGTCATTATGGCTATGGCAGGCGCAAAGCGTGTATTCGACCTTATCGATGAAAAGCCTGAAACGGACAACGGCTATGTTGAGCTTGTCAATGCAAAAGAAAACGCAGACGGAACTCTTTCCGAATGTGAAGAAAGAACAGGTCTCTGGGCATGGAAGCACCCTCACTCCGAGGACGGAAGCGTTACCTATACAAAGCTTGAAGGACGCATCGTCTTTGACGGCGTTGACTTCGGCTATACCGATGACAAGATCGTCCTCCATGATATAAAAATTTCCGCAGACCCCGGTCAGAAGATCGCATTTGTCGGAAGCACGGGCGCAGGAAAGACAACTATCACGAACCTCATCAACCGCTTCTATGATATTCAGGACGGCAAGATCAGATATGACGGCATCAATATCAATAAGATAAAGAAAGCCGACCTCCGCCGTTCGCTCGGCATCGTTCTTCAGGATACGCACCTCTTCACGGGTACGGTCATGGATAATATCCGCTACGGCAGACTGGACGCAAGCGACGAGGAATGTATCGCAGCCGCAAAGCTTGCAAATGCCCACAGCTTTATAAAGCGACTTCCCGAGGGCTATAATACAATGCTCACAGGCGACGGCGCAAACCTTTCGCAGGGTCAGCGTCAGCTCCTTGCGATCGCCCGTGCCGCAGTAGCAGACCCGCCCGCACTTATCCTTGATGAAGCAACATCTTCTATCGATACAAGAACCGAAGCGCTCGTTCAGAGAGGTATGGACGGACTTATGTACGGCAGAACGACATTCGTTATCGCGCACAGACTTTCGACCGTAAAGAATTCCGACTGCATCATGGTTCTTGAACAGGGAAGGATCATCGAAAGAGGTCCTCACGATAAGCTTATCGAAGAAAAGGGCAGATACTATCAGCTCTATACGGGAAAATCAATATCCAATGCGTAATTCGTAATGCGTAATGCAATGCCGTGCATTGCATACAAATTCGGAATTATTTATATTCCGTTAATTCGCAGCAAAAATCGTAGAGGCGGATTCCATATCCGCCCGTTGCGAAAAAATATATTCCGGGTGAATTTTTCATACAGATATAATAAGACCGCCGACCGTGTAAAAGGGATAACCTTTACGCGGTCGGCGGTTTTTGTTATTCTCAATATTTTGTTATTATGTAATCACCGTGGCCAAGTTCGCAGACTTCGATCTCACATTTCGGGAGTGCCTTTTTTATTGCCTTGGCGGTCTCGTCGGAAATGCCCGTGAAATCGAGCGTGAGCTTTTTGAGCTTTTTCAGCGTTGAGAGCTTCTGCATATTTTTTATTCCGCAGAATGAACCGTCCGAGATGCTCAGCTCCTTTATATCCATTCCCTCTATCCAGTTCACATTGAATGAGGCGTTATTGTTGTATATCTGCAGGCTTTCAATGTTTTCACAGCCTTTGATGTTTATCATATCCGTGAATTTACTAAGCCATATCGAAACATTTTTCAGGCTCTTATTCCCGAAAAGGCGCACGTCATTGCAGCCCATGATAAAAAGATTTTCAAGGCTTTTCAGATCCTTTATAAAGGACATATCATACGTTCTGCCGTTGTTGATATCCATGAGCCGAAGTGTTTTAAGTCCTGCAAGGTTTCTCATTCCATCAGTGAAAGAGCTTTTTACATAGGAAAGTGAAAGCTCGTCCAGCGCAAGGCTTCCGATAAATGAAAGATCATCGTCGTTTGAGTCGACGGAAAGACTGCGCAGGCGGTTCATCTTGGTCTTGGCGGCGGCATTGAGGTTGGTCGTGTTTCCCGAGACATCGAGCGTTTCGAGATCGTCAAGCTTTGAAAGGAAAGACATATCCGTTCTTTCCGAGGTGAGGTCAACAGAAAGGGAGCGAAGCTTTTTGAAATTGCCTATCAAAGCAACATCGTCACCGCCGATGTTTTTCAGCTCCAGCGTTTTCAGCCTTTTTAGCCCTTTTAGCGGAGCGATATCCTTTATCGCAGACGCTCTTACATCAAGATAAAGCTCCGTCACATTTTTCAAGTGGGAGACGGGGTCTATGCTCTCGCAGACCTTATCCGCCCATGTGCTTGTGTAGCGGAATTTTTTCAGCCCCGTGAGCTTTTTCAGGAAGGAAAGATCCTCCGAACCGCTGCACTGGTGCAGACCGAGCCATACAAAATCGTCGAGCTTGCTAAGATAGGATATGTTGCTGACATCTGCCCTTATAACGACAAGGTTCTGCAGTTTCGGGAGCTTTTCCGCAACCTCCTTGATATCGACTGTATTTTCGCCGACATAATAGTATTTTTTGAAATTCTCACCATAATGACTGCCGTAAAGGCTGTCGTTCTCTTCCGTACCCTTTACAAAGCATATCTGCTTTGCATTGACGGAAATTTTGTTGCCGTAAAGCTCGACCTTTTCCGACTTTTCGTCTTTCGCCGCAAAGCACCACAACGGCAGAACGGTGACAGCGATCACAAGCGCACACAGTAAGCATAGAATTTTCTGCATTTTATTTCCCCCAAGCGAATTATTATAACAAAATCTTACCATAAACGAAATATTTTGTCAATATTATATAACAAAAATTGAAAAATTTTATCTCTCTTTGAACGACTCAAAAGCTATAATATCACTCACGGTATTCTCGAACCATTCCTTTTGGGAAACTTTCGTCATAAGGCGGATACGGCTGGTTTTTGCGGCATCGGCGAGGTCTTGGTTTTCGCTGTCCAGACATTCTCTTATAGTGGGTGCGGCATCTGCGGAGAGGTCATCTGGGAATGTTGTCATCACGCCTTTTTCGATAAGCTTTGCGTCATACTTTGCGATAAGTCCGTCTGCGTTGCAGAAGCAGAGCAGGAGCGAAGCTATAGTTATTACTGCCGCACCTACGCTTGCCGCACGGAACTTTTTAAAGCGTGAAATTATTATAAGCACGAACACTGCCGCGAGGATAAACATTGCCCACGATGTATATACGCGCTTTGAGGTCAGTCCGAAGCGGTCGATATAGAGGAACATTTTGCTTTCGGCGGTCGCGATAAGGATAAGTGTGAACACTGAGAGAATGACCGTGACGGTTTTGAGCGCGGTATTTTTTCCGTCCCTGCGGCAGAATGCATTGACGGCGGCAATAACGGCGAGGTTTATCACTGCTACTGCGCAAAGCTCAAAAAATCCTCTTCGTGCATACTCCGATGCGCTGAATTTTTCGGGGAGAACTCCGCCGAATGCGGAGATGAAATAGCCAAGCTGTGAGAAGAAAAACAGCGCATAGACTATCAGGAGCGGCGCGGTAAATGCGCAGACGAGGGCAGGCGGTGCAAAGCGCATTTTCTCATTTTTCGCTTCGTACAAGGCCTCGTCCGTGCGGAGCTTTCCCTTTGAGGAAACTGCGCCAAAGATAACGCCGAACAGCAGGAACGACACGGGCAGACCGAGGAGGAAAAGCCACACTCCCGTCAGGCTTATGCTGTCGAAGATCCGTCCGAGCATATCCTCGAAGCCGTCATCGGCGCTCATAAGCAGTATGCACACAACGACCGTTATCGGCAGTGAGAGCATAAGTCCTGCAACGGCATATCCGACATTTTTCGCGCCGCTTTTTCGGCGGAAAATTCCGCAGGCGGCTTTCGGGCAGGCGGTAAAATTGCGCTTAGGCACGCCGAAAACTGCTTCGCCAACGCTATGGAAAGCACTTTCGCCGAAGCCTTTCCACTCGGGATTGTTCAGTGCGAACGCCCACATCGCATAATATACAGCCGCAAAGCAGAACGCCATAAACCGTATAAGTCCGTTTGCGCTCACGCCCGTTCCGATGGAAAAAACTGCCGTCAGAACGAAGTAAAGCTTTGACGACCTGCTCCCGTCAGCCTTGCGGAGCTTTGCCAATACTGCCGACAAAGCAAGCACAGCGACAAGGAAAAGTGCGGCGGCGATTCCACAGCTATGCTGTAAAAAAAGCTTTATAAAGGTATATCCCGTGAACAAAAATATCAGTGCAAAAACGCTCTCGGCAGTCGAGCAGAACGGCGGCTTTTCCGCAGGCGGAGTTTCATTTTCGGGGGAGGTGTTTTCGCTCGGTTCTGTATGCTCGGTCAGTTCACTCTGCACGATCTCTTCTTCGGGAAGATCATTTTCGGGTAAATTCGCAGAAAGTTCATCGGGGGTCATTCTTCATCGCTCCTTTCAAAGTCGAGGATATCGCCCGGCTTGCAGTCGAGGATATCGCAGAGCTTGTCGAGGGTGGAAAAGCGTATCGCTTTCGCCTTGCCCGTTTTGAGTATCGAGAGGTTAGCAGGGGTAATATCAAGCTTTTCCGCAAGCTCGCCCGAGGAGATCTTGCGCTTCGCCATCATAACATCAAGATTAACTATTATAGCCATTTAAGTCACCTTTCTTCAATATACTTGCTCGGTTCATATCGTTCCCTCATTCTCTTCCTGAATCTGAACAGCCTTTGCAAAGACGTTTTTCAGCACACGGATTATAAGTCCGAAGAAAGCCGCTGCCGCCGCAATTACGATGAAAGGATATGCCCAAATGCTGTAAACGGCGAGGACGATACCGACAAGATAACAGCACCACGAGAGGATCCGGATAAGCTTGACATTTTCCTCGATGAAAACTTTCTCCCGACTTATGTTGGAGAGAAGCTTATTGAGGAAGAAAAGCGCCGTGAACGCAAGCACTGCGCAGGCATAAAAAGCTATATAAAATCCCACGGGGTCAAGTCCCATATCCCACACCATTGCGAGCGGCCCCCACGATGATGAGATGAGCGAAACCGTAGCGTAAATAACTGCGGCGGCAAATATCACCGCAAGCACCCATACGATGACCCTTGAAAGCGTGAGCGACATTGTATCTGTCCATTTTTTGTTCTTCTTACTGTTCATAATAATGACCGTTCCTTTCTGTATGCGGGATATCACCCCGAGGTTTTCCCTTTGACAGTATGATAGCACGTCAGATATCATTTGTCAATACCTTTTTATCGTTATTCGATAACATTTTCTTGTTTTGCATAAAATCAATATCGAAATTCGGTGCTTTTTGCACAAATATTGCGCTGTACGTTTTATCGGACAGCAAAAGCTTGAAAAAAAGCTCCTTTTGTGATAGAATAAACACAAAAGGAGAGATCGGAATGGAAAATCAGTTTTACTCAATGCTTTCACGAATGAAGCTTATAAACCGCTGGGGACTTATGCGCAACACAAGGAACGAAAATATCTCCGAACACAGCCTTGAAACGGCGATGATAGCGCACAGCCTTGCGGTCATCGGAAATACCTATTTCGGCAAAAGCTACAACGCCGAAAGATGCGCTCTGCTCGGTGTTTTTCACGATGTTACCGAGATAATAACGGGCGATCTGCCCACTCCCGTGAAATACGGCAGTCCCGAGATACGCTCCGCCTATAAGCAGGTCGAGGACAATGCGAAAAACCGACTTGTTTCGATGCTCCCCGAGGAAATGCAGGGCGAAATCTCGCCGCTTTTGTCCCCCGATGAAAACACCTCGGACGAAGAGCGCGAGCTTTGGCGCTTGGTGAAAGCCGCAGACAAGCTTTCGGCGCTGATAAAATGCATCGAGGAGCGTGTGACGGGCAATTCCGACTTCGTGAGTGCGGAAAGGGCGACACTCCTCTCGATAGAGGAAATGGCTATGCCCGAGGCTGATTATTTCGTCAAAAATTTTCTCCCGAGCTATGGCAAGACGCTTGATGAGCAAGCAGGAAACTAATGCGTTATTCGTAATTATTTTGGCAAGAGCATCACAACTTAGTGATTCTCTTGTTTTTTATTTACAGATATGGTATATTATGTATAGATAGTATAAAAATTTGTGGGAACGTGATAATTATGTTGAGCTTCTATCTTACACTCATAGATGAACCGAGCGATAAGGAAAAATTTACAGAGATATACGAGCATTACAAAAGCATGATGATGCAAAAGGCGATGTCGATCTTACATAGTTCCGCACTCGCCGAAGAAGCGGTGCAGGAAAGCTTTGTAAAGATAGCAAAAAATATTTTTAAAATTTCTTCTCCGATTTGTAGCAAAACGGCTTCTTTCATCGTTATTATAGTTAGAAACACTTCTTATGATATTCTGCGCAGGGAAAAATCCGATAAGAATGTTTCGCTTGACGAAGAGATATCCGCAGAAAATATTGAAATGCCCGATATCAATGAAGTCCTTTCGACCGTTGGAATAAATTTTATTCTGGACGTTATCAACGGAATGGACGACAAATACCGTGACGCATTATCGCTCAAATATCTGTATGGGTACAGCAACAACGAAATCGCCAAGCTGCTCGGAATTACCGAGGATAATGCCAGAATGCGCATTTACAGAGCAAAAGCTATTTTAAAAGCAGAATTGGAGGAGAATGGTTATGCCTTTAAGTAAGGGAGCGAACGAACGCCTTTGGGACGCTGTTATCAAAGAAGCACTGATAGAATCCATGAGGCTCGAACTTGACGAAGCGGAGCAAAATACCGAACCGCACAGCTTTTCACCGCAGTTTGAGCATAACATGAAAAAACTGCGCAGGAGCATTGGCATAAAGGAAAAAAGCCGTGTGGCTGTTAAGGTCATCTGTAAATTTGCAGTCACAGCGGCGGCGGTAATGGGCATTTCTTTCGGCGGTCTGCTCACACAGCATGAGGTTTATGCCGCCGTCAGCAATGTTGTCAGAGATGTATTTTCAACACACGACAAATACACATATCAGGGCAGCTTTGATTCCGATGATATGGATTTTGACTACTCCATAGAGCCGGGATATATTCCCGAGGGATATGAACTGCGAACGGTCAATTATCTGGGGATTGAAAAGCTTATGATCTATGAAACGGACGATGAGATAAAGCTTTATTTTGATTACAGCTTTGCCGATGCTACTTCATTAACTGTTGATAACGAAAGACACAGCTATAAAGAAATAAACAAAAACGATACAACCTACTATTTTTATAAATCGGACGATGAAAATGATTACAGTATGTTGATATGGTATGATGAAAGGCACTCTTATCTCATTACTGCACAACTTTCAGAAGAAGAAATTGTTAAAATTGCCGAAAATATAAAATCTTGAAAAATGTTGTAGTAAATCGGATAAAATTGTCGTTTTAATATATGTAAGGCAATTTTATCAAGGAGAGTGGTTTTTATAAAAAACAAAATAAAATACCTGATCGCATTAATGCTGTCGTGTTTTATGCTCGGAATGATGTCGGTCACTGCATTTGCCGATCAGATACAGCCATGTTATTCCGACACAAACCCAACAAAGCTTTCATTGGGCTTTTCTTCCGGTAAAGCGACCTGCTCGGTCATGATAACGGGCGGATCGGGTACGACAAGCATAACTAACTGCACAATGACCCTTACCGATGACAACGGAACGGTAATAGCATCTTGGAGCAATCTATCTTCATCGGGAGACTCTTTATCTTCCATAAAGAAAGCATCGGGTGTAACCAAAGGCAAAACCTATACTTTAAGCGTAACAGCTACCATAAACAGAAACGGTTCAAGTGAAAATGTTTCCGATTCTGTAACCAGAACGTATTAAACTAAATTCAAATAATTAATAATTATAATTGCCTTACAAAAATTTTTTATGGGGAGGAGGGATAGGAGGATTTTTAACTGCGGAATTTGCCGTTGAGAACTGTTTGGGTTTACAGCGGCATAGGTTACTGAATATTTTAGAAAACAAGTTCAGAAGTTATTGTTTAATTGAAAGGAATTGTTATTATGAAAGCAGCAAAAATATATATAATATCAAATATTATGGCAGCAATGACTTTATTTTCTTCAATTGGTGAAGTAAATGCGTTTGCTAATAACACTGTAGACATTAATACACAGATCAAATCCAATTTATACTCCGCACAGGAACAGCTTATTTATGACTACTTTGAAAACATAAATTCGGGAAACTGGAGTAATTGGGTTTCAAGCTATACTCAGTCTGTCAGAAAAGATTACTACTCATTTGTAAATAATCCAAACAATGTTACTAACAATGTTGGCGTTCTGACAATAAATAATGCGCATGTTCTTAATGTACAGAAAGTAAGCAATTCATATGCTCCTAAAGTTTATCCGGAACTTCAAAAATTTTTTCAGAACGAAAACAACTATGAATGTTACTCTGTTAAAATCAATACCCAAGTAAAAGAAGATAACGGTTACTTTAAAGATGGTATTAGTAATCATCTAATTGTACTTGTAAGAGATAGCAATGGATGGGGAATTGGAGCTATGTGCGGTTTCAATGATAGTTCATATTCTGAATACTCTGCTAACGCTGTTTATGGAATAGGATACGGATTAATTTCATATGTTTCTGAACCTTCAACCATTGATGTTATGGATGAAAACGGGGATATTCATTATAATGAAGATTTTACAGATTTTATTGTCAATGTCACATGTAATGAAATCGGAAATATGGGATACTCCGATGCTGCATTAAAAGCCAATATTATGGCAATAAAGATGTGTGGATGGTGGGCAGAAGCCGGTACATACCGTGAAACATACGGCTGCGATATAAAGTATGGAGATGTTGCATATAAAAGTACACTTGCTACAACATCGACTAAAACCAAAGCAATCCAAAATGCAGTGGATGACTTGGATGGATATTATATGGTAAGCAGTACCGGAACAAACGGAAAATTGTTCTATTCCTCATATTTTGCGGGAACATCCAGTTCTACCGGTAAGGGAACAGGTCGATTAAGACAAAATGGCAGTGAATATTTGGCTACCCAATACAATTACACCTGGAAGAAGATCCTCCATTATTACTATGATAATTCGTCGTATAATAACCCTGACGTTGGCACAGTACAGATAAAATCAACCTAAAATAACGGTAAACCAACCGTTTTAAACATATTTTGTTTTACGGTTGGTTTACCCTTCCTTTATTTAAATGATAGTTGGAGGTAATTAAAGTGAATAAATATACTGCAAACATTTTGACTGTAATATTTATTACGATGCTGCTGTTTTCGGGCTGCTCAAAGGATATAGATACAAACAATTTTACCCATACTTCCGAAACAAGTTTATCAACTGATACGGAAACAGCAGCTGATCTGAACAGCGGTTTTGCAGAAAGAACTGTTATTTTCCCATCGGGGAATGACGAAAAGACGGACTACAACAAAGCAGTCCTTGACATCGAAAAAATCACTGTCAGCTTTCTTTTGCCCGACAGGTGGCATACCGAAGAAAAAAGTAATGACGATATTTCCAAAGCCTATGCAAGCGTGTTTTCACCCTATTATATTTTTGACGAAAACGAAAACTGTGTCGGTCTGGTCGGATATAACATTATTCCGCAGGAACTGCGCGGCGAGGAGCTTGTTCCCAATGCAATTTATAATCAGATAGCGTTGGGAAATGATTACTGCTTTGATATAAGAGAGAAATACGATGTCGTAAGCTCTTCGGAAACCGGCGAAACTGCTTTGACAGAGGTATATTATTCGGACGTTATCACTGAGGGAAACGGCGAAAAATACAACAAGGGAATACTTGCTTACGACAGCCTGCTCGGGGCATACATCGCATTCGATATCGACAGCACAGCTGTTACAAACGGAGAATGTACGAACATTGCTGAGAGCATAAAGCTGTACCGATAAAAAACTATGACGACCACAGGACTTAAAATTCTCGCATTGATATTTATGACTATCGACCATATCGGAGAATTTATCCCCGATATGCCGATATGGTTTCGGTGGATAGGGCGAATGTCTGCGCCGATATTCTTCTTCTGCGCCGCAGAGGGAATATGTCATTCGCGCGACAAAAGGCAGTATCTGAAAAGGCTGTGGAAAATGAGCCTTTGCATGGTGCTTATCGAAGCTGTTCTGCCGCCGCTCGCTGAAATTTATTTTGGACTGAAGTCGGTTTATTTCAGCAACAATATCTTTCTTTCGATATTTCTCGGAACGCTTTTCGTCTATCTTCTCGAACAGAGCAAAGGCGACAAAGCCAAGCGCATAAAATACATATTCCTTTATGCAGGCTGGCAGGCGGCGCTTTTTATGCTTGTTATCGTATGGGAGCAGTTCGATGCTGTACTCGCGCCGCTGAATTCGATACCAATATTATGCGATGCGGAGAGGATAATTTTCACGGCGCTCGGAGCGTTCGGCTTTATGGAGGGGAATGTTATCCTTACCTCGGCGATAGTGCTGTTTTATCTTTGCCGTGACAATAAATGCCGCCTTGCCGTGTGGTATTCCGCATACTGCGCGGTGTATTTCGCGGTGTTCGTTTTTCAGCTTCCGCTTAAAGCTATCCACTTTATGTCAAGGCTCGGCGTTCCGAACTCTTTTATAGCTGTTGCAAGGAGCGCAGGAAAAATACTTGGTCTGCAAACGGTATTCTCGGCAGGAGATTTCACAAATTCCCTGCTCAATGTGAATTATCAGTGGATAATGATCTTTGCCCTGCCTTTTTTGCTTACATATAACGGAAAGAGGGGAAAGGGTCTGAAAAAGTTTTTCTATATCTATTATCCCGTTCATCTTGCTGTGCTCTGCATATTGGGCGCAGTTTTATGATATAAGTACAAGCTTTTGGAAATTTCAAAAAGGCGAAAGCCATTGGGAAACTGTCGGTGGAATTTACCGTTTATGAGCCGTTTTTGGTTTATAGCTGTATAGGTTACTGAATTTTTTAGAAAACAAGTTTAAAATTAATTGTATAATGAAAGGACGATTTTAATGAAAGCAACCAAAAAATTTTTTTCAATCATTAATCTGTTCGACTGCAGTATCATCAAATGAGTTTCATAATTATAACGATTTAATGTGAACTGCTTTACACAGCAGTTCACATTAAAACCCACAGGGAGGTATTCAATAATGAATAAACGAAATATTATCCTCGGCATATGTGCCGCCGATCTTCTTGCCGCAGTTATTATACTGATAGTCATTGCCGAAAAGCCTGTCAGCAGTATGTCGGTGATAATGCCCGCAATGCTGACAATGTTCGGTGTGCTGCTTTTCGGGCAGAAAAGAGCAGGACTGAAAGGTGCAGAGCGCCTACTGCCTGCGGCATGCGGTCTGTTTCTTGCGGCAGAATATGTTTTCCTCGAATACCGAATTTATGATAAGGCACTTGCGGATATTTTTCCGTTTTCAACTGTTATCAAAGGGCAGTGCGGAAATGTCCTGCTCGGTGTGGTTCTGTCGATGGTGCTGTTTTTGATAGGCTTTCTTGCGAAAAAGCTTCAGACAAATAAGTGAAGCAAAAAAATAAAATGGTTTGAAAGAAATCGACCAACCTTTCCGAGGTGTGCGAAATGATACAAAACCGAGTAAGCACATACTTAGCGGAAAAGGCTGATCTTCTCAAACGATTTTTTATAAATAACAGGAGAATTGTATATGAAAAAATTATTTAAGATAATGTTAGCGGTGTACAGCACAATGCTTTTATCAGTATATTTAAAACTTCTGCCGAATCCGTCCGACTTTTAATAACAAGCTGACTAAGCTGAAAAACGTATAAGCTCCGCCTTTGTTGCGGAGAGAAAGGTTATTATAATGAAAAAATTCAAAAAGTTATTTATGATCCTGTTGGCGGCTTCTATGATATGCACAGCGTTGTCGCAGTCCGTTTATGCCGCCGATACAATATCCTTTGAAGATGAAGACACGGACATTTCGGAATCATTTGAGCCAACAGATGATTCAATGGAGTTTGATGATGTTCAATTGATAAGTACGCAAATTAATAATGGGGTAATGCGTACAAGCTACAGTGTTAATTGGACTATTCCTGCAAATGGATACCGTCAAAGCTCCATTAAAACAACATTGCATGAAGGTGACTACTTCTACTTCAATTTGGAAATATCCCCGAATCCCACGGGGATAATCAATATAGGTGTACTTAATAGAACTACTAAGGTTTTTCGTAGTAGTTCTGTAGAAAAATCTACACATACTCATTCTTTGGCTATCAAGGCTGATGGTGAATATTCTGTTAGAATAAAAAACAATACTTCCGAGGACATTACGGTCACAGGTATGTATGAAGCTGTAAACTATTATGATTCTACAAGTTTAAATGTTCCATTATACCAACAAAAAGAGACAAACTGGTGTTGGGCAGCCTGCATACAGATGTGCGCCAAATATAAAGGATATACAGCAACCCAGGCAAACATAGTGAAAGCAGCTAAAGGAAAAGTAGAAAATACGGCGGCAGGAAATTCCGATTACCCCTCAGGAATGGAGTTTGCTACCAATAACGCATATACGGCTGAACGAACTGAAACGGTTTTAACTGTTTCGGGAATTAAAGATATCTTAGAATCAGATATGCCGCTAATGATCTCCTTGGGTACCTTTAAAGATAATAAAAGAGTTAGTGGTCATGCCAATGTTGTTACTGCTGTAGACAAAGCTAATAGGTATATTAAAGTCAATGATCCCAATTATAACGGTGCTTCTAAAAAGAATTTTAAATACAGCGTTATAACGTCATCAGACTCATCCAGAAGATACGATGTAACAATCCAGATTACAGAAAATCCGGAAAACACAGAAAATACATAAATTTTTAGGAGAGATATTATGAAAATTAAAATTTGTTTTTTGACCGCTTTAAGCTGTATGATCTGTCTTTTGCCGTGCAGAGCTTCGGCACAGGAAATTGATCTGCTGGCTTCACCCAACAAGGGAAAAGATATAGAATCCAACATTCTTGAAGATGATGAACAAAGCTATGGATTCCTGTTCGGAACATCAGATGTTGAGATCTTGTTTGAATACGCAATGCCGTATTATACATATAACTTTGAAAGAACATATACCTGTTTGCAGGACTTATATGATTTTACCGGCAGTTATATTGTTCCCGTACAGTCGGAGAGCGGTGAATTTATTGCTTTTGCGGAGTATTCCAGGACAAGCGATAATAAATGGGAGATCGTCAGCACCTCTGCCGGAGAATATTATGACGGCTTATACGATACGTTAATGTCCGACAGCATTTTTTCGGGATATTCATCGGCGTTCCTTACAGGCGACTTTTTATTCAATGAATTGGGAGTAGTTTTACAGAACGATTCAACTGTATATTTTGATTATTCGTCCTATTTTTCCGACTCATCTTCAACGGATTACCGTACTCAGTTTTCTTTGAATAATTATTTTGTAAGTGAAGATGTAAAGGCTGCCGAATTGGTATTGACTCCGATAATTGATTCGGACACAGACAGCGGCTTTATTGATTTTGGTTTTAATCAAGATATTGATTGGGATGAAGAAAACGATCACTCTGGAGAAGTAGATGAATACGTTGATTCACCGATAGAAGATAACTCGTTCTTGGGCATTGATGAATGGGTCTATGAAGAACCCGAGGAGGACAACGAGGGCTATGTATGGACACCGTCACCGGAAGACAACAACACAGACGGCGGCGTTCCCGACGAAGGTGATTATAATGACACCGAACCCTCCAGCCCGAATACGGGAAACACATCATCTGCAATCGCTGTTGCTTCACTTTGCGGTGCGTTATGCCTTGGCGTCATAAGCAGGAAAAAGAAATAAGCCGAACTTGCGGAAACTGCAATGGCTGCAAAGTTCACCTCCGCACAGTTTTCCCATAATCAAAAACCTATGAAAAACTGTCGGCGGAATTTGCCGTTTATGAACCGTTTGGGGTTATGGCGGCATAGGTTACTGAATATTAAAAAGGCAAGTTTAGAAGTTATTGTATAATCGAAAGGAATGATTATTATGAAAAAAATTGTGACCGCTCTTTTGTCAATGTCATTGGCATTAAGTATGGCACAGACGACATACGCTTGGAACAATTTGCAGAATATTTCACCTGACACAATTTCACCAAATGCCTATATCGAGTGTGAGGAGCCTTCTGACACACGTTTTGAAATTGTTGAAAACGCAGAAGAAGTTGTTTCGGCTGTGCCTTTAGGTATTGACCCTTATGCAACAAACTCAAAAACATACAGAGTGACATGGACAGTTAAGGCAGGACAAACGTAAACATCAGCAATAAAAACATATATGTCTACTGGGGACACGATGAAGTTCAATTTGACTTATACTCCCACGACAGCAAACGTAAGTATCGGAGTCCTTACACCGCGAAATACATTCAGAAATTATACAGTTTCAAATGGAAAGCTATCTACAACAATGACAATGAATGAAAATGGCATTTTTCAGATGAGAATAAAAAATAATTCAACATCTGATGTGAAGTTTTCGGGAACGTATTCTTTCAATGCAACTTCCCCATTTGAGTATATGTTCAAGTCAGATTATATGGCTACACATATTTCAAGTGAATATGGTAAAGTAAGAAGTGACGGAACACATTACGCTATTGACATTACTACAGGTGTTACAGGTGAAATTGAAAATTATCCTGTATATAATACCTTAACCGGTAAAGTAATTAAAAATGGTTATTTTACTGACGAAGTAACAACGTGTGTGGCAATTACTCATACAAATGGATATACGAGCAGATTTTTACATATGGATTTATCTAATAATGATTTGTCACTCAATAAAAATGCTGAAACAGGAGAACAAATCGGTAAAGTAAGTAACAAAGGATGTTCTGCTTATCACCTGCATTTAGATGTTAATACAGCTAATACATACAACGGTCCTTCACTTACAGCAAATAATACAATTGATCCCAAACTTCTTTTACCGGATATTTCATTCACTTAATTTACGGAGGTAATTCAAAATGAGAAGAAAACTTAGTATGATCTTTGCTTTGTCAGTGACTTTGACAATGCTGACAGCATGCGGTAATATTGATAACATCGACCGGGCGGAACTCGATAATGATTTGCTTATTACTCAAAGCTCTGTTTCTGAAAATTCAGCAGCTTCGGAAACAAAACCTGCCGAACATGAAGAAAATATTTTAGAAACTTCGGAAACAACATCTGCCGAACATAAAGAATATATAGATATTGAAATGCCTGCTCCATTTGAAAATGAGGGCGGCGATCTTAACTCGGATTTTTATTCAACTGTTGATGCAAAACTTGGATACATTGATATGAGCTTTGTCAATATGGTCGGTGTTGAGGAGTTTGAAAGCTGGCTTAACAGTACAAGCAGTTCTAAAAGTGATTTAACCGCTGTTGGTGAATTTGCTGATCTTTATTCGTTTATCAAACATTTTGGCATATCCGATGATGTTGTTCGCGAAAATCTTTTGAATATGAGAAATGGTTCTGCTGACGATTTTTCAGATGAGGAGATCGATCTCTTACTATCCGATAATGACGAAGCTGTTGCACAGCACTTTGCTTCCGATACGGCAATTATCAAAGGAAGTGATATTTATTCACTCAAATGGGTATATTATCACTCTCCGGAAGATTATGCCGCTGCCGGAATAACAGCAACTGAACTTGAAACTGCATTGACCATGTTCGATGATCTTACACTTACAGATGAAGCCGCACAAGCTATTGAAATGAAGATCAATTCTTATACCTCCGACCCTGCTTCCGATTAAACCTTGGGCAAAATAAATCATTTTCCATAACATATTTTACATATCCAACCTGCTCTAAAATGCAGGCTGGATATGTGATAAATTTTCTTTATTGTAAAAAGGGACGAAAAACAATGAAAAAGCTATTTACTATGACAAAAACGTATCGATCAGCGTTTCCTTAGTTATGATATCAAAATCAAAAATTTTTATTTATATAGGTAAGAGTATGAAATCTAAAATTATATTTTTAATTATCCCGATCCTGCTTTTATTTTCTTCATGTCGGGCGGATACAGAAAATACCGATACCGAAAATACCAAAGAGACGCTTATCATGGCTTATCCGTCCGAAGTTGAAGAATTTTATTTTAACAAATTTCAGCAAAGCGAATCCAATGAGCTGATAGCTATGTTCAACCAAAAAAGTGAGGACTTTACCATACAAAAACAGGAATATGAATCATATGATAAGCTTCTTATGGACATTCTGAGCGGACGAAGCTTTGACCTGCTTTATGTCGGCGATTGGCTCGATATGACATCGATGTACAATAAGGGTATCCTCTGCGATCTGAATGAGCTCATAGCTTCCGACCCCGAGATTTCCCGTGATATCTATGTTGAACCCGTCCTCGACGCTTTGGAGATAAACGGAAAGCTTTATCAGATGCCCCGTAATTTTAATATTGAATCCGCTGTTGTAAAAGCGGATAACTGGGATAACGATACCGATAATTCGATTGAGCATTTATGTGAAAAAGCAGAACGCCTTGGATATGAACTTCCGTTTGACCTTTCACCTTATTCATTCAGCTTTCCTTATATCGTTTCCTCTGAATTTATCGATCTTGACAACAGCACCTGCAATTTTACCGACGGACGGTTTGAAAATCTTCTTGTCATAATGAAAAAATTTACGGATTATTACGGCAGCGAAGCCATAAATTATCCGAACGGCGCTTCCGATCTGTTCAAAGAGGACAAGCTTATGATAATGTCTGCTTCAATTGCAAACTTTGATCATATCAAGGACTTAACTATGCGCTCGGGGGCAAAGCTTAAACATATCGGACTGCCGTCTGAAATATCAAATTATCATATAGCTATACCTATTGTGTCATTTTCAATTTTTGAAAGTTCCGAAAACAAAGCTGGTGCATTTGAATTTATAAAATACTACACATCTTACAATACCTACGTTAATGAAAACCCAAGTGCGGGCGAAAATGTTACCAATATAGCGTTTATACCTATCAACAAAGCCGCGCTTGAGTATGCGGCTGAGGATTCATTGAGCAAAAAAATGAATCTGTTTTATACGAATCTCGATGACGAAACGATAAAAGAATACCATGATGATATACTCGAGCAGATATATTCGGTAAACGGCGCAGGTACTTCTATCGGCTCGGACATAAAAAATATACTCACAGATGAGATACCATACTACCTGAGCGGAAGCAAATCAGCTTCCGAAGTGTGCGAAATGATACAAAACCGAGTAAGCACATACTTAGCGGAAAAAGGCTGATCTTCTCAAACGATCTTTTATAAATAACAGGAGAATTGTATATGAAAAAATTATTTAAGATAATGTTAGCGGTGTACAGCACAATGCTTTTATCAGTATATTTAAAACTTCTGCCAAATCCGTCCGACTTTTTTATAACAAGAGATACGATATTGACAAGGCGTGAGCGTGGTTTCTGGCAGTTCAACTTCATTCCGTTCGCATCGTATTTTCATATAGGTGAAAATTTTCCAACAATCTATGGCTCATCTTCGGACATATCGGACTGGCAGTTGTGTGGGGAGTTTTGCTTGCACTTTCTTTCAAAAATCTAACTGTTAAAAAATGCGCACTGTATTCACTGGCATTTTTCGTCTTGATAGAGGTGATACAGTTCGTTGTCGCCGCAGGTGCATTTGATATCGACACGATCATACAGCATTTCATCGGTGCGATAGCAGGTGCGGCTGTTGTTTTGAAAATCTTATCGAAAAAAAGCAAAATACAAACGGAGCAATAAGCCACAAGGTTTCATATACCCTGATTGCCCCCAAATAGGGGAGATCATCTGCAATTGCTGTTGCTTCACTTTGCGGTGCATTATGCCTTGGACTTTTAAGCAGGAAAAAATAAATCGAACCTGCGGAAACTGCTGTTGCTGTGCTGACTTTTGGGATGGTACAGCACGGCGGGTTTGGCAGAATTTAAAGGGGAAATATCGATGGAAAAAATAAGAACGTGTTTACTGCCTGTCTGCATTTCAGCCGTACTGCTTTGCGGCTGTTCTCAAACGGAAAATGCCGAAACAACTGCCGTCGAAACGGTTTTATCCGCAGAGGAGAGTGCCGACATAACGGAAGCATCAGCTGACATCACGGAGGTATCTGAGGACATCACAGGTGAAACGGAGATCGTTTCGGAGGAGGTCATTGCGGCGGGAAAATACATTCCTTCCGATGAGGAAAAGTCGCAGATACAGGAACTGCTGACAAAAAGCAAGGACTTTTTTTACGGCTACATAGCCTGCAAGGATATATGCAAACACACGAACCAAAGTCACTCCGTTACAACGACAGAGACGATAGACAACGGAATGTATGAGGGTCAGCCGGCGGAAAAAACATGGTATGAAGTTTCCGACGGAGAGGTCATGTCGCTCGATGCGCTCAACCAAAAAATGGACTGCCTTTTCACCGAAAAAATGATCGGCAGTCTTGATGGCACACTAAAAAAGTTGTATCATGAAGAAAACGGCAGGCTTTATATCGCAGACTATGCAGGCTCGGACGGCGGCGTTCTCGGGACGGACACCGCACATATAGCTTCCGTGGGCAGGGCGGACGAAAACACGCTTGTATTATATATGACAGCCTTCGGAGCAGGTGAGAACTGGGATCTCGATCATGATCTTAGCGAGGATTTTACCGTTGTTCTGAAAAATACCGACAGCGGTTTAAAGATAGACGAATGCGATTTTGTCGCATATCAATACATTGAATGGTGCTATGCTCCCGAGGATGATATTTTTGAATGAGAAAAACAGTCGTTTTGCGGTGCGTTGTGCCTTGGACTTTTAAGCAGAAAAAAATAAGCCGATCTTGCGGAAACAGCTGTTGCTGTGTCGTTTTTTGAGCGGTATGGCACGGCGGCTTTCGCAAAATTCAAAGGGGATATACCAATGAACACAAAAAGTCAGAAAATAATTGTTGTAATAACCTCGGTTATTACAGCTGTCATTATTGCAGGAACTATACTTTTGGGGATCTTCGACAAAAAATACACTCTGTCCGTGCATTCGATGCCCGTAGCAGCGGCAATTGACAGTGAAAGCTATATTTCCTTTGCCGAACTTGATACAATAAGCTTTTATACATTTTTTCTGTATTATAAAGTCCCCACAGATGTTCAGCTAAATTACGGCGCATCGGATATCGTGGATTATTATTCCGTAAACTGCGGTTTTGTGGGGAAAGGAACAAAGCTCAACTGTGATGTTGTTGAAGCGACTAAAGATCAAACTGTCCTTCACTACAGCGGTGTAGGCGTTGACAAGGACGGAGTGATGACCAGAGTGGACGATTACTGGTCGGTCAATATGAATGATCTATGGAACGGAAAATACACCGACGTTTCGATGATAAAATATTTGCAGGATCGGCGTTCGCACTGATAAGCGTATCAAATCATATCGTCTTACAAAATCCTCTTCGCGAACATAAACCTATTTCCTTTCAAAACAAGCGAAGCAAAGCGGAGCGTGGCGCGAACCGCCCGCGGGGGCTTCCCCGCCCTGTTTTCAGCTTGATTTCAGATTTTTTTCACAAAAGCAACACAAACATAGGTTATTATTATAACCGTAGTCGGGAGGGCGCACACACCGACCGACTGCTTCCTTTCATAGCTTTTATTAAAAGCTTCGGTCATTCACCCCTGTGACCGTGAGCAGCGGCCCGTTTGCCGCAGATAAGAGCATACTTCGGAATATTCTTACCCCGATATTCCGAAGATCCCCCAATAATCCTATATCATAATCTTTGCCCTCGTCCTTACCCCTGACGAGGGCGCTTTCTTTTTTATGGAAGGATTAGATTTAATTCGGAATTATTTTGCTCCGCAAATTTCCCCAATTCCCGTAGGGGCGAATCCTATATACGCCCGTTGTAAGCCCATATTTTAGGCAAATTTCCCGTCCCATACAATAATTTATCGATAATCCGAAAAAATATTTCGCTCGTTGAAATACCTTGCCGATTTTATTGACAAAACCGAGCAAAAGCGTTACAATTATAATGGTGAAATATGAGTTTTGACAAACTTTTTTACATTGAAAGGATAAATTTAAAATGAGAAAAGATTACGACGTTGTTGTCATTGGCGCAGGCGCGGCAGGCGTTTTTATGGCTTATGAATTCGTTACACTCAAAACGAATGCAAAGGTCTGCATGATAGATTCGGGCAGACCCATTTCAAAGAGGATCTGCCCCATTGACGGCAAAAAGATAAAGAGCTGCGTCGGCTGCAAGCCATGCTCGATAATGCACGGCTTCGGCGGCGCAGGCGGACTTTCCGACGGAAAATACAACATCACGAACAGCTTCGGCGGAGACCTTTATCAGCACGTCGGCGCGAAAGAAGCTATCGAGCTTATGGAGTATGTTGACAGCGTGAACCTGCGTATGGGCGGCGGTGATGCGAAGCTTTATTCTACGGTTTCCTCCGATGTAAAGTCGGAAGCGCTCAAATACGATCTTCACCTGCTCGATGCAAAGGTACGTCACCTCGGCACGGACAGAAACCGTGACATTCTCCAGAACATTTATGATTACGTCCGCAACGATGTTGACATTATGTTTGAAACCGTTGCGGAAACCGTTGAAAAGGACGGCGACGGCTACATCGTCCGCACAAACGAGGACGATATCTACTGCAAGCAGGTCGTTATCGCAGCAGGACGTTCGGGTTCAAGGTGGATATCGGGCGTTTGCGACAAATTCGGCATCAAGACACGCAGCAACCGTGTTGACATCGGCGTAAGAGTTGAACTCCCTGCGGCTGTTTTTGAGCATATCACAAAGCAGGTCTACGAGAGCAAGATCGTTTACCGCACGAAGAAATACGGCGACCTTGTAAGAACCTTCTGTATGAACCCTTACGGCGAAGTCGTTGCCGAAAACACGAACGGCATTGTTACCGTTAACGGACACAGCTACTCAAACCCCGAACTCCACACCGAAAACACGAACTTCGCTCTGCTCGTATCGAACAACTTCTCCGAGCCTTTCAAGGACAGCAACGCTTACGGCGAATCTATCGCAAGGCTTTCCAATATGCTCGGCGGCGGTATCCTTGTTCAGCGCTTCGGTGACCTTATCGCAGGAAGAAGAACCAACGAGCATCGTTTCAGCCAGATGTTCTTCAACCCTACCCTCAAAGCAACTCCCGGCGACCTCAGCCTTGTTATCCCGAAGCGTCAGCTTGACGATATCATCGAGATGATCTATGCGCTCGACAAAATTGCCCCCGGCACTGCCAATGATGACACTCTTCTCTACGGCGTTGAAGTTAAATTCTATAACTCCGTTGTAAAGGTCGATGACAACCTTGAAACCGAATCAAAGGGAATGTATGTCCTCGGTGACGGCTCGGGCGTTACACATTCGCTTTCGCAGGCTTCGGCTTCGGGCGTTTATGCCGCAAGAATAATCGACAAGCTTTATAGGTAAAATTGATATGATGATAAAAAACCTCGGCGAAATTTCCGCTGTTATTTTCGATATGGACGGAACTATCCTCGACAGCCTTGATATATGGGTGAAGTCGGATATCCAGTTCATCACCGAACAGGGATTTGAGTATGACAGCAGTGTTTCGGCTCAGCTGAAAAAGCTCCACTTCCATTCGGCGTGTGACTTTTTAAAGGAGCATTACTCGCTTGCGATGTCGCCCGAAGCTATCGGCGAGCGCATTATGCAGCTTGTCGAGCACGGCTATCTTCACGAAGCGAAGCTCAAAGAGGGCGCGGCGGAATTCATCGATAAGCTTGCCGAAAACGGCGTGAAAATGTGCGTTGCGACCTCGAACGAAAAGGGTCTTGCGCAGGGCTCGCTCCGAAACACGGGAATACTCGATAAAATGCAGTTCGTCCTCACCTCGGACGAGGTAGGCGAGGGAAAGGAAACGCCGAAAATTTTCCTCGAAGCCGCAAAGATGCTCGGTGCGGATATCGCGCACACGGTCGTTTTTGAGGATTCTTCCCACGCTCTCCACTCGGCGAAGCTTGGCGGATTTAAGACGGTCGGCGTTTTTGAACAGCGTTTTCCCGATGAATTTGACGAGCTGAAAAAAGAAGCGGATATGACTATAAAAAGCTTTAAGGAATTGTTATAAATGGAACTTAAAAAAATTCTTGTAGGAATGAGCGGCGGCGTTGACAGCTCTGCCGCGGCGCTTATACTTAAACAAAAAGGCTACGAAGTTGACGGCTGTACGCTGAAGCTTTTCGACGGCGAAACAGAAGAAGCTCCCGACGTGCGCACCTGCTGTTCCGTGACCGATGTTATGGACGCAAAGAGCGTGTGCCGAAAGCTTGGCATCGAGCATTATGTTTTCAATTTCAAGGACTTGTTCCGCGAAAAAGTAATGGACGCTTTCGCCGAAAGCTATATCAACGGCGAAACGCCGAACCCCTGCATAAACTGCAACCGCTATATAAAATTCGACAAAATGCTCGCAAGAGCGCGCGAGCTTGGCTATGACGGCATCGCAACGGGACATTACGCCCGTTCGGTCTATGACGAAGCGAGCGGACGCTACCTGCTCAAAAAGGCTGCCGACGAGCGCAAAGATCAGACCTACGTCCTCTACAATATGACGCAGGAACAGCTTGCGAGAACGCTTTTTCCGCTCTGGAATATGGATAAGCCTGAAATTCGTGCGCTCGCCGAGGCGAACGGTCTTGTCAATGCGCGCAAACCCGACAGTCAGGATATATGCTTCGTCCCCGACGGAGATTATGCTTCGTTCATCGAACAGCACACGGGAAAGACCTTTCCACAGGGTGACTTTATCGGCACAGACGGCGTAAAAATGGGAACTCACTCGGGTTATATCCACTACACGATAGGTCAGCGAAAGGGTCTTGGCGCGGCTTTCGGAAAGCCGGTTTTCGTCTGCGGAAAAGACCCCGTTCTCAACACCGTAACGCTCGGCGAAAGCGCCGACCTTATGAGCGATATTGTCGAAGCTGACGATATCAACCTCATTTCCGTCCCCGAAATAAAGGACGAAATGAGAGTTTCCGCGAAAATTCGCTACAATATGCGGGCTGTCAGCGGCACTTTGACCGCGGTAGGCGACAGCAAACTTCGCGTGAAGTTCGATACACCCGTAAGAGCGGCGGCAAAGGGTCAGGCGCTCGTCATTTATGACGGCGACACCGTTGTCGGCGGCGGAAAAATAATATAACCGATTCGATTTTTACCGCATAAAATAAAATATTACAAAATGGAGGTATTTTGCTATGTCCGAACTTAAAGAAATAAACATTTCCGAGCTTAAATTCAACCCTTGGGATAAAATTTCAAAGGAATGGTTTCTTATCACGAGCGGCGATGAAAAAGCTTTCAACACTATGACCGCAAGCTGGGGCTTCGTTGGCGAAATGTGGGGAAAGAACATCTTTGAAGCCGTTGTCCGCCACAACCGCCATACTTTTGGATTTTTGGAGAAAAACGACCTCTTCACGGTAAGCTTTCTCCCTGCCGAGCGCAAAGATGCACTGAAATTCTGCGGTGCTCACTCGGGACGTGACTGCGACAAGGCTAAAGAAGCTGATCTTACACCCGTTTTCCTAGACGGAACGACAGCTTTCGAGGAAGCAGAGCTTGTTTTCGTCTGCAAAAAGGTATATTCGGCTGATTTCGACTTTGAGAAAATTTCCGATGAAGACAAGACGAAGTGGTACTCGAAAGACCCTGTTCACCGTCAGTATTTCGGCGAAATTTTAAAGGTGTATACGAAATGAGCGCCAAACAGAAAAGGCTGCTTATAATCAGCTCCGTTATTGCTGCGGTCATTGCGATCGCAGCGGGAGTTATGGTATATCTCCTCGATTTTTACCCCGTTGATATCGAATCGGCAATGTCGGCAAGTCCAAGCTACTGCACGGTCATTGAATACGGCGACAGTTTAAGGGCATACGAACCGAGCGGCGAAGCAAAATACGGGCTTATCTTTTACCCCGGCGCAAAGGTCGAATACACGGCTTATGAACCGCTTATGGAATGGCTCGCCGACGACGGCGTTCTCTGCCTGCTTGTGAAAATGCCGTTCAACCTTGCGATATTCGGGAAAAACTCCGCAATCGGACTCAACAGCATTTATCCCGAGGTCGAGCATTGGTACATAGGCGGTCATTCGCTCGGCGGAGCAATGGCAGCTGATTTTGCGGCTGAAAACAGCGGCATTGAGGGCGTTGTACTGCTCGCGGCGTTCCCGTCAAAAGACCTCAGCGATACCGATATGCGCGTTCTGTCTGTATACGGCTCGGAGGACGGCGTTCTCAACAGAAAGAGCTATGAAAAGGCAAAATCGAAACTCCCGTCCGACTACACCGAGCAGGTCATAGAGGGTGGAAACCACGCAGGCTTCGCATTTTACGGCGAACAGCGCGGTGACGGAACGGCATCGATAAGCGCCGCCGAGCAAACACTTCAAACGGCGGATATCATCGCAGGTTTTATTCTTGACGAAGGAACACAAAGCACGGTTACGGGCGGAACGGAGGAAAGCTTTGAAAGTTAAAATTTTTTTGGCAGTCCTCGCGGCTGCTATGACATTGACAGCCTTTGCAGGCTGTGCGCAGGTCGAGGAGGAAGTCCCCGAGGTAACGGAGGTCACGGTCGAGGAAGTTCAGCCTTACCCCGTGACGATAGGCTCGCTCGTTTTTAATGCCGCACCCGAAACGGTCGGTTCGCTCTCACCTGCAATAACGGATATAATCGCAGAGCTTGGCTTTGCGGACAAGCTTGTCGGCGTGAGCAGCTATTGCAGTTTTGACGGAATGCCGTCAACGCTCGCAGACCTCGGCTCATCGGCAAATCCCGATGCCGACGCTATAATAAAAGCAGCGCCCGAGCTTCTTATCTCACACAGTCCTATCGCGAAAAAGGACATAACCGCTATCGAAAGCGCAGGAACGAGGGTGCTTATAATCCCTGCTCCGACATCGGTGGACGGGCTTTATGACCTTTACCATGACATCTACCGCGTTTTCTGCGGAAATGATGAAAACGAAGATGCGGCGGTTTCGTCCTGCTTTGAAAAGCTTGAAAGATCGTTCGCAAACTATGACGGCATACTCGGAAATTACGTTTATATAATGTCCTCGAAGCTTGCATTCGCATCGGACAGCAGCTTCGGCGGCGACTTTTTCTCCCACCTCGGCAAAAACGCAGCTGCGGAGGAAGAGGGCATCTCGCTCACGAAAGAGCGGCTGCTCGAACTTGACCCCGAGTACATAATAATCCCGTCGGGAATGAAGATATCCCGACTTCCCGAAGATCTTTCTGCGGTGCAGAACAACAAGGTCATACGCCTTGACAAAGAAACGGAACAGCTTTTGGAGCGCCCGACATCGGAAGTATACAAGGCTGCGGATTTCATTGCGGCGGCGATAAAGGCGCTTGATGAACCTCAGACGGACGTGGAATGATGCATACAGTATAACAAACCAGCGCAGTCAAGATGATACTTTCGCGGCTGCGCTGTTTTTATAAGCAAACGACCGAAACTGTTCAGCACTTAGACGATTTGCTTAGGTTTGTCCAACTTGTTTTCACCGTAATTACACATTTAATTGCACGATTTCTATTGAAATTTCGCGACTTATGTGGTATAATTTATTTTAAGTGTAAGTATGTCAGGACTACAAAAGGAGCTTTATTTTAAATGGCAGAAAAATTTATCCAATTTGCGGTGAGGGACAGCAATAATCTTTACAAACTGGAGCTTTGCAAGACCTTGCTGCATTTTACCGAATTTGATTTCACATATTTCTGGGAAAGATGCATGGACGCAGGCAGAGCCGCCAAAAAGTCGGGGCATCTTCCTGCAAGCACGGTTTCCAACGCGAAGTCCGTTATTTCTGCTGCCCACCCTTACATTGAAGCCATGATCGGCGCGGACTACTCCGACATCGTGACCGACTGCATCATTGAATACATCTGCCACTCCGAACGCATCAGTCTTGACGAGCTTTGGGTCCGCTGCATTTCGCCCAAGACGAAGTACGAGGAAGCCATTTTCAACCGCATTTCCATGTTCAAGTCGGGCAAGGCTTCAAACGGCTGGACTAACATTGTCCGCTTACAGGAATATGCGCAGAACAAGCTCGCTTTTATCTATGACACGAACGAAGAAAAGACTGTAGATCCTGCTCAGGTCTTAAAGGTGCGAAAGGAATATTTCGATGTTTCCTATTCCGTTGCCGCGAATGAGCTTGGAATGGTTGGAAAAAATCTTCCCTCCGTTTCCGTATGCAACCCGGGGCTGACACCGACCGCCGCTTTTATGAATGCGAAAGTCGCAAAGGCTGTTTACCGCCGCTTCTCCGAGGCTTTCAAGCTTGGGGGAGATATGTCCGTTCCCGAGGGCAAAAACTGCGAATACATAAAAGACAAGCTTGCAATGGACGCTTATGATTTCGTCCGCGGAATGAAGCGCCCGGGTGAACTTGATATGAAATTTGCGCTTGAAGCTATGGAGGAAAATCCCGTTGAGGTATATCTCCCCGACAGCTTCAAGGCTGTGATAGATCTTGAATTTGACCTTATAATGAAAAACGGCTACGCTTTCCGCAGGTGCGAAGAATGCGGAAAATTCTTCGTTGCCGATGATGAAAGCTTCCTCTGCAACCGAATAAACAGTTCGGGTATGACCTGCCGACAGCAGGCTGACGCTCTGAGGACTGCAATTGCCGAGGCGGCGGAAACGCTCAAAGCCGCTGAAAAAGCCGAAGCTGTTCAGACCGCCGAAGAACCTGCTCCGACCGTTCCCGAAGAACCAAAGAAACCCGAACAGATACCTCCCGAACTCGAAAAGAGAGGTCAGAAGATATACAACGCGCTTTACAAGCGTGTCGGAAAGGCTATGGACGAAAAGGAGTTCCACGAATGGAGCAGATACCTTTCCGATATGAAGAAGAACATCAAGGCTGGCGAAGCTACGGCTGACCAGCTCGGCGAGTTCCTCGATTATTCCGACAGACTTTGCGCCGAGGTGAAAAAGGGCAGAATGACACCGCAGACGCAGTTCCGCTACCCCGAAGATGTTGAAAAGTCGGAGAAAATGTCGCCGCAGGAAACCGTTCAGCCTGCCGCCGTTCCCGAAAAGAAGCCCGAACCTCTCCCCGAGGTGATAAAGGCAGACGCAAGCTCGGTGCGCATCATAAAGCCATTCAAACCCGAGACATTTGACAGCCTTGCAGATGCTTTTATGGCAGGAAGATTCGACGATGACGAGGAAGAACCTCCGAAAAAGCCCGAACCCGAGGTCAGGGAGTACAACTGGACGAGAATGACCCGTGAAGAGGCTTATGGACTGAAAAAAGGCGGTGAGAGCGAATGAATTTTATCAATGAAAGCGCGGCTATAAACGGACTTGCCGATTATATCGTAAAGAGCGGCGTTTGCCTTTATAACTCCGTAAAATACATCTATTCGCTCGCCGAAAACGAGTTTTACAATGTCGATATAAGGGACATACTGAAAATAATCATCAACAATTTCCCCGAAACGGACGGGATACGCTCGCTCGGACTTCGCATTGACGACTACACCTGCCGCCAGATGCAGAGCGAGGAATACAACAAAGTCCTGCCGCTCATGGTCTACAGCCTTGCGGTGCGCATACCCGTGCTGAAAAACGTCAAAAACGGCGACGACGTTATGACGGACGACCAGCTTTACAGACTTTACAACGCTGTTATCGACAAGGGCGCGGAGAATTACCGCGAGATAATAACGGAATCGTTCCTCGAAACGAAATATCTCGTGCGAAAGGGAAAAAAGCTTCCGCCTTTCACAGCCGACTGGTTCAAATCGTATATCCTGAGCAGCGTTCCTGCGCTGTCGGTGATAACCAACAAGAATATGTTCCTGCTCGGTTTTGCGGACACGCTTTTTGCTGTCTTTTACACCTGCATGGAGGACGGCTTATCCGAAAAGCTGCTTGAATATGCTGACGAAACGCAGGCGGCTGACGGGGAATAATTACGGGAGAAGATGACTATGAATAATAAAAAGAAAACTGTTTTTCTCTGCGGCTTTATGGGCTGCGGAAAATCGACCGTCGGAAAGCTGCTCGCGCATAAGCTTGGCTGCGGCTTCACCGATATGGATAATTATATTGTCGAAAAGCAGGGAATGCCCATTCCGCAGATCTTTGCCGAAAAGGGTGAGGATTATTTCCGCGATGCCGAAACGGACGCTGTAAGGGAGCTTTCCGAAAAGGCAGGAGTTATCGCCTGCGGCGGCGGCGCGATGCTTCGCAAGGTCAATGCCGATATCGCAAATTCGGCAGGAACGGTCGTTTTCATCGATGTTCCGTTTGAAAGCTGCTATGCGCGCATTTCGGGCGACAAGAACCGCCCTATCGTTGCGAACAACACAAAGGAGGAGCTCAACCTTATCTATGACGGCAGAGCGCCCATTTACAAGGAAAACTCCGCTTTCACCGCAGACGGCAGCGGCACTCCCGAGGAGATCGCCGAAAGGATAATCAAAGCACTAAAAGACTAACCGAGAGGAAATGAATAAATGAACAAAGTCTATGCACTCGGAGTCGATGTCGGCTCTACCACAGTTAAAACCGTAATTCTTGATGAAAACAAGCAGATAATTTACTCAAAATACGAAAGGCATTTTTCCAAGGTAAAGGAAACCGTTAAGTCACAGCTTGAAATTATCGCAAAGGAATATCCCGATGCAAAGTTCAGGCTTTCGATAACGGGTTCGGCAGGTCTCGGACTTGCTACCGCTTCCGAGCTTCCGTTCGTTCAGGAGGTTTTCGGCGCTTTCATCGCAGTTAAGGAAAGCTATCCCGATGCCGATGTTGTTATCGAACTCGGCGGTGAGGACGCAAAGATAATCTTCCTTACGGGCGGCGTTGAGCAGCGAATGAACGGCTCCTGCGCAGGCGGCACGGGCGCATTCATCGACCAGATGGCTACGCTCCTCGGCATTACCACGGACGAAATGGATAAGCTTGCGCTAAATGCAGAAAAGGTATATCCTATCGCATCGCGCTGCGGCGTTTTCGCAAAATCCGATATCCAACCGCTTCTCAATCAGGGCGCGCGCCGTGAGGACGTTGCCGCTTCTATCTTCCAAGCAGTTGTTGACCAGACCGTTTCGGGTCTTGCGCAGGGCAGACAGATAAAGGGCAAGATACTCTTCCTCGGCGGTCCGCTTTCATTCCAGATGGGACTTCGCAAGGCTTTCGTAGATACGCTCCACCTTTCCGAAGAAAATGCGATATTCCCCGAAAATGCACCCTGCTTTATGGCTTACGGCTGCGCACTTCACGCTAATGAGGTTTCGGACGAATACTCTCTCGATGATGTAATCAATAGGATCGAAAATGCCAAGATGACCGATGATATCATCACGGGCGATCCGCTCTTTGCTTCAAAGGAAGAATACAACGAATTCGTTGAACGCCACAAGAAATGCGATCTCGAATATGAGGATATCAGCACTTACGAGGGCGGCGCTTACCTCGGCATCGACGCAGGCTCAACAACGACAAAGCTTGTGCTTATCACTCCCGAGGGCAAGCTGCTTTATCAGCACTACACCTCCAACAAGGGCAGACCGCTTGACGTTATCACCGATAAGCTCAAGGAAATGTACGCTCTTATGGGCAACAGAATAACGATACTCTCCTCTGCCGTTACTGGTTACGGTGAAGACCTTATCAAAGCAGGCGTGGGCGTTGACTTCGGTATCGTTGAAACCGTTGCGCACTACAAGGCAGCTTCATTCTTCAAGCCTGATGTTGACTTTATCATCGACATCGGCGGTCAGGATATCAAGTGCTTCAAGATAAAAAATCACGCTATCGACAGCATTATGCTCAACGAAGCTTGTTCTTCGGGCTGCGGCTCGTTCATTCAGACGTTCGCTCTTGCGCTCGGATACGATATCGCAGACTTTGCACAGCTCGGACTTTTTGCAAAGCACCCCGTTGACCTCGGTTCGCGCTGCACGGTATTTATGAACAGCTCCGTTAAGCAGGCACAGAAAGACGGCGCTTCGGTCGAAGATATCTCCGCAGGACTTTCTTCGTCAATTATCAAGAACGCTATATATAAGGTTATCCGTGCGAAATCCGCAGACGAACTCGGCGAAAATGTCGTTGTTCAGGGCGGCACTTTCCTCAACGATGCCGTTCTCCGCGCGTTTGAAAAGGAACTCGGAAAGAACGTTGTCCGCCCTGCAATCGCAGGACTTATGGGCGCATTCGGCGCGGCTCTTTACGCTAAGGAAAAGTGCAAAGAGGCTTCGCATATCATCTCCGCAGAGGCTCTCGAGAACTTTACATACCAGTCAAAGCAGCTCAACTGCGGCGGCTGCGGCTCTCGCTGCGCACTCACAATGATAACTTTCAACGACGGAAGAAGATTCATCAGCGGCAACCGCTGTGAAAAGGGCGCAGGAATCAAGCGCACCACCGAACCGCTCGACCTCTTTGAATATAAGTACAGACATCTCCTCTCAAAGGCAGACGAAAAGCCGACCGTTACACCTAAGGCAAAGGTCGGAATACCGCTCGCACTCGGACTTTATGAACAGCTCCCATTCTGGGCAAAGCTTTTCACCGAGCTTGGCTTTGAGGTCGTTATCTCCGAAGAAAGCACAAGAAAGACTTACTATAAGGGTCAGAACACTATTCCGTCCGATACGGTCTGCTACCCTGCAAAGCTTGCGCACGGACATATCATCAGCCTGCTCGAAAAGGGCACTGACTTCATCTTCTACCCCTGCGAAAGCTATAATATCGACGACGGCGAAAGCGATAACCATTATAACTGCCCCGTTGTCGCATATTACCCCGAGCTTCTCCGTGCGAATATCCCCGAACTCAACGATAAGAACTTCATCTCGCCTTATATCGACATAAACCTCCCGAAGCACTCGGCAGAAGTCCTCTCCGAATCGCTCAAAGACTACGGCATCACGAAAAAGCAGGCAGCCGCAGCTTATGTTAAGGCTATGGACGCGCTCAAACAGTATATGTCGGAGATCGAAGCCGAGGGTGAGCGAATGATCGACGAAGCAAGAAAGCAGAATATGCCTATCATCGTCATTGCAGGCAGACCTTACCACCTCGACCCCGAGATAAACCACGGCATACACAAGCTTATCTCCTCGCTCAACCTCGCAGTTATCACCGAGGACAGCATCTTCAAAAAGGGTCACACGCCAAAGCTTGATGTCCTCAACCAGTGGACATACCATTCAAGACTTTACCGTGCCGCACAGTATGTCACAACGCAGAAGGATATGCAGCTTGTACAGCTTGTATCATTCGGCTGCGGCATCGACGCTATCACAACGGACGAGGTAAGAGGCATCCTCGAAAGCGGCGGAAAGCTCTACACCCAGCTTAAGATTGACGAAATAAACAACCTCGGCGCGGCAAAGATCAGACTCCGCAGCCTTGTTGCGGCTATGGAAGAAAACGACAAGAATTAATTTGGAATGCGGAATTCGGAATTATTTATATTCCGTGAGTTTGCTGCAAAAACCGTAGGGGCGGATTCCATATCCGCCCGTTAAAAACCTATAAAATTACGGCAATTTTCTGTAGGGGACGGGTTTCCCGTCCCGAATCGCGTCAGCGATTTTCAGCACAATATTCACAAAGAAAATACCCCTGTTTTCATCGGATAAAACCGTTGAAAACAGGGGTATTCGTTTATTGTGAAACATTTTGCGGCATAGAATAGGAAATCCGTCATTTGCATTTTTGCAACCAATATGCGGAGCAAAATAATTCCGAATTCCTAATTCCTAATTTAAATATCGTTTTACCAGTTCCGAAACAAACGCATAGCTTTCCTTTGTTCCGAGGTTCTGCGGTTCAATTTTTTTGCCCATCACAAGCAGCGGCACATACTCTCTTGTGTGGTCTGTGCCCTTGAATGTCGGCGCGCAGCCGTGGTCGGCAGTTATCATCACGCAGTCATCTTCTCCGAGGAGCGGCAAAAGCTGCCCGAGCTGCTCATCAAAGCGGTTGAGCGCGTTCGTGTAGCCCTCAACATCACGCCTATGTCCGTATTTCATATCAAAATCGACAAGATTCGTGAAGCAAAGTCCCGTGAAGTCCTTTTTTGCATACTCCATAGTCTTTTCCATACCGTCGTCGTTGCTTTTTGTGCGGACATACTCTGTTATGCCTTTTCCTGCGAAGATATCGTATATTTTTCCGACCGCTATCGTGCTCAGTCCTGCATTTTTAAGCTCATCGAGCATTGTATCCTCAGGCGGTTCGAGCGAGAAGTCGTGTCTGTTGGCGGTTCGGGTAAAATTCGGGTACTCGCCCTCGAACGGACGGGCGATAACTCTTCCCACGCCGTATTCTCCCGTCAATATCTCACGGGCGATGCGGCAGTATTCATATAATTTTTCGGGAGGGACAAGCTTTTCGTGCGCCGCTATCTGGAAAACGCTGTCTGCTGAGGTGTAGACGATAAGCTTTCCCGTTTCGAGATGCTCTTTTCCGTAATCGAGAATGACCTGCGTTCCCGAATACGGCTTATTGCAGAGAACTCCGCGTCCCGTTGCTTCTTCAAAGCGTTTCAGCACTTCATCGGGAAAGCCATTGGGGAAAGTCGGGAGCGGCTTGGGTGAAACCACACCTGCAAGCTCCCAGTGTCCGACAGTAGTGTCCTTGCCCATGGACTTTTCACGAAGCCTGCCATACATTCCGCACGGTTTTTCAACGGGTTCTTTCATCGAAACGCCGTCGATATTGTAAAGTCCTGCTTTGCGCATATTGGGAACGTTCAGCTTTCCCGTCCGAAAGCAGTCGCCGAAAGTATCAGCTCCGACATCACCAAATAGGTCGGCATCGGGTTCATAGCCTATCCCTGCGCTGTCGAGGACGATAAGGAAAACTCTTTTCATTTTATTCTGCATAGGAATTTATCACGCTGCCTTTTTGTTTGTTATGCCTGCTTCCTTGAAGAACTGTATCTCATCGGAAGAAACAGACGAAACATCGGTGTAATAATCCGAAAGCGTTGTGTTCTTCATCATAAAGTAGACAGAAACAGTAAGCGAGTTTTGGTCGGTAACATAGCCGTAGAAACGGTCGGTCACTATTGAAAACTTTGTCTTTTTGTTTGCATCGGAAAGAAGATCAAACAGCTTGCTGTCATTGTTCTTTTCAAGATAATTTTTGAAATTATTGAAAGCCGAGCTGTCGGAAAGCTTTATCGATGCGACGGAATGACCGCTTTTCGCAGCCTTTGCTATCTGAGAAACGAGGAGCGAATATGCACTGCTGTTATCCTCTGCGACAAGCTTTTTCCTTGCATAATAGTTCATACTTGTATCATCGGTAGCTTTCGGATAGGAGAGCGAAGTGTTGCACGGCTTATGCGACTTTGCGAATGTTGCACTGCCGGGGAGAAAATACTTGTAGCTCTTGTTTTCGACATAAGGCATAACGGGATCGTCCCATGTGAGGTCGATATCGTACCACTGCTTTTTGAGGTAAACTCTGTTCCACATATGATTCTCGGTGTGACCGTCATCAGCGGTGGCTCTGCCGACAACGTTGACGGTCTTTATGCCTGCCTTTGCGCAGATATATCCGAATGCTCTTGCATAACCCTCGCAAACGGATTTTCCGACTATCATCGAGCCGTAAGCGGAGTGCGCCGAGTTGAGCGATTCGTCATAAACGGTATGACCTACGATATAATCGTGTATATAAAGTATCTTGCTGTATGTCGAAGTATCTTCATCGAATTTGGAAATGACCTTTTCGGCAACAGCGTCCATTTTCTTCATCATTTTGTCCGCGGATTCCTGATTGAAAGAATAGCTAAGGTCGAATTCGGTCTTGTTCTGTCCCTGATAAATAACGTATGAAACGCCCTTTACGTTAAATGCGAGCGAATCCTCATAGAAAATTATATCGGCAAGATTGCTCACAAGATCCTGATCGAGCGCTTTTTTGTAGGTGAAAGACTTCTCATGGTTGAGCGCAGCCTTTCTCAATTGAATATAAACAGCCTTGCCCGTGTCCGAAAGCTTGGAGTAGTGGTACGGGAGCATCTGCTTTTCGAGCGACTTTGATTCAGCCGCATAAGCTGTCACCGCAATATCGGGAACAGTCTTGCTGACAGGTACGCCTGCCGCAAATGTAAAAGCCGTCGCGAGTGCAAGAAATGCCGAAATAAGTTTCTTCATAATGTCATTGCCCCTTTAGTTATTTTAAATAGCATAATCTTCCGAAGCAGGGTAGTCACCGCTGCCGTTTTCCGTGTAAAGCTGCTTTATCGTTTCATCGCTCACCATAAAGCAGTTATGGTTTCCGCCTGTATCGTCAGCGAAACAGTCAACATTGTACCAGCTGTCGCCGACCTTGACCTTGTTCCAAGTGTGAACACTGCCGTTTGCGTCCGTTCCCGAAACGACTACCGAGGTCAGCCCCGCCTTTATGCTTATGTACTGGAAAGCGTAAGCGTAGCCCTCTGAAACTCCCTTTCCGAGAACGAGAGGACCGTAGGCTGTTCGGCTGAGCTCCCTATCCTCGCTGTCATCTTCGGCTGTCGCCGTGATATGGTCGTGTATAGCGAGGAATTTTCCGTATTCATCAGCATCGGGAACAAAAGCCGCGATGACCTTGTCGGCTTCCTTTGCGACCTGCTTTTCAATGCTGTCTTCAACGCCCTTTGTGTAGGAATATGTCAGCCTTGCGTAAGCGTTGTCGGTGCTTATGCCGTTATATTCGATCTCAGCGCCGCCGAATGTGAGCGGGTCCTGATTTTTGATGATATCCGCAATGGTGAGGAGCGTTTTTTCGCTTATTCTCGAGGATATCTTAACGGAATTCTTGTGCGCGATAATAGCTTTTCTGATGTCGGCATAGCATTTCTGCGCCTGCGTTGAAAGCTCATCATACTGATAGGGGAGCATCGGTTCAGCCGCGGACTTCTGCAAAAATAAGTCCAGTTCGCTTCTTATCATTGTGTCGATGTAAATTTCGTACGGCTCGGCAAAGGTCGGTACTGCACAGATCATTGAGAATGCCATTGCTGCCGAAACAGCAGCCGTAAGGATATTCTTTCTCATTTTGTCACCGCCTTTTCTTCCTTTTTCTCGGGAATATCTATCTTTAATCCCAGTTTTTTATATGTTTCGAGGTTCTTTTCATCTATAAGCTCGGGGTAATTGAAATAATCGCTCAGCGCCGCGCCGTTATAAACGAGAACGAAGGTCACTGTTCTGTGGTCTTGGTCTGTGAAATACCAGGTCGAGTCTGTTTTTATATCCGCGCCCGAGGCTTTTTTGACCCTTTTGAGCAGATTTTTCATTCTTCCGCGATCATTGTATTCGATATACTTGACGAAGTTACGGAACGACCTGCTGTCGGCAAAGCTTATTGTTGCGGAGATACCTCCGTTTTCCGCCTGCTCGGTGAGAAGCGTTTCAAGCATTTTCACCGCTTCCGTGTTATCGTTTGCACAAAGTCCGTGCTCGGTGAAGCAGTCCCTTGTTTCATCGGCAGGCTTATCCGTTCCGACGAAGTTTTTAAAGGTGTGGTCTTTCGCTATCTCCAAGTCGGAGAGCATAAAATAGTTATGGTTGATGTTATCCTTGAAATTTGAGACGGAATCGTCCCAAGTGAGGTCAACATTGTACCATTTTCCATCGCATAAGACCTTGTTCCAGCTGTGGTTTTCGTCCCTTGAAGTGCCGTAGACCGTAATACATTGTATGTTTGACTTTTGGCATACATACGAAAACGCTGCGCTGTAGCCCTGACATACAGCTCTGCCCTCGACAAGCGCGCCGTAGGCATAATGTGTATAGCCGACATAAGCTTCGGGGTCGCTTTCGGGGAAATACTCGCAGTTTTTAGCTATCTCATCGTGGATATATTCGATGCGGCTGTATTCGTCCTCTATTTTGCGGGCCTTTTTTGCAATAGCTTCAGCTCTTTTGTCCATTTCGTCCAGCATAAGGCTGTATGTGAAATTATCGATCGCATAGGTCGGGGTAAATGTTGACATACTTCCCGTCGTGCTTGCCGCAATGCCGCCGAGGTTGAACGCAAGGTCATCGTTATAAAGTATCAGCTCGCATAATTTGTTATAGCTGTCAGTGTTCTTGATAACAATGGTATCGATCTTTTCTTTGTTGTTCATAACGCCCTGACGGAGATGTATATAGATGTTCTTTTCATCTTCCGTGAGCGAATTATAATAGAGCGGAAGTCCCTGCTTTGCATCGGTCAGCGTTGCTGCGGCATTGACTTTCGCCCCCGAAACCGAAATGACGGTCAGCGCGGCAAGAAGAATGCCGCAGAGCCGTTTCGGGGCAGTTATTTTTTTCAATTTGTTCTCCTTTTATATTCTTTTTTCTACACATTTTCCGCAGGCATACTGCGGTATTTTTCTATATTAAATTCTACCATAAAAGCGACGTAAATTCAATAGTTTAGCCTATTTTGAAATCAAATTGTAAACTATGTAATATTTATAATACTAAACGCCAATAAAATAAAGGAAAAGATCTGCGCCGAAATCCAATATATTCAAGATTGTCGGCTTGATCTTTTCCAAATTTTAAATGGTGTTTAGTATAATATAATTACTGCTGCACGGTGCATACTTTATGGTGCAGATTTCATAATTAAGACGATAACTAACCGCAGGTGAAGTATTTCTTCCTCTGTGAAAATGTCATATCTGCAGTGGTTGGGCATTTAAATGATGTTTCGTTTTTCGGTCGTGGTTTATTAGTTGCTGCGTTATGTGAAAACTTCGCTCACTTACGTTCGCTTGTTTTCACGTTCATATCCCATAGCTGTTCATATTATGTCGGCTCGAAATGCTTATCGCTTCGCTCTGCGCATTTCATGCCGAGGATAGTTTGTTTTAGGGATATAGAATTAGCGCAATTCACATTTTTAGGTTTACGAAACTGATTTCTCACGTTCTGTTTTACCTTTTGGGTGTGAATTGCGCTTTTTTATTTGTTACTGATTACGCTATTGCGGCAAGTTTGGTGCTGTCAGTTTAGGGTATTTCGCTCTCTGCGGAGAGCGACAATGGGGCTCTGCCCCATATGCACTAACCTAAGCAAATATCAGACATCTGTAAGGAATGG